>JAJZPZ010000128.1 GCA_021847795.1 Nitrospirota bacterium
GGATATCTATGGATATCTATTAAGGAGTTGCATGAGGGACAGATTTAAAAGAATTATAAAGACCCTTTCCGAAGGCATCATCATATTCGATAAAAAGGGATTCGTAAAAGAGATCAATCAGGCAGCCCTGGATATGCTCGATGTTTCCCCGGACGAAATAATCGGGAAGCCCCATTTTGCCGGCAAATCCACCCTTATCGATGAAGAGGGCAGTGCGTTGAGCGCGGACGACATTATTATCCCCCGTGTTCTGGAAACAGGTGAAACCTTCAAGAATGTAATAAGGGGGTTGAAAAAAGCAGACGGCAGCATCACCTGGTTCAAGGCAAGCATCACCCCGATGCTTGATTCAAATAACGGAATAGAAGAAATCGTCAATGTAATGATAGATATTACCGAGCTGTACAACCTCAAGAAAAAGGACCGGAAGATACTCGAGACCGCAAAGGAAGGCTATTGGGAAGTAAAACTGAGCGGAGAGATCATTAAAGTGAACAGGGCGTTGTCGAGCTTCATCGGCTACAGGGAAGAGGAACTGATAGGGAAGACCGTATATGATATAGCCGATGGGGATGGCAGGAAAATTCTCGAGCATGCGCTCAACCAACTGCGATTCGGGGTTTCCGAGAGTTATGCCGTGACGCTCAAATGCAAAAAAGGTTTTGATGTTTACACCATGATATCAACATCTCCGCTCCTGGACTCTTCGGGAAAAGCTGTGGGAGGGTTCGCTTTTATCACCGATCTTTCGGACCTGAGGGCAACGCACCGGGAATTGGAGAGGCAGCACAGCACGATCTCGGCGATAAACGAGGCCATAGTTTCCTATGTCCGCTCCGACGACATCAGAGAGCCCATTGAGCACATTCTCGATATTGCCCTCAGATTGACCGGCAGCGAATACGGCGCTGTGGCATCCTTCAATGATGCAGACGGCAAAGGGCTGCGCATACTCGCGTTGAAGGGCGTGAAATGGGCTGATGACGTGAACAGGGGACTTTATGAAAGGGCAATGCAGCAATACTCCGGTAAAGGTTACATAAGCTGCCCCTTTATGGACAACCTCTTCGGAACAGTAATTCAGATAAAAAAGCCGGTTATAAGCAACAAGGCAGGCGACCCTTACCGGAAAGGAGTTCCTGAAGGCCATATGCCGCTCCATGCCTTTATGGGGGTCCCCTTTATGTGGCACGAAAGGGTCATGGGGCTGATTGCCCTTGCCAACAAAAAAGAGGGGTACACGGGACTCGAACTCGAACTGGTGGAGGCAATGGCCAGGAGCATTTCCCTTATACTCTACAGGGATGAGGAGAGGGAGGCATCTGTGCAAAAGGATAATATCCTGAATGCTATCGCATCTTTTTCCCGTGACCTGACACGGACACTGGCTGAACTGGAAGCGTATGAGATATTCAAGCATTACCTCCTCTCCCTGCGGAAGGGAGAAGCGAGGATCGATGCTGTTTTCCTTGTCAATATCGATCCGAGCAGGCACTTTGCAGAGGAAGTGATCAGCTATAACAACTCAGGGATCGCAGATCCCGGCAAGTTCCCGGGAGTCGAGAAATGCAAGGCGTACATTTTTGCGGGGACCTTTATCATAAAGGATTTATCAAACGACTATGCCTGCCCTTTTCACAGGCTCGGCGCAAAGTCGGGGAGTTACTGCTGCACTGCCATCAGTATCGGGGGGGCCATAGCAGGAGTCCTCTATATGTACAGCAAAACCCCCCGATTCTTTACCGAGGACATTAAGGAAACGATAGACAGCTTTATTGCCCTGCTTGCCCCGGTGGTCAACAATATCAGGCTTCTGGAGATGAACAAGAAGCTCGCATTGATAGACCCGCTTACCGGTCTCTATAACAGGCGTTATCTGGAGGCTTTTATGGATAAACAGCTGGCCATCGTTGACAGGAATAATCAACTGCTGAGCATTATTATGTTTGATATAGACAATTTTAAGACCTTTAACGACACCCACGGCCATGAGGCGGGAGATATTGCATTAAAAAGTATTTCCCATGCCATAGGAAGGAATATCCGCGCTTCAGATGTCGGCGTGAGATACGGCGGTGAGGAGTTTATCATTGCGCTTCCCAATACTGACAAAATGACGGCCCTTGATGTTGCGGAAAGAATACGCACTACCCTGGAGACTACTCCCATCAGTATCGGCCTGAACAAAAGGGCGTTTATAACTGCGAGCTTCGGTATTGCAACATACGGCATGGATGCAAGCAGCCTTGACGCAATGATAGTAAAGGCCGACACCGCCCTGTACAGCGCAAAGAAGGCAGGCAAAAATAATACCTGTGTATGGCAGGAATAGCCGGTTTAACTGCCGGCTGCTGCGGCTTTCAGGTGTTGTCCGTCAACGGCAGGGTCAATAAAAAACTACTTCACTACAAGCACCGGGCACTTTGAATAATCGACGACTTTCGACGAAACGCTGCCGAGGAGGAACTTTTTCGCACCATGCCTTCCATGGGAGCCTGTCACAATAAGATCCACCTTCATCTTTTGTGCGGTTTCGAGTATTTTTTCAGCAGGATCTCCCTGCCTGATCAATGTTTTCACCTCTATGGATTTTCCCGATAAAGACTTCCTTATCTTTTCCATAGCCTCTCTGGTTTCTTCTGAAAGGGATTCGAAAATCCGGTTCCTGTCGGCATCGGGAAGCTCAGTAAGGTAGAGTTCAGGCACAACTGCCAGAACAGTAAGCGAGGAGTTGGAGTTTATAGCTAACTCAACGGCCTTTTTTAATGCCTTGTCAGAAGATTTCGAACCGTCATGGGCTACGAGTATTTTTTGCATGTTTTCCTCCTTAATATTGCTCAGGGAGATGGGCAGTATGCCGGTTTCTTTCGGCGCATGTACTGGTCAGCCCATTTCACATAAGTAGATCTCTCAGTGATCACACAACTTGCTAAACGTTATTTTAGCATATTTCATCGAGACTTAACATAAATTCTTATGGGAGTGCCTGTAAAGGAATATTCCTCGCGTAGCGCTTTTTCTATGTAGCCGGCATGCTGTTTTTTGACAGCAGCAGGATAATTTGCGAAAACCGCAAATGCCGGGGGCTCTGTTTCGACCTGGGTCATGTAGAGAAGCTTGAGATCTCTCCCCCTGTATTTCGGGAAGGGATTTGATGCATTTACCTTTGCGAGGAGCCTGTTGAGTTCTCCCGTCGGGATCCGCTTTCTCCTCTCCATGATGATTTCATCGATGAGGGGGAATATCTTGGTTATACGTTTTTTCTCAATGCCCGATGTGGTTATAAAGGGAGCATAGGGCATAAACCACATTTTGCTCTTCAATTCCCGTGTGAACTTTTTGTATGCCTCGTCGGGGTTTTCTATGAGGTCCCATTTGTTCAGGAGAAACAGGCACCCTTTGCCGTGCTCTTCTGCAATCCCGGCTATTGTCTGGTCCTGTTCCACAATGCCCTGCGAGATATCGAGGACAACAACCACGACATCCGCCTTTTCTATGCTCCTGTGCGCTCTTATGATGGAGAAACCTTCGATTGAGTATTCTTTCACCTTTTTGCGTATTCCGGCAGTGTCGATGAACAGGTATTTCCTGCCGTAATAGGAACAGACGGAATCAACCGCATCTCTTGTTGTGCCCGGGATCGGGCTGACGATAAGCCTTTGCTTGCCCAGGAGGGAGTTGATCAGGGTTGATTTCCCTGCATTCGGACGTCCGACAATGGCGACCCTTGGGATGCCCTCCAGTCCACGCGAAGCCTCCTCGGTAAAGCGTTCGGGAGGAACGCTTGCGATGACCTTGTCCATCATATCGTCAAAGCCGTGGCCTGTTATCGCTGATACAGGGATGATTTCATCTGCGCCTATGGCGTAGAACTCCACGAGCCTCTTCTCTTTCGGCAGGTGATCGACTTTGTTTGCCGCCCATAGGATTTTTTTGCCTGAGGCCCTCAGGATGTTCGCGAGTTCGAGGTCTGTAGGGTTGAGGTCCTCCTTGCTGTCAAGGAGATGTATGATTAAATCGGCCTCTTCAACGGCCAGCAGCGCCTGCTCTTTTACCTGGCGAGTTATCTCGCTGCTTTCACCGGGAAGGCCTTCGGCAAAAAAACCGCCGGTGTCGATTATGTTGAATTTCCTGCCTTCCCATTCGGCTGCCCCGTAATTCCTGTCGCGGGTGACTCCTGGGGTGCTCTCCGTTATTGCAGCGGACTTCATGGCATCGCTCCCTGACCGCAGCATGCGGTTAAAGAGGGCCGACTTGCCGACATTGGGCCGCCCGACAATGGCAATGGTTGCACTCATAAACTGTCCTGGGGCTCGTTTATCCCGTAAGCTTTTATTTTCTTGTGGAGATTGCTTCTTTCAATGGCAATGGATTCAGAGGTCTTCGAGATGTTCCAGTTGTTTTCTCCAAGCTTCCTGACAATAAAATCCTTTTCAAAGGCATCCCGTGCATCTTTCAGGGTATCGTATGAGAAATAATCATATTCTTTCATTGACTGCTTGGGCTGGAACACTCCGAGTCCTTCCACATCAGGCCTGCCGATTACCTGGGAGGGCACCATGATCATAAGCCTTTCCACAACGTTCTTGAGTTCCCGTATATTGCCGGGCCAATCGTAATTCTGAAACATTTTTGTTACCTCCGGAGATATCTCCTTTATCCTCATGCCGTTTTCAAAGGCAAAGGTCTCGACGAAATTCTGAATAAGCTGGGGAATGTCCTCTTTCCTCTCCCTGAGAGGGGGGACAGTGATGGGGATTACGTTTAATCTGAAATACAGGTCCTCCCTGAAATTGTCCTTTTTCACCTCTTCCGAAAGGTCTTTATTTGTGGCAGCGATGATCCTCACGTCGACCTTTATGTTTTTGCTGCCCCCGACCCTCTGGAATACCTGTGTTTCAATTACCCTGAGCACCTTTGCCTGGGTCTGCAGCGTCATATCTCCCACCTCGTCGAGGAACAGCGTTCCTTTATCGGCGAGCTCGAATTTACCGCTCTTTCTTTCAGTGGCCCCGGTGAAGGAGCCTTTTTCATGCCCGAAAAGTTCGCTCTCTATCAATTCCTGGGGCATTGCCGCGCAATTGACCTCAACGAAAGCCCCCTTGGCGCGCGTGCTCTTTTCATGCAGCAGGCGCGCGACAAGCTCCTTGCCTGCGCCGCTCTCGCCCAGGATGAGTACCCTGCTGTTGCTTTGGGCAGCCATTTCTATCTGCTGCTGCAGGGTCTTCATTTTCGGGGCATCTCCTATGAGTCTCCACTTCCTGGTCAGGTCAGCGCGAAGGACCCGGTTTTCATCCTCAAGTCTTTTGCGCTCCAGCGCCCTCCTGGCAACGATGAGCACCTTTTCCAGGGACAGCGGCTTTTCCAGGAAGTCATAGGCGCCAAACCGGGTGGCCTTAACGGCAAGTTCGATATTACCGTGGCCTGAAATGATGATCACCGGGATATCGCTGTCTATTTCCTTCAGTTTCGACAAGGTTTCGAGCCCGTCCATTTCGGGCAGCCAGACATCCAGCAGGACAACATCAGGCGCCTGGTCCTTTACCGCTTCTAGGGCATCTTCTCCGGAAGAGGCTGTCAGGACATGATATCCTTCATCCTCGAAGATCCCTGAAAGGCTTTCCCGTATGCCTTCCTCATCGTCCACTACCAATACGGTCTCTTTGGTCATATTAACTCCTTATGTATTATAACAACATCCGGTGTGCGTCAAGCGCCGCGCTCAAAAACATGAACTCCGAAGCTTCCAGCGATAGCCGCTTGGCGGCGGACGCTGTGCTGTAACTCTCTTGTGTTTTATGTTACCGGTATTTCCACGGTAAAAATGCTGCCATGGGGATTGTTATCTCTCACGAGAATGCGGCCTGAGTGGTCCGCTACTATCTTGTTTGCTATGGCAAGACCCAGGCCCGTTCCACCCTTCCTGCCTGAGAAGTAGGGTAGAAAGAGCTTTTCCTTCTCCTCGTCCTTTATGCCGGGGCCCGTGTCCGCTATGTTGATCACTATTTTATCGTTTTCGTCTGCTTTTACCGAGAGTTCAATGGCCCCCTTGTTGTCAATTGCCTTTATGGCATTGTCAATGATGTTCACCAGCACTCTTTTGAATTGTTCCGCATCAATACAAACGGTAGAGATGCCCTCCTCGACAGCGGTGTTTATTTCAACGTCCCTGAACCCTTTATACAGGCCGACTACGGAATCCAGCAGCTCCGGAAGATTTACCGGCGATTTGTTCACCTCGGGCATTTTGCCGTACCGGGAAAAGATATCAACCAGCTTTTTCAGGCTGTCCACCTCCAGGATTATGGTCTTTGTCGCTTTCTCAAACACGGAACCGAAATCCTCGTCTTTGTGCTGCCATTTCTTCACCAGCCTCTCCGTTGACAGTTTGATGGGAGTGAGCGGGTTTTTTATCTCATGTGCCAGTCTCCTGGCTACCTCCTGCCAGGCAGTCACCTTCTGCGCTTTGATAATGTCCGTGATGTCGGCAAAGACAACCAGCATGCCGAGCGCCTTCGATGTGTAGGACTCCCTGATCCCCGATATGTAGATCCTGAGTATGGCGATCCTGCCGTCTATATTCGCTTTTACTTCTCCTTTGATTTCCCTTATTTCCTTGCCCTCCAGGTCTTTTACCATGGAAGACAGTTCTTCCGAATTGATGCTTGAGATGAAATCCATGTAGTCTTTCCCGATGATATCTTCCTGTGAGGCCTTGAGTATGGAGCAGGCTGCCTTGTTGATGGTCAGGATCTTCCCGTCGTTATCAAGGAACATTACTCCTGAATTGATGTTTTCAAGAATATTCTCAAGGTAGAGCCTTCTTTTATCGGATTCCATGTAGGCCTTTTCAAGCGAGTCTTTGCTGTCCTTCAACTGTTTCACCATCAGGTTGAATGAATTGATCAGGAGCCCTATTTCATCCTCGCTCTTTGCATCGACCTGCACATTGAGGTCGCCTGATGCGACCTGCTCGGTTGCCAGTGCAAGGCTCTGTATGGGGATGGTGATGCCCCTTGAAATCTTGAGCGATATCCATAAGCCGGCAAAAACCATCATCAGGGTCAGGAAGCCGAGAGTGAAAATATAGTTGAGCCGCAAGGGCTCCTTAAAGGATTCGAGTTTCAGGTAATCCTCATAAAGCTCTTTTATCTTTTCCGACCTTTTTGAAATTTCCTTCGGCAGCATCAACTCCGCAACGACGACCCCGCTTCCGCCTTTTGCGTGGAAAGGCACAGCGGCCCGTATAATATCGCCATCGTTCTTTGAAATCACCTCAGTGCCCTCCTTGCCGTTCAGGGCATCTTTAACCGTATCGGTCGCGTTGTCCGGCAGCGAACTGTATTTGCGGAAAGATATTTCAGGGGCAAGGGGCTGTTTCCCGCCGGACACCTGCCGCGCGGCTGTAATTACCCGCTCTCTTTCAAAATCATAGAATGCCCGTGCCAGCTCAACGGACTTGTTGAAGGGGGCCCGCATTTGCGGAGAAAAAATCCTGCTGATATAGTTTGCTGCAAGGCCGCTCGCAGCGATAAAAAGGAAGGAAGAGGGTATCAGGGTGAGGACAACAAAGATAGTCATGAGCTTTATCCTGAACTTATAGCCCATCACCTTGTAGCGCTTTTCCATATAGAGCCTGAAAAGATTTTTAGCGACAAAAAACATGAGGGTGAGAAGAGCGAGCACATTCAGGGTAAGGAGGCCGATGAGCAGGAGCCGCGTTGTCATATCGACAGAGGGTAATTTGATAAAGTACAGTTCCACTGCCGTTATGGCGACGACAAGGACCATCAGCCCGAAGACAATCATTAAATGCCGGAATATCTTCACTGGGGCCCCTTTGTGTTCAACTGGAACTGCTGGGAATTCCGGGATATGGTGAATTCCTTTTCGGGCAGGAAGAACAGGAAGTATCCTACGATCGGCGGCAGCTTTCTTATGCGGGATTCAACGGTAACTTTCACAAAGTATGTCCCTGCATCCAATTCTTTGACATTGGTCAGTTTTACGTCTGCGACACTCATTGCCCATTCAACCATTGATTCGGGGCTCTTGAAGCGTTTTTCAAGGTGAACATTGCCGTAAAGGCTCGTTGCAACATATTCCCGTTTTATCTGGTTGCTCTTTAATATTTGCGTTATCTTCCTCCCCAGGACAAACTCGTCGGGCCAGATATTCCACACCCTGAAAAGGTCGATATAGAAAATGAATTCCTTTGACAGGCCCTCATTCATATCGGCCATGAATTTAGGATCAGGCCGCACGGAAGCTGTGACATGGAGTTCGCTGTTCACCACCTTGATGGTGATTGGGGCGATCTCCATGGCGCGTCCTGTTCCTGCAAAAGCGGTTTGAAGGAGCAGGATAAGGGCTACGGGCAGGAAATAGAAAAAGAGCTGCCGATGTAATCTGTGCCTTGCCACAACCAACCTCTTAACGGCCCGGACGAGGGCGTGGCCCCGGACCTGAAGATTTTATCTTCTTTAATTTAGTTTTAACTTCGGATCTGTTGCCCGTTCCGTGCTCCCGGGCTTTTCAGCTTGACATATTACAGAAAAATTTATTTCATTATAACATACCTATAAGGGCGCAGGCCTTGTTTGCAGGCCTTTCAGTGCCGGTTGGCCCCATGTTTTTAAGGGGAAATCTGTTTCAACAGGAGGATCACATGGAGATGAAGACAGTGAGGATCACTATCCCGGAGGGTTGCAATATTATTCTCGGACAGACGCACTTTATCAAGAGTGCCGAGGACCTTTATGAAATAATCGCCACAACTGTCCCGCAGGCCCGGTTCGGCATTGCCTTTGCAGAAGCATCCGGGCCATGTCTCATAAGGACTGAAGGCAATGATGACGAACTCGTCCGGATATGTGCAGGAACGTTGAAGGACATCGGCGCCGGTCACGTTTTCTGCATTATCTTGAGAAATATATTCCCGATTAATATTCTGAACCCGGTAAAAAACTGTCCTGAAGTCTGCAGGGTCTATTGTGCAACGGCAAACCCCCTGGAGGTCGTCATTGCCTCTACAGAGCAGGGGAATGGTATTATAGGGGTGATTGACGGTTTCCCTCCGAAGGGCATTGAGACTTCTGAGGACAAAACACAGCGGAAGGAGTTTCTCAGGAAAATAGGCTATAAACTGTAGACAGGGGAGGCTGATAAAACGAATGATACCGGAACTGAAATATGATGAGAGAGGGTTGATCCCTGCCATTGTGCAGGATGCAGACAACGGCGAGGTCCTGATGATGGCCTGGATGAATGAAACTTCTTTGAAGACAACGGTTGAGACCGGGTTCACGCATTTTTGGTCCCGCTCAAGGCAGAAATACTGGAAAAAAGGGGAAACCTCGGGCCATGTCCAGGAGGTAAAAGATATCCTGTATGACTGCGATGCGGATACGCTCCTCGTCAGGGTCAAGCAGCATGGGGCAGGGGCCTGCCATACAGGGAACAGGACATGCTTTTACAGAAAGATAAGTGAAGACAAGTAGGAAGTGAGAAGTAAGGAATGTGAATTGCTCCTTAACTTCTCACTTCCTGTTTCTTAGTTCACACTTGTTTTAACTTCTTACTTATTCGTTAG
>JAJZPZ010000129.1 GCA_021847795.1 Nitrospirota bacterium
GCAAATGAGGACTATGATGATTGTCCTATATTTCTTGTAAAAAAATTAACAAGGAGGTGATACCCATGTGCCCGGAATTAAAAGGTGAAATTTGTGAAACTGCCGGTATCGAGCCTGAAAAGATAAGTTGTGTTCATGGCGACTGCTGCCTGAGCGGCAACTGGGAAGAATGCAAAGTTTACATCACGCGGCGCTCTCTTCCTGCTGCCGGGAAGATCGCAGCAGCGGCTTGAATAGTACCCCCGCCGGTAAAAGGGACTCATACTCCGCCCCCGGGTCCCTTTTACCATCTCACCTCATATGTAACAGTATTGTAATAATTCTGTAACAGAAGAAAGGATATAGTAAGAAAGGAGGTCCTATGAGAGTGCCTGAAGTGAGGGCAATAACAAAAGAAAAGGGCGTTAAGGTCATAAGCAGTATGAGAAAAGAGGAGTTTATCAGGGCCGTCCAGAGGGCTGAAGGTCACTGCGATTGTTTCAGAGCTGCGGCAACGAGGCAATGTGATCAGGTGGCCTGCCTCCGGAGAAGTGACTGTTCAACACTTTGAAAACACAGAGGAAGGGATTATGGGATCGAAAAGTCTTTGGATATGTCCGCACTTGAAAGGCAGTTCCCAGGGTGTAATGTGCAGCGTGCAAAACCGTTTAGTAAGCATTATCGAGGATGCCGATGTAAAGTTGTGCACGAGCAGGCATTTTGAAGTTTGCTCCATCTACCTCACAGAGCTGAAGCATTGCTACGAGGTGTCTCTTTCCGGCGCTATGCTTGAGGCATACCATAAGCTTGTTTGAGCGCATACAGAGCACAAGACATGCGTTCCTGCATACCGGACTAATGGTATATGTATGATGTGGATATAAGAAAAATTCTGGTAGTTGATGATGAACCTGATCTCGTGGAGCTTGTCTCCTATAATCTCAAGAAAGAGGGTTTAGAAGTCTCCTCTGCTTCAGACGGGGAGGATGCCCTGAAGAGAATCCGCAGCGAGAGATTTGATCTCATTGTCCTCGATCTCATGCTTCCCGGCATCCAGGGCTTTGAACTCTGCCGCATTCTCAGAAACGATCCGAAAACAGAGCACCTGCCTGTTATTATGCTTACCGCAAAAACAGAAGATGTCGATAGAATCCTCGGCCTTGAGATCGGCGCCGATGACTACATAACCAAGCCCTTCAATCCGAGGGAACTCGCGGCTCGCGTAAAAGCTGTTTTAAGAAGGACCGGCGAGAAACCTGCAGACAAGCCTGCCGCTGAAAACACTGTTCGTATCGGGGACCTCGTAATCAACAGGGAAACCTATGAGGTTTTAAAGGGAGGCGCACCCCTCAACCTCAGTGCAACCGAGTTCAGGCTTCTTTTATATCTTGTTGAGAATAAGGGTAAGGTCTTCAGCCGGAACCAGCTCCTTGATGCTGTTTGGAAAGACGAGGCCTTTGTTGAGCCCAGGACTGTTGATGTGCATATACGAAGGTTGCGTACCCAGATCGAAGATGAACCTTCAAATCCGGTATATATAAAGACAAAAAGGGGGATCGGCTATTATGTGGATGCCGATATATGAACCCGGCAGGGGTGCAAAGATAAGAATTAATCTGTAATCAAAACGTAACATTCCTCTCATACTGCTGTAATACTGTCCCGTTATACTTGATACATGGTTGTTATTCTTTTGGGACTCTTTATTCCCCATAGCTGTTTTTACCGTTCAGATGAACGCCCTCCGAATCTTTTTGTGAGACTATTTTGGGCGAAGGTCCCTTGCATAATAACCATCACGGGAGTTTGCATGCATAATGCAACTGCTTATCTTTGATGATAAAACTGAAAGGAGGAGGGGGCAGGAAATGTAACAGAGATTTAACATAATTGTAACATTGTGTTAACAGTAAGTATTTATGCTAAAAAGCGCTTAAATTAAGGAGGAAACATGAAAAGGATCATTTTATTGGTTGTGATATCGGTGGTAACGTTCTCCTTCTCCCTTGCAGGGGCTGAAGAGATTTTAAACGGGGCAGGCGCATCTTTTCCCTATCCCGTGTATTCCGCATGGGCATATGACTACTACAAAGCAACCGGGGCAAAACTCAATTATCAGTCAATCGGTTCAGGCGGAGGCATCAGGCAGATTGCGAACAGAACAGTGGATTTCGGGGCATCAGATGCTCCCCTAACCCCTGCGCAGCTTAATAAAGATAACCTGCTCCAATTTCCTGCCGTTATGGGTGGGGTTGTTCTTGTGGTTAATATGCCCGGAGTAAAGGCGGGCGCCGTAAGACTGGATTCTGAAGCTGTATGCAAAGTATATCTTGGCAATATCAAATACTGGGATGATGCCAAGCTTAAGACTTTGAACCCAAAGATGAAATTGCCGCATAATGAAATTACCGTCGTCCATAGGTCCGACGGCTCAGGCACAACTGCAATCTTCACCAATTACCTGAGCGGCGCGTGTTCTGATTGGAAAGCCAGGGTTGGGGCAGGAACTTCCGTAAAGTGGCCTGTTGGTATCGGCGGTAAAGGGAATGAGGGTGTTTCACAGTATGTGAAGAAAGCCCAGTATTCCATCGGATATGTCGAATTTGCATATGCAGAGCAGAACAAGCTTGCATACACACTGCTGAAAAATTCGGCAGGTAATTTTGTCGAACCGAGTTTCAATGCCTTTGAAGATGCCGCTGCCACTGGGAACTTTGATCCGAAGAAGCATTTTGATCACTGGCTTGTCAATGCTCCCGGTAAGCATGCGTGGCCGATAGCAGGAGCAACCTTTATCCTCCTCGCAAAAGACAAAAAGGACTCCAGTGTCAAGTCGGTCAGATTCTTCGACTGGGCCTTTAAGAACGGCGATGCCAAAGCCAAGGAGCTTATCTATGTGCCGCTGCCGAAATCTCTGAAAGATAAGATCAGGGCTTACTGGAAGGCGAACGGGATTTATTAGCCGCCTGAATTGAAATAAAGGGGCCGGGCAGTTATTATAATGTCCGGCCCTTTCACAACTAAGCATTTGGACGAACGAGTCGTTTATAATACCGTAATAGCTTAATTGCTTGATGATGATGAATAACTTTTGTTGGGAGTAATTGGTTGCCGATACTTCAGAGAAAAAATCCCGTTGATCTCTCATTCTCCTTGATTACCGCCTTTGCGTCTTTTACCGTCGTTCTCCTCATCTCCGGAATTTTTGTGGTGCTTGTCCGCGAGTCCTCTCTCTCCATCGGGAAATTCGGGGTCCTTAAATTTCTCACATCTACGGAATGGAACCCCGTAACAGAGTCTTTCGGGGCAGCCACAGCGATTTACGGTACTTTCATCACAACCGGTATAGCACTTATCATCGCGATCCCCGCAGCGATCGGGATCGCAGTGTTCATTACGGAAATATCGCCTAATTTCCTTAAAGCGCCTATCGGAGTCGCTATTGAGCTTTTGGCGGCAATCCCGAGCATTATCTACGGGATGTGGGGGCTTTTCACTCTGGCGCCGATCATGTCCCGGTATATCGAGCCGGCCCTGAAGAGCAGCATAGGGAAGGTCCCCCTCCTGGGAACGCTGTTCCAGGGGACCCCGATGGGGATTGATATACTTACTGCAAGCGTTATTCTGAGCATTATGATCATTCCCTTTACCGCAAGCATCGCGCGGGATGCCTTTAACCTCACGCCCGCTGTGGTGAAAGAGTCTGCTTATTCCGTCGGCGCTACGAAGTGGGAGGTAGTAAAGGACGTTGTCCTCCCTTACTCAAAGCTCGGCGTTTTCGGCGGGATAGCGCTCTCCCTCGGGAGGGCACTGGGAGAAACAATGGCCGTGGCTTTTGTCCTCGGTAACAACCATCAGATTACTTCATCTCTTCTGAATGCCGCAGCCACCATCACCGTAACGCTTGCCAATGAATTTACCGAGGCAGACACTGATATGTACCTTTCATCCCTCTTTTACCTGGCATTAGTACTTTTCGTCTTGAGCTTCATCGTCCTTGCAATAGCAAAATATTTTCTTTTGAGGGCGGAAAGGAAGTACTCAAGATGAATGTCGAGGAAAAAAGAAAGTTCGAGAGCCTTGTTGCCCTTTCGCTGAGCACCCTAGCGGCAATATTCGGACTTTTCTGGCTCGTATTCATCCTGGGGGATGTCCTCATCCATGGCATGAGCGCCCTGAAACTCAGCCTGTTTACCCATGATCCGACCCCACCCGGTGTTACGGGGGGAGGGTTAAGGAACGCCTTTATGGGGCAGTTGCTTATTACCGTTGTCGCAACTCTTATAGGTGTGCCGGTAGGAGTGCTCGGGGGGACCTTCCTGGCGGAGTATGCCAGAGGAACAAGGATCGCGCAATTGGTAAGCATACTTTCCGACATTATGGTCAGCGTTCCCTCGATTGTCATCGGAACGTTTATCTACGCAATCCTGGTGAAACCGGTGGGCCATTTCAACGGCTGGGCCGGATCGGTAGCCCTTGCGGTGATTATGATCCCGGTTGTCCTGAGGACGACGGAAGATATGCTCTCGCTGGTGCCCTGGACATTACGGGAGGCTGCCTTTGCCCTTGGCGCTCCCTATTACAAGGTGATTACGCAGGTGGTTTATCGCGGAGCTGCGACAGGTATCCTTACGGGAATCCTGCTTTCGATTGCGCGTGTAGCGGGAGAAACCGCTCCGCTTTTATTTACCTCGTTCAATAACTCGTTTTTCTCTACTGAGATGAAAGGCCCTATTGCCTCGCTGACAGTCAGTATATTCCAGTATGCCATGGGGCCGTATGATGAATGGCACCAGCAGGCATGGGCAGCATCCTTTATGATTACCGCAGTTATACTGGTTATTACCATACTGGGGCGACTTATAATCAGATGGAGGTACAAGTAGTGAATGAGATAACGGAGATCGAGGCGAAAAACCTGAACTTTTATTATGCCGGGAATGTCCATGCCCTCAAGCAGATCAATTTATTGACTTACAAAAAAAACGTTACCGCATTAATCGGACCCTCAGGCTGCGGCAAGACGACATTGCTGAGATGCTTTAACAGGATGCACGATCTTTATCCGAAGAACAGGTATGAGGGCGAGATAATCTTCGAGGGCAGGAACATTCTTTCCAATGAAATCGATCTCATCCGCTTGCGGAGTACTATCGGAATGGTTTTTCAGAAACCCACCCCTTTCCCTATGACCATTTTCGACAATATCGCGTACGGCCTCAGATTGAAGGGGATAAAGAAGAGATCCGACCTGTCGGAAAGGGTCGAGAGGGCGCTCAAACACGCCGCTCTCTGGCAGGAAGTTAAGGATAAGCTGAATGACAGCGCGTATGACCTCTCGGGCGGGCAGCAGCAGAGGCTGGTTATTGCGAGGGCGCTGGCCGTTGAACCTGAAGTTTTGCTCTTCGACGAACCCACTTCAGCCCTGGACCCCATCTCGACGGGAAAGATAGAGGAACTTATCGTTCAATTGAAAAACGAGGTTACCATACTTATCGTTACTCATAATATGCAGCAGGCTGCGAGGATATCCGACTGGACCGGGTTCATGATGCTGGGAGAGTTGATCGAGTTCGATAAAACTGATAAGATGTTTACTGCGCCATCTGAGAAGCTCACGGAAGATTATATTACGGGGAGGTTCGGATAATGTCTATCTTTGATGATGAGTTGATGCAGCTGAAGGGGAAGGTCCTCAGGATGGGGGCCATGGTCGAAAGCGCGATCAAAGAGTCGGTGCGCGCCCTTGTGGAAAGGGACAATGAAATTGCCAAAAGCGTCATTGAGAAGGACCATCAGGTAAATTCACTGGATGTTGAAATAGACGAGGAATCCATAAGGCTCATCGCTATCCGCCAGCCGAGGGCAAGGGACTTAAGGTTCATAACAACTGCCATGAAGATAACGACCGACCTTGAAAGGATGGGCGACCTGGCGGTCAATATCGCTGAAAGGGCGCTGGAGTTAAACGAGGAGCCCCTTTTGAAACCGTATATCGATATCCCGAAAATGAGCCAGATTTCCCAGGGCATGACGAGGGGCGCCCTGGATGCTTTTGTTAAGCTGGACAAAAAACTGGCCATGGAGGTCATTATGCGGGACGACGAGGTGGACGACCTGAAGCATGAGGTGCTGAAGGAGCTGCTTTTCTTTATGGTGCAGGACCCTACTACGGCGTCAAGGGCGATGAAGATCAGCTTTGTTGCACAATACCTGGAGCGCATCGCAGACCATGCCACGAACATCGCCGAGATAGTTATTTATCTGGTGGCCGGAAAAATGATACGGCATATGACTTTGCTGGAAGAGTGACAGCCGGCATCTCCCGGCATTTTGGGCCGATGCTTGTGTGCGGTATTTCGCCCGGGGGCGCGGCCCTGCCGGCCCGTCTTCATATCTTCTTCACAAAGGTCTTTCCTGTCGCAGTATGGAAAACCACCTTGATCCCGTAATCCGGGCCGGTAAATTCACCGACGATAGTGATATGGTGTTCCGTAAGGATGTTTTTTGCCACCCTGATATTCTTTCCGCCGATATCAAAGCCGCAGCACAATTCCCTGATCACCCGGCCGCCGCCGAACATGGTCTCCGATAGAGAAAATGGTAGTTTTCCCGGAAGAATTTTGTGGTATTAGCGGCAATGCAGTTAAGCATCCGGATGAGTTCCTCATTATCTTCCTTCACCCTCCGGTAGTATTCATGAAAAGAGCGTGAGTCGCTTTTCCCCAGTCTTTTTATCAGCCTTGATGTAAGCAGCCCTTTTTTATTTGCATTCAGCCGTATCCCCGATGTGTTGTAGATAAGATCTGAAAAAAGCGAGAAGCCCTCATCGTCGAGTTCCTCCGTGGAACTCCCGCCGGGAAGGCTATGCGAAGCGGATGGAGCATCTAAGCTAAAATTCTTCACCCCCCCCCATTTGACCTCTCCTCTTTCATAAAAACGGCGGCCGGCGCAGACGGCATGAATCCGTGAGCTGATATCTTCAGCGGTTCCCTTGGCGCACCATTGTCCTGCGCTGTTTTTTGCATAGCGTATTTGTCCGGTTCCCTTTCGGAATGAGCGCCTTCATCGGAAATTTTAAAGAAAGCTATCACCTTTATAAGCTCTCTAGCCTGGGCGGCCAGTTCCGGCAGCCGTAAAAAGGGATCTTCATGTGTATCTCGTCAATCAGGCGCATCTCGCTCACTGACCGGTACTTCCTGGTAATACAGGCTCGATCTCGATAGATCAAGAATCTGACATTGCCGCGACACCGATACCATGTGCTTCCGGTCGATCATCTCTTTGCGCTCGGCTCGGCTATGCGCCCGAGCGCGGCTGATAAAAAATCATTCTCCATCGTCAGTTGCCCGATTTTAGCGTGCAGTTCTTTGACGTTTGGACCTTCCTCTACCTTCTTATCCTTGCCAAACACGTCTTCTGCCCTCTCCAACAGCTGCTTCTTCCACTCAGTGATCTGGTTGGGATGCACTTGGAAACGCTTGGACAGATCCATCAGCGTGTCCTCCCCCTTGATTGCTTCCAAGGCTACTTTTGCTTTGAATGTTGCTCCGTGATTCCTTCTCGGTCTTTTTGCCATTGTCGGGCCGCTCCTTTCTCGTCCTCTTAGTTTAGAGCAGCTTTATCACTTATGTCCCTGTCTAATTTTTCCAGTCCAGCTCTCATATGAATATCCCGGAAAACTTATATCGCTGTGCTCCTCACCTTCAGGGTGTCCATGCTGCATACCCACAGGCTGCACCTGGAGAGGTCAAAGCTGTCTTTAACCGCTGCAGCTTCAACCATTTCGGATATCAAATCTACCGCAGTGAGAAGGGAGCTGATCAATTGCTTGTCAGGAAACAGCTTATCCTGCCTCATCAGCTCAAGGGAATCCTCAAGGGTGTGGGCAAAACCCGAGATGTCCGTTAACCCTACATTTCCGCTGCTGCCTTTGATGTTGTGGACTATCCTGAATATGTTGTTGAGCAGTTCCTTGTCCCGGGGAAATTTCTCAAGGTCAAGCAGGTTGTTTTCAAGCTCGACAACCCATGTTTTTGCACTCTCGATGAACATAATGTAAAGCTCTCCCGATTCAGCCATTTTTACCTCGCAAATTTCCTGATAACTTCAATCAATTGGTTGGGAGTGAAGGGCTTGACAATCCACCCGCTGGCGCCGGCCGACCTTCCTTCCTGTTTTTTTGCTTCCTGGGATTCCGTTGTCAGCATCACCACGGGAACATATCTGTATCCTGACGTGTTGCGGAGCTGCTTTATGAATTCTATTCCGTCCATTTCCGGCATGTTGAGATCAGTTATCACCATGCCTATTTTGGCGCCGTTAAGCTTTCCCAGAGCATCTTTGCCGTCAACTGCCGCAATTACCTCGTACCCTGCGTCTCTCAGTGCAAAGGACACAAGCTGCCGCATGGATACGGAATCATCAACTATCAATATAGGTTCAGCCATTTCCGCCTCCTCATAGCAAAGGGTAAAGCACGCTGACAAGGACCGGGCCGAAGCCCGATGAGTGTCTGCAGGTGCGATATTTTATCCGAAATCCTGAGTACCAGTCTTTTGCCCTTTTCCTGACACTCTTTACGAACGGCAATCAGCACCTGGAGGGCGGCAACATCTATTTTCCTCACGTCGGTGGCATCAATCACTATCTCGTCGGATTTCCCTATGGCATCTCTGAGGCTGCCTGTGTCTTCAAGAAGACTGTTTATTGTAAACTCGTGTTTGAACTTTACATCCTCCTGCATGATACACCTCCACATTTCTGCCGGGTTACAATGCCGATATGCAATCATTCCTCCAAAGGCAATGTGCCTGGTTGCACTCTTTTGCTTTTTGCGTTGCAAAGCAGTCGGAATTGCCCTCTGCTTTCTGGATCGCCCGGATGAGTTCTCCTTTTTTCATGGTTCCTGGGTTTATGCCCTGCCTGCCGGCAATAGCTTTGATTTCCTTCACTTTCATCGGTTCTCCTCCTCTGTGTGATTTTGACGAGAGTTATAAACCTCTATACCTCAGGGATAAATTCTGCCCGGAATACGGAAGCTTATAGCTTTCTTTCCGGAACACTGGGTGAAATGGCTCATTTTAAAAAGGTAGACAAACATATGATTGTATATATCAAAAGCAGTGCCAGAAAAGTTTAGTTGATTTTCAAAGGAATTATTGGTGAGGACTTAATGGAAATTCTGGAAATCATTCCCTAGTATGGAATTATTTCCATAATTTTAGGTTTTGAACTTTTTAAGAGTAATTAATACCGTATTCCTTAATTTTTGTAAGGAGGGTCTTATAATCTATCTGCAGGATGGATGCCGCCTTTGATTTGTTCCCTTTCGTGAGTTCGAGCGCCTGCTTAATTACCTTTGTCTCCACATCTCTCACTGCAACTGCGGAGAGTTCTTTGAGCGGTATCAAGGGAAGGGAAGTATTTTCTCCGGATTTATCTCCGACGAGGAGGTCGATATGTTCAGCGGTGACCGAGTCGCCGCTGCAGAGGAGGACGGCCCTCCTGATCACGTTTTTCAGTTCCCTCACATTGCCGGGCCAGGGATACTGCCGCAGGAGGCTGAC
>JAJZPZ010000130.1 GCA_021847795.1 Nitrospirota bacterium
ACCGTCTTTACCAACTGGACGGAAAACGGCTCGCCATCGGATCTGAGGGCAGCGGAACGCGATCGCTTGCTTTGGCCCTGCTCGCGGCAAACGGCATTAAGCCGGGCGGCACGACTGAACTGCTGGACATGGATGCAGAGGATGCCTCAAAAGCGCTGATCGAGGGAAAAGCCGATGCTGCGTTCATGATGGGAGAGTCGGCCTCGCTGCAGATCATGCGCACACTCCTGTGGACCCCTGGAATGCGGCTTTTCAGTTTCACGCAGGCTGACGGGTATACGCGCCGCATCTCCTATCTGAACAAGCTGGAGCTTCCGATGGGCTCCATCGATTTCGGGAAAAACATTCCCGGCAACGATGTCCTGCTGGTAGGCCCCACGGTTGAACTGATTGCGCGGGCCGATCTGCATCCGGCGCTCTCCGACCTGTTGCTTGAGGCGGCGCGTGAAGTGCACGGAAAGGCCAACCTGCTCCAGCGGCAGGGCGAGTTTCCCGCACCGATCGAGCATGAATTCCGCATAAGCGCCGAGGCGCTACGCTACTATAAATCAGGCAAGAGCTTCCTCTACCGTTCCCTTCCGTTCTGGCTGGCAAGTCTGGTAAACCGTGTCCTCGTGGTGATTCTGCCGGTGGTCGTGGTGCTGGTCCCCGGGCTGAGGATCATTCCCAAAATATACCGGTGGCGGATCGACCTGCGCTTCTACAAATGGTACCGCGCATTGCTGGCGCTCGAACAGGATATGGCCGCAAACCTGACGTCCGGGAAACGGGAAGAACTCCTCGGACAACTCGACGCTGTAGAGAATGCAGTCAACAAGATGAAAGTGCCGGCATCCTTTGCCGACCAATTCTATCAGCTCCGGGGGCACATCAGCTTCGTCCGCGCAAGTCTTACGGAAAGCACACAGGCGCGCTGAAGCAGATCTGCTTTGTTTTTCCCCCTTTTCAGTGTTATTATAAGTACCTATGCCTAAAGCCGATACTGACATTCTTATCGCAGAGATGGAGCGGCATCAACTTACGGCAGCGGTGCGGACAGACACACCGGAGAAAGCACTGAAGGCTGCAGAGGCGTGTATTGACGGCGGGTTCAGGTTCGTGGAGATCACCTTTTCCGTTCCCGGGGCCGAAGAGGTAATAAAGGGACTCAGCACAAGAACGGATGCGGTGATAGGCGCCGGCACTGTCCTCAGCGTCAGCGAGGCAAAACGTGCGTTGAAGGCAGGCGCCTTATACATCGTCAGCCCGAATGCCGATGAACGGGTGATCAGGTTTACAAAAAAAGAGGGGGTCGTTTCCATTCCCGGCGCATGTACCCCCTCTGAGATTTACAAGGCATATGAGGCAGGCGGAGATATCATCAAGCTCTTCCCCTTCGCGGAACTCGGCGGCCTCAGTTTCCTGAAAGCGCTAAGGGGTCCGTTCCCCTTTATACGATATATGCTTTGCGGAGGCGTCACCTTCGAAAATTTTGAGAACTATCTCGAAGCAAGGGCCTCGGGCATGCTTATTGGATCCTCGGTGCTGCGGCGCGAGCTCATCGCAAAAGAAGATTGGGCATCCATATCGGAGCTTGCCGGAAGCTTTGTCCTGAGGAGGGATAAGTGGCAGGGAGAAAACATACCTGCCTGAACAGTCAGGCAGCTGCGTATTGCTGAAGTCGCATAATTATTATAAGATCGTGTATGATTTTCAGACCCTGTGATCAGGGCTTAATTATTAATATCCAGGAGGCCTCATTATGTTTCGTCCGCAGATAAAAGTTTTAGACTGTACCATCCGCGACGGCGGATTAATCAATAAATGGCAGTTCAGTGATGAGTTTGTGAGCAAGACCTTCCAGGTCCTTTCCCGTGCCTGCGTCGATTACATGGAAGTAGGTTACAAGTCATCCGAGAAATATTTCTCCCGGGTTGAAAACGGAGCCTGGAAGTTCTGCACCGAAGAGGACCTGAAGCGCGCCATAGGGGGAAAAAACGGTACTATAAAGCTCTCTGCAATGGCTGATATCGGAAGAATAGATCCTCAGGACATACTTCCCAAAAGCGAGAGTATCCTCGACATGATAAGAGTTGCATGCTACGCCCACGAGACCGATAAGGGAATCAGCCTCGCCCATCACTGCCAGGACAAGGGCTACGAGGTAACCATCAACCTTATGGCGGTCTCGAAGGTCATGGACAGGGACCTGGACGAGGCCCTGAACGACCTCTCGAAAAGCAGCGTGCCCGTTGTATATCTCGTGGACAGCTTCGGCGCCATGTATTCGGAGCAGATCCACTTCCTGGCAAAGAAATATTTTGAAGCCATGCCGGGGAAAGAGTTGGGCATCCATGCCCACAACAACCAGCAACTCGCCTTTGCCAACACGATAGAAGCGATCATAGCGGGAATAAACCATATTGACGCCACAATCTACGGGATGGGAAGAGGAGCGGGAAACTGTCCCCTCGAACTCCTCATCAGCTTCCTCAAAAACCCCAAGTTCGATATCAGGCCGATCATCGAGATCATCCAGGAGTTGTTTATCACATTGAAGGCCGAGGTTGAATGGGGATACCACATGCCTTATATGATCACCGGGATACTGAACGAACACCCGAGGAGCGGAATGAAAGCGATGGCGTCGAAAGAACTGCCGAATCTCAGGCAGTTTTATGATGACCTGAAGGACGGGACCCCCCTCGATTGAAAGATTACAGAGGGTTAGGCAGGCATGCGCCTTTTTACTGAACTCTAATCGTTGAAAAAAAAGAAAATATTTTTGTATCATGTAGGTCTATGAATAAGAAAACAAATGCAAATCTCGATACGTTCAGAAGCAAAATCGACAAAATCGATACAGAGATACTGGGGCTCTTAAATAAAAGGGCGGGCCTGGCTATAGAGATCGCTCACATAAAAAGAGAAGCAAGCCTGAAGTTCCATTCTCCTGAGCGGGAAAAGGCCGTTATCGAGCGCATCACCTCCCTGAACAAGGGGCCGTTTCCGAATGATGCGCTGAAAGTCATTCTCAGGGAAATAATCTCAGCATCGCTTTCGCTTGAGGAACCCCTTAAAGTCGCATATTTCGGCCCTGAGGGCACCTTTACCCATCTCGCTGCTCTCCGGCATTTCGGCTCCTCGGCAAACTATATCCCTGTAGACATCATCAAGGAGGTATTCGAGGCTGTGGAGCGGGGAAAGGCAGACTACGGCCTCGTGCCCATTGAGAATTCCAACGAGGGGGTGGTGAGTTACACGCTCGATATGTTCATGGATTACGATCTGAAGATCTCTGCCGAAGAATCAATGGAGATCTCCCAGAACCTCCTTTCCCAAAGCGGGGACAAAACAAAGATCAGGAAAATATATTCCCATCCACAGCCCGTTGCTCAATGCAGAGACTGGCTTGAGGCGAACATGCGGGGGGTCCCTGTTTCAGAGGCCACCAGCACCTCCAAGGCGGCAGAGCTTGCGGCAAAAGACCCCGGCGCTGCAGCAATCGCAAGCGAACTCGCTGCGCGCCTGTACGGCCTTAAATTCGTCGAACGGAACATACAGGACAATAAGTACAATTTCACAAGGTTTCTGGTAATTGCAAAAACCCACCCCGGAAAATCCGGCACAGACAAGACCTCCATCCTCTTCTCTCTGAAAAACAAACCCGGCGCCCTGTTTGAAGTGCTGTTCCCCTTCAAAAGCTCAAAAATAAATCTTACAAAGATCGAGTCAAGGCCGTCGAAGAGGAGGGCCTGGGAATACATATTCTTTGCAGACATCATCGGCCATATTGAAGACAAAAAGGTGAGCAGGGTCCTGGAAGAAGTGAAGGATCACTGCATTTATCTCAAGCATTTAGGTTCCTATCCCATAGGGGAGAAATTGGAAAGGTAGTAAAAATAATGATTACTCCTCTTGAGTACGTATCCGCAATTAAGCCTTATGTCCCGGGAAAGCCCGTTGCAGAACTGGAGCGAGAACTCGGGATAAAGGGCTCGGTAAAGCTCGCATCCAATGAAAATCCCCTTGGCCCCTCCCGCAAGGCCCTGGAGGCCCTGAAGAAGTTCATGGATACCGAGTACGACCTCCATCGCTATCCTGAAGGGGGCGGGTATTACCTCAAGAATGCGCTTTCCGGGAAATTCGCTGAACGAGGGGCAAAGGTAGGGCATGACGAAATCATCCTCGGCAACGGCTCCAACGAACTGCTCGATATCGCGGTGAGGACCTTTATGGGCCCCGGTGATGAGGCCGTCATGGCGAGGCCGTCCTTCATCGTCTATTCCATGGCTGTCCAGTCCGTCGGCGGCAGCTCAATTGAAGTGCCCCTTACGGACTTCCGGCACGACCTCGCAAAAATGGCCGATGCCGTCACAAAAAAAACAAAACTGGTTTTCATCGCAAACCCGAACAACCCTACCGGCGCCGGCAACAAGGGTGATGAGTTCAGGCAGTTCATGTCCAGGGTCCCCGATGGGGTCCTTGTTGTGCTGGACGAGGCCTATTATGAGTATGTAAAAGACCCGGAATACCCCGACACGATACAGTATTTCATGGACGGCAGGGATGTGCTTGTCCTCAGGACATTCTCAAAGGCCTACGGCCTTGCAGGCCTGAGAGTGGGCTACGGCATAGCGAAAAAGGAAATCCTTTCGGAGATGAACAAAGTCAGGGCGCCTTTCAATACCAACACCCTGGCGCAGCTGGCGGCGCTTTCCGCATTAAACGATCAGGAGCACCTGCGCAGGTCGGTCGAAGTAAATGAACAGGGCAAGCAGTTCCTCTACAAACAACTGGATTCCCTCAGCATAAGGTATGTTCCCACTGAGGCCAATTTTATTTACCTGCTCCTGGACATTGATGCAAGGGCCGTGAATGAGGCCCTGCTGCGGATGGGCGTTATCATACGACCCATGGGGCCGAAAGAGATACGGGTCACTATCGGCCTGCCTGAAGAGAACAAGCGCTTTATCGAAGCGCTGAAGACCGTGGTCCGTAATGCGTGATGTGTAATGAGTAAGAGCAAGAACAGAAGAACCAACCAGGTTTTTCTGTGTTGCCTTTGTCCTTTACTCATTACGCATCACTCATTACGATCTTTAAAGGGGAGGAACTATGGATATCATTGTCCTGAGGCCTGATACCTCGGAAGAAGACATCAGGCATATTCTGAAAAAACTTGAAAGCAAAGGACTGAAGGCAAACGTCTCCCAGGGGACAGAGCGGACCATCATCGGAGTCATAGGCGACACCTCAAAGATCACCGAGGAGGAGGAAGACGCTATTCGCGCAGCAAACGGGGTTGAAAATGTCGTCAGGATCGTAAAGCCCTATAAGCTCGCCAGCCGCGATTTCAAAAAGGACAACACCGAAATAAACGTCAGGGGAATCATCATTGGCGGCAAAAAGATACCGGTAATCGCAGGCCCCTGTGCAGTCGAGGGCAAGGACATCCTCGCCGGCATCGCGGAAAAGGTCAAAGCTGCCGGGGCCACATTCCTGCGCGGAGGCGCATACAAGCCCAGGACATCCCCGTATTCTTTCCAGGGCCTAGGCGAAGAGGGGCTGAAGTACCTTGCAGCGGCACGGGACAAGACCGGGCTCCCGGTGGTCACTGAAATAATGGACCCCCGCGACATGGACGTTATGATGGAATATACGGACATCATCCAGATCGGCGCCCGCAATATGCAGAACTTCAGGCTGCTCCTGGAAGTAGGCTCGGTGAACAAGCCGGTCATGCTCAAGCGCGGCCTTTCATCAACCATAAAGGAATGGCTCATGTCCGCTGAATACATCATGTCACGCGGAAACCATAACGTGATTTTATGCGAACGGGGCATCAGGACCTTCGAGACCGCAACGAGGAACACCCTCGACCTCAGCGCCGTGCCCCTGCTCAAACAATTGACCCATCTGCCCGTTGTTGTTGATCCGAGCCATGGCGTCGGGAAGTGGGACCTCGTAGCGCCTATGTCCAAGGCAGCGATTGCCGCCGGGGCCGACGGACTTATCATCGAGGTGCACACGAACCCTGAAGAGGCCTTCTCCGATGGGGAGCAATCCCTGAAGCCCGACTTCTTTGCAAAGCTCATGCAGGAAATGAAGCCGATTGCCCAGGCGGTCGGAAGGGAAATATAACATTCAGGAAAGAAAGAAAAGCAAAAAAGTAGTTTATTGAGATTGCCGGAAAGGCCTGCGCATGCAGGCTTTTTTTATTTAATTTATATAGGCCTGCCGAATCAACCGAAGCCCTGCCCCTGAAAATCACCTCTCCCTTGATGCCTTCCACTGCGAAAGGTTGTGTTTGAAAATATAACTTGCGCCCTGATAATAGCTGATGGCCTCATCCAGGAACGCTTTATCTGCCGGCAGTTCCTTTACCTTGCCCGTATACCTGTCAAACTGATACAGATCGGTCTCTTTCTTCACATCAAGGATTGCGAGCTTATCTCCCTTGATATAGCCGAGCTTTTCATAGGTCCCGATAAATGCCCGCTCCTGGTCCGGCTGCATCTTGAAAATGTCTTTTCCGAAAAAGTCACTCCTGTAGGAAAAGTTCAGAAGTCCCAGCACGGTAGGCGCGATATCTATCTGGCTTGCCAGTGTATCGACCTTTCGGGGCCTGATATGGGCCGGTGAATAGATAAAAAGCGGGATCTGGTATTTTTTGACAGGGAGTTTCACCTTTCCCGCAGAGCTTGCGCAGTGGTCGGCCACGATAACAAAAACCGTATCGGCAAACCAGGGCTCTTTTTGCGCATCGCTTATAAACTTGCCGAGGGCATAATCAGTGTACTTTACCGCCCCCTCCCTTCCTGTATGGGACGGAATATCTATCCTCCCCTCAGGGTATGTATAGGGCCTGTGGTTCGACGTTGTCATGATGAATGCAAAGAAGGGCCTCTTCTTTTCGTAGGACTTGTTGAACTCTTTCAGGGATTTATTGAGTAAATCCTCGTCCGACACGCCCCAGGCGTTTTCGAAAATGATTTCTTTTTTCTTGAAGTCCGTCCTGTCGGTCGTCTCGAACCCGTTATGCCCGAAGAAATACGCCATGTTGTCAAAATACCCGTACCCGCCGTAAATGAACTTGGTATCATATCCCTTGTCTTTCATGACATGGCCCCAGGAAAACAGGTCCTCATTGTGGGGCCGCCTGACAACGGAAGCTCCGGGAGTCGGCGGAATGGACAGCGTGACGGCCTCGAGCCCCCTCACGGTCCGTGTGCCTGTTGCATAGAAGTTCGTAAACAAGAGGCTCTTCTTTGCCAGGGCATCCAGCCTCGGGCTGAGCTTTTCCCCATTGCCGAACACTCCCAGGTATTCCGCACTGAGACTCTCGACCATAACAACAACCACATTCAGTTTCTTTTCGCGCCCGCTGTTTTTTATCTCCCGCGTTATTTTAAAAGGATCGTTATTAACAAAATATGAATTCCTTTCTTTCAGGAGCCCCCTCAGGTTCTTGAATACCGTGCCGGTGTCCCGCATTGCATAAAAGGTCTCGTAGTCGATCTGGTTATGCCTGAAGGCGGCAAAGAGGTCGTAAACGCCGTTTTGTGAAAGCTCATTTGCATAGCTGTTGGTAGCGATGAGATTGAGCGGCAGGTCAGGGGAAAAAATAAGGCACAAAGGAAGGATGAGAAAAACAGCCCCTCTCATAAAGCGGGAGGCCATCGTGCTCTTCACCTGGAGCCCGCGGTCAAGCCATCTTTTTACGTACAAAAACACCGCCAGGGACATCCCTGCAATGGCAGCCAGGAGCGGCATCACCGGGTATGACTCTCTGATGTTCTTTATCACTTCGGTGGTATAGATAAGGTAATCTACGGCGATAAAATTGAATCGGGTGCTGAATTCATCAAAAAAGAAGTATTCTGAAACGCCATCAAACAGGAGCAGGTTGATAACGGCAAAGGTCACAAAATAGATCACCACTCTGTTCAATTTTCCCCGGTAGATCTTTTCAGGTACAAGCATGAGGTAAAAGACAAAGGGCAGGGCAAAATACAGCATGGTTATTAAATCGAAGAAAAGGCCGAGGCCGTAAATCTTCAGTATAAGCCAGGGGCCTGCATCAAGGGAATGCCAGGCTTTCACAAGCAGGACATTCCTTATGATAAAGGATATCGCAAGGAAAAAAGAAAAGAATACGTATAATAAGCCAAAACGGCTTTTAAAAAACTTTTTCTGCATTTACATCCATAAATAGCTGCCTGATTCTGTTTTTCATTATACCATAAATCCACAAAAGCAATTATGGCGCCGGGAAACCGTCACAGGGCAATCGCATCGAAACGTCAATTCAGCGGAAAACAACGAGATCGCTTCGGGATAAGTCCATTAACGTGAATTTGTTATAATGATGCAGACGCTATTCTCTCACAAAGAAGGAAAGCCCTATGCCTTTCATACCTGCCTTTTTGCCGCCCGCAGGGCCTGCTGAAACAGATATATGGTTCATATTTCGCGGGGACAGCCTACTGGTCAAAACAGCAGATGCCGGCGCTGCTATGCCCCTCTCAAAAGATGTGTCCATGTTACAGCAGAACTTTCCCGTAACATACTATGTCGGGACACTCGGCCAAACGCCATGCTATGCCGCTGAAATGGATGCCCGGGCCGGTGCTCCGGCAGGAATGTCTTTTCAGGAGCTGCGCTGGCTCCTCGGGCTTCTGGACGAAGAACACTTTTCAGTTGCAGGCCGGGCCTTCCAGATACTCCGCTGGGAGCGGAACCACAAATTTTGCGGCAGCTGCGGCAGTCCCACCATCCCCAAAGCCGGGGAGCGCGCCAAAGAATGCCCGCAGTGCGGCCTGATCATCTACCCTGAACTGTCTCCTGCAATCATTGTAGCGGTAATGAGGGGGAAAGAGATACTCCTTGCCCATTCCAGTCATTTCCAGGCGAAATTTTACAGTGTGTTGGCAGGGTTCGTAGAGCTCGGAGAAACCTTTGAAGGAGCGGTGCAGAGGGAAGTAAAGGAAGAGGTAGGGATTGAGATCAATAACATCCGCTATGTCGGATCCCAGCCCTGGCCCTTTCCCAATTCATTAATGATAGGATTCACAGCCGATTATTCCGGTGGCGAGCTCGCAGTTGATGAAGCCGAGATTACCGATGCCGCATGGTTCAGCGCGGACAACCTGCCTGCCATACCCCGCCCAGGGACAATTGCACGGAGGCTCATCGACCTGTTCATTGAGAAGTCAAAACATTGATAAGGCGCGTTCAGCCGCGCAGGATGGTTTGGCCGGTAATTCCCCTGATTCGAGAACACTCCGTTTAATATTTCATCCCCCTCAAAATTATTTGTAACCTTTCATTAGTACCCTGCGACTTCTAATAAAGAGAACCGGTTGAGACGCAGTGTCCCTGCCATCGGGAAACAACAAATGATGGTGGCAGGGATATTCATGTGAGGTGCCCTGCAGGTTTTCCCCACCCTCAGGGTGCCGCATGTGAATGCCCATAAGGGGCCCACCTCTCATCTTCTATTTCTTTATTGATTTT
>JAJZPZ010000131.1 GCA_021847795.1 Nitrospirota bacterium
CTCCTTGCTTCCGTGAGATTCCGATATTTAATAGAAAATTTACCATAGTTCCATAGTGATATCTACGTAACTATAGAATTATTAAAAATATTTATTTTATAAGCCTGCTCCTGGCAGGCTGGACAAATTCTTTTCCGGTCCGGCATCTAGTCCTGGGAACTCCCAGAAATGTGGACTACTCAGGCCGTGCGCACGGCGCCGATCTTTACAAGGGTAGGGTGAAGGAGTTTGACGATGTCGTAGGGGTCCATACCGATGAGATAGCCCCGCTTGCCGCCGCTTATGTATACCTTTCGCAGATTGAGGATGGTCTCTTCAATATATACCGGCATTTCAGAAGGTGTGCCGAATGGAGAGACCCCTCCAAACTGGTAGCCCGTATGCTGTTCCGCACTCTCGGGGAGGCAAGGCGTAATGCCCTTGGCCCCGATTATACGTGTAAGCTCTTTTATGGATGCCCGCATATCGCCGTGCATAAGAACGATAAGGGGTTTTCCATCGGCCTCCAGAACTATCGCCTTCACAACGGCGTGTTCATCAATATTGAGTTCCTTCGCGCAGGCCGCTGTACCCCCGCCTTCCGTATAAGTGTAGAGGTGGTTGGAATACTCAATTCCTGCCAATCTCAGGGCTTCCACCGCCGGCGTGACAGGGGGAATCGCTTCTCCCATATCTGAAACCTCGTTTCTGGATTTTTCCTATTGTATCATTTTTGCAGTATTTGTCCAATGGTAGAATGAAATCCATTGGGAATTTCCGATACGGGGAGCACAGGGGCCGGGTATCTTGCAGGAAAACAACGGGTGGGAGGACGGCTGCACAAGAAAAACTGAGATGACTACTTGCTGATAAAGGTGACCACCTTTGCCTTGATTTCCTCTGCTCCCTCCGACAGGGCTGAACTCAGTCCCTTTGCCAGGCTCAGATAACTCTTGTCCTCGAGCTTGATTCCCTTTGTGATCGTATCCCGGGAGAGTTCAGATCCATCGGGAGAAAATAGTTCGGTGTCAAAGGAAAGCTCTCCGAAAGCGCTGCCTCCCGACTCGTACATTTCGAATTTTTTCAGCGTGACCTTGAGGAGATAAAATCCCGCAGGCATTACGCTGGATGCGCGGACTTCCCTGAACAGGCCGGTAGAGTAAAGGCGCTCTTTAAGTGCAGCTGTTACTGATTCGCTGGGTGATGTGTCCCATTTTGAATACTTGGATACGGCAAACTGGTACGGAGACTTCCTGTATGCTATGTAGGGCTGGTCAAGGTAACGCGGGGAGTCAAGGACTATGGAAATGGATGCCACGGATTTTTTGACAGGGGTGACGGAGTTGACAGGCACATAAAGGCTGTATATTTTTGTTTCGGGCATCGAGCATGATGCAAGCATGAAAACTACAATAGAAACTATGAGGACCTTTCGCATACTATTCTATTCCTCCCTTGCTGACCGCTCTTTATAGAGGATGCTCCATGGCTTGTTCTTGATCTCCAGCATCACTTCATGGAGGTCCTCCGTGGTCCTGGTCAGGGTTTTCAGCAGCATGTCTATATTCTGGGATTGGAGATCAATGGTCCTGTCAACCGACCCTGTGGTCTTGTTGACGGTTTTTGCCGTCTCCTCTATGGCCCTGATCATGTGCCCCGCTTGTTCCATGCTCTCCCGGGCTTTTTTGATGAGTTGCGATACCTCTCCTTTGTTCCCTTTGACGAGCGACTCAACCTCGACAAGGACATGCCCGAGTTGGTCGGTAGTGCTTTTCAGGGAAAGGGAAATTCTGTCGAGATTCGATGAGCCCGAGACTATTGCCTTGTCCGTATTTTCTATAAGCCTTTCTACGTTGTCGATGTTCTTTTTGCTGAAAACCCTGTCGGCATCCTTGATCAGACCGTCCACGGATTTCGAGATATCATCGAGTTTAGCCATAAGTTCTGTGAATTGGACCTGCTCGTCGGAGGGTATGACATCCCCGATTTTAAGGCGTTCGTCGGTGGTTTTATCGACGGAGAGCAGAAGATAGATGTCGCCGACGAAACCGATTTGCGTGATGAGGGCCTTGGTCCCTTTATAGAGTGGGGTCCCTTTTTTGACGCCGATAGTTATGGTGATCGGTTCTCCTGCATGTAAGGGCGGCTTTATGCTCAAAACCCTGCCCACCCTTACACCTCCGAGTTTTACCTGTGCTCCCTCTTCAAGACCAGCGGCATTTTTCACTTTCACATAGTACGTATCATACTTCTCGAAAAACCGGCTGCCTCCTATTAAAATGACGAACCCGCTCAGGATGACGAGGGACGACACAAGGATGATGCCTGCCTTGACTTCTTCTTTCAGATACGACAAACCGCCTCCTGTTGTTAAATTCCAGACATCAGATCCCGGATGTCAAAAACATCAGCAACTCTGCCTGTAATCCGGGATTTGTATATTGGAATATTATTCGTTAATCTCCTGCTATGAACCTGAAATAATCCTCGGGAGAATAGTCTGCCGTTTCGGGACGCCTTTCGAGAAACATCTTTATCCTGGGGTTCCCTGATGCCCGCAATTCGTCAAGGGGCCCTGCAAAAATTACCTCGCCGAGGTCAAGCATAATAACATAATCGGCAATCATGAATACACTGGGAAGTTCATGGGTAACTACGGTAATAGTCATCTTGAAAACGTTTCTCAGCCTGAGGATGAGTTCGTCAAGGCCTGCGGCAGTTACCGGGTCCAGTCCTGCAGAGGGCTCATCAAAGAAAAGGAACTCCGGGTCCAGTGCCATTGCCCGCGCAAGCCCCGCCCTTTTTTTCATTCCCCCTGAAAGCTGGGAGGGGTAAAAGCCTTCGAAGCCGGACAATCCGACCAGGTCGAGTTTCATGCGGACCATAATCCGAATAGTGGACTCTTCCAGCCTGGTGTGCTCCCGTAAGGGAAGGGCAACGTTATCGGCCAGGGTCATGGAGTTCAGCAATGCTGCGCCCTGAAAGAGGACCCCCATCTTTTTCCTCACGACGTTCAGGTCATCCTCGCTCATCGAAGTGATGTCGTTTCCATTGATGAGAATGCTCCCCCTTGTCGGTTTCAGAAGACCGATAAGATGCTTCAGCAGTGTGCTTTTGCCGCAACCGCTTCCGCCGAGTATCACCGTTGTTTTTCCCCGCGGGATACCGAAAGAGATTTTTTTGAGTATCTCCCTGTCCCCGTAATGGGTCACAAGATTTTCGACTTCTATCGCCTTATCCATACGTAATTCAAGCTCCAAGCGCCAAATTCCAAATGACAAGAGAGATATGCTGCTATTGACTCATTGTTTGTCATTTGGAGCTTGAGATTTGGGATTTAATTCCATCATGTAAAATAATAAAAAAGCGCCGTGAAAAAGAGGTCGAAAACAATTACCAGGAAGATGGACGCCACTACCGAAGCAGTCGTCCTCCTGCCGACCTCTTCGGCGCCTCCCTCCACTTTAAATCCCTGGTATGCGCCGACAATCGTTATTACCACCCCGAAGGCCAATGCCTTCACAAGGCCGGTGACCACGTCTTTTATCAGCAGTGCGTTTACCGTCTGCTGAAAATAATTGTAGGGATGAATCTCAAGCGCTGTTGTAGCAAGCAGAAAGCCCCCGAAAAGGCCTATGGCATCCGCAATAAGTGTGAGAGCAGGCAGCATCAGCGCCAATGCAATGAGTTTCGGCACAACAAGGAACCTTACCGGGTTGATCCCCATGCTCACAAGGGCATCTATCTCCTCCGCTGCTTTCATGGAACCGATTTCAGCTGCAAAGGCCGACCCGCTCCTTCCTGCTACGATTATTGCCGTAAGAATAGGTCCAAGCTCCCTGGTTATGGATACCCCGACCAGGTTGGCGACATATATCAGTGCCCCCACCCTTTTTAACTGGTACGCAGACTGGAGGGCTAGAATTATCCCGACGAACAGAGATATTACCGCTACGATGGGTACGGAGTTGTACCCTGCCTTGACTATTTCGGATATACTTGCCCTGAGCCGTATCGGCTTTCCCTTGAAGGGAGATACCAGGAACCAGTAAAAGGTGGTGTTGATGAGCTTTGATACCTCGTGAATGCCTTTCAGCGCTGCGAGAGTTCTTCTGCCCAGGCCGCCGAAGAAGCTTTCAGCTATTGAGGGCATCATCAACGGATCCATGGATTTCAAAAACCTTATCGAGCTTTGAAAAGCTGAATATCTCCATTATCCCCGCAGGTATGGAAACGAGTTGCAATTTGCCCCCGAATGCCATCATGCCTTTCAATCCTTCGACGAAAGTAGCTATCCCTGAGCTGTCGATATAGGAGACCGCTTGAAAGTCAACAACCAGCGGGGTGGTCTTCTTGCCGACGAGGGCCATCAATTCCTTTCTCAGGTAAGGGGATTCGTGCATATCGATTTCTCCCGAGAGCGCCATTACCTTCTTTCCTTTGTGATCCGAAATTTCAATTTTCATTATTACCTCTTTTGTATCTGATCAGCCTGAGCCTGTTTCCCTTCTTCTTTTTTTCGTCAAAGCCAAAGACGTCGAAGGCCCGTTTGATCAGATGGATGCCGAGCCCTCCGGGCCTGACATCATCAAGGTCCCTGCCTGCAATAAAAGACGGGTCCGTTTTCTCGCCGGTGTCTTCTATGACCACTTCAAACCCTGTCCGGATGACCCTGAACTTTACCACAATCTTCCTGCCCGTATCTCCTTTGTAGGCATACTTTATTACATTTGAGCACGCTTCATCAACAGCAAGCCTGATTTTATCGACCTCCGGTCCCGGCATATCCGCGAGTTCAGCCATCCTGGAGGTCAGCGCCCGTACTACGGATAGATATTTGGGATGCGATGGAATGGTGATGCTTACCGCTCCCTTCATGTCAGGCAACGCAGTCCCATGCCAGTTCCACCATGGTAAGGTCATCGGCCATTTCCGTTCCCTTTGAAAACCTTTTCACATGCTCGATGACCATCTGGACCAACTGCTCCTCATTTTTATGCCGTTTTATGAAATCCAGGAGTTTTTCAAAGCCGATCCTCTCGCCTTTTTTGTTCTTGGCCTCAAAAGCGCCATCTGTCAACAGGAGCAGTTTGTCTCCCTTTTTCAGGGAGAAGGCCACAGAAGGATATTCCACCGGCAATATCCCTACAGGGGGACCGGAAGGAATGTCCATTACTGCGGCGCCTCCGCCGGAAAGTATCAGCGGCGGGGGGTGGCCGGCAACAGTTATGAGCAGTTCGCCGGTGTGTATATCAGCTATTATGTAAATTGCCGTGAGGAACATTCCGCGGGGAGCACGGGAGAGCTGGGTGTTCAGCAATTGCAAAGCTGTGCCCGGAGAGGCTATCTCCTTCGCAATAAACCTGAAATCGCTGATTATCTTTGCCATGTACAATGCGCCGGATACTCCCTTCCCTGAAACATCTCCGATGAGTATCCCGGCTTTGCCCTCAACAGGTTCGATGAAATCATAAAGATCGCCTCCGACCTTTGCAGCCGAGATATTAACTGCCGATACCGTTAATTTGTCCCTCTTGAAGAAGGGGGAATCCGGAAGAAAGCTCTTTTGCAGGGCCGATGCAATCTCAAGTTCCTGCCTCATTTTTTCTTTTTCAAGGGACTCTTTGTAAAAGCAGGCATTTTCAATGGCAATCGCGACCTGCCTGCAGAGTGTCTGGAATATTTCAGAATCGTAGTCATCAAAGGAGTCCTTGTTTTTAGGGTTGATTATCTCTGCTACCCCGACAAGACCGCCCCTGCCGACAAGGGGGACCGCCAAAAGGCTTTTTGTTTTGAATCCGGTGAGCTTATCTGCATCCTTGAAAAACCTGTCGTCTGATCCGGCATCCCTGATGAGCAGGGGTTTCAGGTTCTCTGCAACCCAGCCCGCGATGCCCTGCCCGAGATCGAGGGTTATCTTTTCCCGGAGGATTTCCGATGCTGTTTCTTCCTTGCAGATGGCCACCTCGAATTCCAGTTTTTTCGTATTTTTATTATAGAGCAGGATCGAGCATGCCTCTGCATTCATTACTTTTTTTGCCTTTTCCATCACAAGGGTCATGAGATCATTAAAATCAAGGGTTGATGATATGAGGGCAGATACTTCCCTGAGCGCCTTGAGGTCTTCTACTTTTTTTTCCACATCCCGGAGATAAGCCTCGGAAACAGTGATTTTCGGTTCGCCCAGCATAGCTTATTGAATACCAGATTTGAGCCCAAACTTTCAAGTTGCAACGGGAGTGGCGGTGGGCGCTGAGCAGATAATCCTTGTTTTACACAGCTATAACGTACTATCATTAATAAATTTTTTCCTGTGGGATGGGTCAGAAAGAGAATGATATTGCACGCCGATGATATGACAAGATTCCTTAAAGTTCCTGAGCAGTTCTGTCTATCTGCGTACTTGCATAAAGTTCAGAAAGTCGTTGCAGAGGTTTTCTGATGGGTTCACGGGCACAAATGTACAAATATGAGTTTGGCTGGGTTGGGGACAACAAGTGGCGCTTACAAATCTGGATGTGTGAAACCTATGCTCCTCTTTTGAAAGAATATCTTCCTGGAATTGAGCTTGATTTCAAGGACGGCTTGAAAGGGACATGCACAGCAATTCTCTCTTTAACAAGGGAAGAGGAACAAGAAGTAAGAAAGCTTCTTGACGTATTCAAAAATCATGTGCTATTGAAGAAGAGCGACAATATTGAGACATATTTTGGAGATGAATTGGATCATTGTTTCGCTTTGGATTATAACCTTTGCGAAGATTTCATAACAAAGGAAGTTGGATATACAAGGTGTGGCAACCTCGAACATAAGGCAAAGGAAAATCAGGATACGGAAGCTCGTGCGCAACTGGTGGAAGTTCTTGCCAATTTGTGCGAAATCCACCCGGTTTATCGAAGAGCCGTTATAATTATCCCTATCCCTCCTAATCCGTCGAAGACCTTTCATCTACCTGTTGAACTGGCAAAAGAGCTGGCTGCAAAAACCGGGAAGAGGAACGGTACAGCGTTGATAAGGAAAGTGAGAGAAACGCCGAAGCTTCAAGACCTTCCACTTGCTGAAAAGCTGACAACCCTGAGAGGCGCGATAGAAATCACTGGCGATATTGAGGAGAAGAGCGTCATACTACTAGATGACCTGTATCAATCGGGTTCAACGATGTGGACAGCGGCAAAGCTTTTAAAAGAGAAGGGAGCAAGCAGGGTTTTAGGCCTGGCATGCGTGAAGTCCTGGCGTGATACCGACAATCAATGATGAAAGAAAGAGACATATTGGCTTTACTGCTTACCAAAGGACTCGGGCCAAAAGGCGTAAGTCGGATCATGAACCTCGATTTCTTTTATAGCAGCCAAGTCGATTTGTCTTTAATATCGCCTGCTGAAATGATACTGCACATGAACATTAAACCTGACATTGCCGATCAGATTCCGGCTTCGATTGATAAGGCAGATGGGTTACTAAAAGAATTTGAGATTCAAGAGATAAAAATACTTGTTAAAGGACGCGCCGGCTATCCTGAAAGGTTATTAAGGACCCTCAAGGAAGAGGCTCCATTGCTTCTGTTTGCCGGAGGCAACATTAAGCTGCTTGAGAGAAAAGCTGTCGGGTTTTGCGGCTCGCGCAAGGCATCTGAAAAAGGTCTCGCTGTGGCCGGGGAATGCGCTACAGAGCTTGCGAAGCGGCAAATAAATGTTATCAGTGGGTATGCCCATGGAGTTGACCTGGCAACGCATAGGGCTGCACTCGAAGCCGGCGGCGTGACCACATTTGTTCTGGCAGAAGGCATTCTGCATTTCAAGTTAAAAAGTGATGTGAAAGATCTGATAACCGAAGGCAATCATGTTGTTGTTTCCGAGTATATGCCGCGGCTGCCGTGGCTTGCCCGTAATGCCATGCAGCGCAACAGGACGATATGCGGCTTATCCAATGCTGTTGTTGTTATCGAATCAGGCTTAAAGGGCGGTACGTTCGAGGCGGGGAAAGCAGCGCTCGCGCTAAGAAGACCTCTTTTTGTAGCTGAATATGCCCAGCCTGCCGAAACAGCGGAAGGGAATGCCTATTTTCTCAAGCAAGGGGCAAGGTTCCTGCGCAAGAAAAATGGAGCGGCTTATCTTGAAGAGCTTTTTCAGGCAGTTGAAAACGACGAAAACGATGTCCCGCAGCAATATGGACGCAATGATAGGGCTCTTACAGAAAAGTCCTGTAGTGAGGTAGAACAACTGAGTGTGTGGGAAACGCCGGGGGGATATGGAAGCGCGAATAAGGACGAACAGGACAAAAACGACGAGAAATGAATTGTGCCGAACGCCTCAATAATCCTATCTGCAGGCAGGATAGACGAGATGCATGCGAAGTATAAAATTAAAAACTTGGTTATGGGTACCATATGAATAGTACTGCTTCACCTAATATTTTACTTACCGGGGCTGGATTTACGTATGACTTTGGCGGTTTTTTAGCCTCTGAAATGTGGGCATTAATTTTTAATCATCAGTTGGTTCAAAAGCGACCTTCGGTTAGACGGATAATGCTTGAAGATTTTGATTATGAATCCGTTTATGAGAGAATTCTGGAAGATACCACTTTAGTAAGCGAGGATAAAAAGGCAATTAAACAAGCAGTATTTGCAGCGTATAGTAAATTAGATGCGATGCTGATAAATAAACCATACGGTGATCGCTTAACTGCTGTTGCTCGTTTAATTGACCGTTTTGACGGCAATGACCACTCATCAGGATTTTTTTTCACATTGAATCAGGATGTTTTCATCGAGAGATACCTTGAATTCGATAAAAAACTGTTAATTATTCCGGGCATTCCATGTCCGCCTGACCTTTCAACAAAGAAATATGCACTGGAAAATGAAGACTTTATTGCCCTGCCTGCCAAGCCGGAAATAACCGCTAATATTTCAAATTTGATGTCCACAAAAAATTTTTATTATATAAAGTTACATGGATCATTTAACTGGAAGCGGTCAGACGGTACGGATGCGCTTGTAATTGGTAAAGACAAAAAAGAACAAATAAGCAGAGAACCTCTTCTGAGATCGTATTTTGATATCTTTAAGGCCGTTCTCTCTCAAGAAAATAAGAAATTATTCGTCATAGGCTACGGTTTTGGAGATCCGCACATTAATGAAATTATAGCAAACTCCATAAGTGTAGGGAGTAATCTAAAGTGCCCTAAAGTGAGTAGCCTTTTTTGCCTATAGTTTTGTTGTCCCAGCCGTAGCCCTGCCGAATATTTTATTCATGTCCTTATATTTCATCATCCCGGCACGTCTTTTTTAAGATAATCAGATGGACAAGACGAAGCCAGAGCAGAAGAGATGTATTTATTGTGGCCGATATTTCAAACCTGATCGCCGTGTTGGCAAAAGACAGAAGGTGTGCAAGGACAGGGGATGCCAGG
>JAJZPZ010000132.1 GCA_021847795.1 Nitrospirota bacterium
GCACCGGTAGCAATGCCCCTCACCGGGCAGTATTGTCGTGACCTGGCCCTCGAATCTGAGGATCGCACCGCTCACAAGAGGTTTTTTCAGCATTACGCAGGCATCATTCACAAGATAGCGTGTAGGGAAATTATCGCTTCCGTCCACAACGATGTCGTAATCACCTATCAGGTCCTTTATATTGTCCCGTGATATGCGTTCTTTGGTGCCGATGATTTTTACGTCAGGGTTCAGGGCCTCGAAGGTCTCCCTTGCGGAGTCGATCTTCAGTTTGCCGAGCGTCTTTGTGCTGTGGGCTATCTGCCTCTGGAGGTTGCTCAGCTCAACGGTATCGTTATCCACCATGCCGATAGTGCCGACCCCGGCAGCAGCCAGGTAATATCCGACAGGGCAGCCGAGACCTCCTGCTCCCACGATGAACACCCGCGCGTTCAGGAGCTTTTTCTGGCCCTTGCCCCCGACCTCGGGAAGGATGATGTGGCGGCTGTACCGCTGCAGTTGATCTTCCGTAAATTCCATAGCTGCCCCCTACTCTTTCTCTTTCCTTATGACCAGTATCCAGTCCGTGCCGTTGATCTGTTCCACTTTCAGCACTTTCTGCCCGTGGTCTTCCATGGACCTGGGGATGCTCCTTGACGCCTCTTCGTAATCGAGGAGCACTTCGAGCACTTCCCCTATTTCCATACCCTCAATGGCGATCTTCGCCTTCACAAAGGTATAGGGACATACAAGTCCTTTAATATCGATCCTTTTGCTTATCCTCACCTCTTCTTCCATAGTTACCTTCCCCAAGACCTTTGATGGATTGATTTATCCATCTCTGTTATTTCAGCGCGCAAATAGATCGCTTTATCATACAATAAACGTAATTTATCATAAGAAAATTCAGGAAAGCAATGTTATTTTTATGAAACCGGCAAATAAAGAGAGAGTCATTGCGAGGAGCGAAGGGACGCGGCAATCTCAGCCTCAACGACGAGATTGCTTCACTCCGTTCGCAATGACAATATCGGGCATGTATTCGCCGGTTTAATAAACAACGGGGAGGCAGTGCAGGCTATTCCCCACTGCCCTCGACCCTGATAAACAGGGTCTTGTCGGAAACAATAGGCAATGCGTCAATCTGCTTTATTGAACTGATGACATCCCTTTCTTTTGCCCTATGGGTGAGGACAACCAGCGGCACAGAGCCGCCTATACGCCTGCCTTTCTGGATAACTGATGCGATGCTGATGTTATAGCTGCCGAGGATTCCCGATATCTTCGACAGTACCCCCGGCTCATCCATGGCGGCAAACCTGAAGTAATACATGCTTTCGATGTCTTCCATAGCCTTGATCCGCCGCTGTCCCGCTTTCTGCGCACCCCGCGGGGCGATGCCCGGGACCCTCAGGATGCCGCCGCTCATGATGTTCCTGCCGATATCGACAATGTCCGACACTACGGCGCTACCGGTGGGCATGTCCCCTGCGCCCCTTCCGTAATAGAGGGTGGAGCCCACTGCGTCTCCTTCCACATAGACAGCGTTGAACACGCCGTCTATCTTGGAGATCAGGTAATCGCTCGGCACCATGGTAGGATGCACGCGCATTTCTATAGCTCCGTTGGAGGCCTTGGTTACGGCAAGCAGTTTTATCTTGTACCCGAGTTCAGACGCGAAGTCGATATCCTGCGCGGTTATTTTCGTTATTCCCTCTTTATACACCTCGTTATAGGAAAGGGGGATCCCGTATGCAAGGGACGACAGGATCGTCAGCTTGTGGGCCGTATCTATGCCTTCGATATCAAAGGTCGGATCAGCTTCCGCATACCCGAGCCGCTGCGCCTCTTTCAGCGCATCCGAAAACTCGACCTTCTCGTTGGTCATTTTTGTAAGGATGTAGTTTGAGGTCCCGTTGATGATCCCGTATATTGCGACAATGTTATTGGCAACGAGCCCTTCCCTCACGACTTTGATGATCGGGATGCCTCCGGCAACAGAGGCCTCGAAACCGACTTCAACGTTTTGTTTTCCTGCCTCTGCAAAAATCTCGTTTCCCTCTGTTGCAAGCAAGGCCTTGTTCGCCGAAACAACATGCTTTTTGTTCCTGATGGCCCGGAGCATAAACTCTTTGGCAGGATGGATTCCTCCCATAAGCTCAACGACTATATCTATATCGGGGTCATTGAGAACGGCATCGGCATCGGTCGTCAGCACTCCGTCGGGTATTCTGACTCCCCTGTCCTTCTTAATGTCAAGATCGGCGATTTTCTTAAGGACAACGTCAAAACCTGCCCGCTCCCTGATGATGTCCCTGCTTTCCAGCAGGATCTTTGCCGTCCCCGAACCTACCGTGCCGAAACCTATGATGCCTACCGAAATCCTGTCCTTTTTCATTTCCTTAACTCCCTGGTTATAAGTAATGAGTAACAAGTTAAAAGACAATAGTCCTGAAAACTCGTCACTTGTCACTCGTCACGGTTTCAGACTCGTTACTTGTTACTATCCTTAGAATAACTCGTTACTGCTTATTGAGAACCTTTTTAATGCCGGCAACTGCCTGCTTTATTCTATGCTCATTTTCAACAAGCGCAAACCTGACATACCCGTCTCCGCCTTCTCCAAAACCGATTCCGGGCGACACGGCAACCTTTGCCTCGGTGATGAGGAACTTGCAGAAATCAAGGGACCCCATCTTTTTAAAGGGTTCCGGGATTTCCGCCCAGGCAAACATCGTCGCCTTTGGTGAGTCCATCTTCCAGCCTGCGCTGTTAAGCCCCTTGATCAGGGCATTCCTGCGGGACTGGTACACAAGCCTGAATTCATCCACGCACTCCTGGGGACCCCGCAGGGCAACGATACTCGCGATCTGGATGGGCTGGAACATCCCGTAATCCAGGTAGCTCTTTATCTTGATCAGCGCACCGACGATGTCCTTGTTCCCCACGCAGAAGCCCACTCTCCAGCCGGCCATGGAATAACTCTTGGTCAGCGAGAAAAACTCGACGCCCACATCCTTTGCTCCGGGCGCCTGCAGGAAACTGGGCGCCTTGTAATCGTCGAAAGTCAGGTCCGCATAGGCAAAATCCTGGATAACGATGATGTTGTTTTCTTTTGCGAAATCGACAACCTTTTTAAAGAAATCCAGTCCGTCGACAACCTGGGTTGTAGGATTGTGGGGGAAATTTATTATCAGCACCTTCGGCCTGGGCCAGGTCTTTTTAAAGGCCTTTTCCATTTCGTCGAAAAAATCGATGCCCGGGCCGATAGGGATGCTCGTCACCTCGCCGCCGGCGATAATTACGCTGTACGGGTGTATCGGGTATGCAGGGGTGGGCGTCATCACCACATCACCGGGCTGGATCGTTGCAAGCGCAAGGTGGGATAGGCCTTCCTTGGAGCCGATAGTCACCACCGCCTCTGATTCGGGATCTATATCCACATCATAGCGCCTCTTATACCATTCGCTTATGGCCACCCTGAGCTGTGTTATGCCCTTGGATGCGGAATAGCGATGGTTCTTCGGGTTCTTGGCTGCTTCGCATAGTTTATCGATAATATGTTTCGGCGCGCTCATGTCCGGGTTGCCCATCCCCAGGTCGATAATGTCTTCGCCCTTTCTCCGGGACTCCATCTTCAAGGCATTAACAATGGCAAACACATATGGCGGTAATCTCTTGATCCTGTTAAATTCGAACACGGTAAAAAACCTCCTTAAAAGTGAGAGGTAAGAGGTAGGAAGTAGAAAATAAAGCACAGAAAATATTATCTTTCATTTTTACTTCCTACTTACTACTTCTTACTTACTTGTTTGTATGCTTCCTCTGCATTCATTGAACTCCTGACCAACGGACCGGACGCAACAAATTCAAATCCCGATAGAAGCGCTGCCTCTTTCAGTTCGTCAAAGACTTCCGGCCTTATATATTCTACAACAGGGAGATTCTTTTTTGAAGGCCTGAGATATTGCCCCACTGTCAAGAGGCAGCACCCGGCGTTCCTGATGTCCCGGAACGCTTCGAGAATCTCATCACGGGTTTCTCCGAAACCGAGCATCAGCCCCGACTTTGTCTTTATATGCGGGGCTATTGTCTTTGCTCGCGCCAGGACATCCAGAGACAGCTTATAATCAGCCTGGGGCCTTACGCGGGGATAGAGCCTCTTCACTGTTTCCATATTGTGATTGAACACGTCGGGACCTGCTTCAAGAACAGTACTCAGGGCCCCGGCATCTCCCTTGAAATCAGGGGTCAGCACTTCCACCTGCGCATCAGGGAGCTTCCTCTTGACCGCCCGTATCGTTTCCGCGAACTGGACAGCTCCGCCGTCAGGCAAATCGTCCCTGGTTACAGAAGTAACAACAATATACTTCAACCCCAGATCGAATGCAGCAGCTGCAACCCTTTCGGGCTCCGAGGGGTCCACACCGGCCATATCCCCCGAAGATCCAGGTTTCACCGAACAAAAGGCACAGTTCCTGGTGCAATAATCCCCCAGGATCATAAAGGCCGCCGTGGGCTTGGAAAAACAGAGCCCCTTGTTGGGACACCGCGCTTCCTCACAGACGGTTGAGAGTCCATGGTTCCTCAGGAGGTTCTTTGTCGGATGCAGGCCTTCGGCCCTGGTCTTGATCCATTCAGGCAATCTCATAGATAACAATAAGATACAGGAAATCAGGGGAATATACAACACAGGCAAGCGCAACAGCCGGACATTCAAGTCCGTTTCATACAAAACGACATTGCGTCCTGCTGGGGCCGGATTTTGAGAAAATTGCTGCGGGTAATACGGGGCCGGGTAACGCCCCGGCCCCCTACAGGAGGATTTGAACAGACATCTGTTCCCTCGCTGACATTCCCCATGCTCAAAGGGAGTTTTAATTTTCTCAAAATCCGGTCCCAGCAGGACGCAGCAAACCCGCCACAGTACGTAATTCATATCGGTATTTCAGGACAAAAAAAAGGGGCCTTTGGCAGGCCCCCTCTGTTCAGGTTGGATTTTTATACTTTCACCACATTCACAGCTTTAGGTCCGCGGTCTCCGTCCACGATCTCGAACTGAACCCTCTGACCTTCAGCTAATGTTTTGAACCCTTCGGATTTGATTGAGGAATAATGAACAAAAACATCAGATCCGTTATCCTGCTGGATAAACCCATACCCCTTCGACTCGTTGAACCATTTCACCTTTCCTTCTAAAGCCATGACTGCTAGACCCTCCTTTTTTCCTGAAGCCAGGTTAATAAAAATATGGATATAATTCCGTATAAACTTTATACCATGCAGGCAAATCAAATGTCAAAAGAAAATTACGGGAAAAGCCGGTTGACTATAAATAAATAATTGCGGGTTTATTCATTTCATATCGACACTAAAGCAGATCATGGAGGGACATGGGGGGGAGTCGGACCGATGCAGCGGAAACCGCTTAACCCGGCTTGCCGGGTCTTTTTGCTTCCTCCCACAGGGCATCCATTTCTTCCAGGGTCATGTCCGAAAGCTCCCTGCCTGCCTCCGCAGCCTTCATTTCTATGTAGCGGAAGCGGGAAATGAATTTGCTGATGGTCTTTCTCAACGCGTCCTCGGGGTTCACGCGCACAAAACGGGAGATGTTTACAAGAACAAAAAAAATGTCCCCGAGTTCTTCTTCGATCTCCGCCTGTTTCCCGTTCTTCAGCGCAGCCCTGAACTCTTCAAGCTCCTCGTCCAGTTTTTCGAAAACATCTTCCACCCGGTTCCAGTCAAAGCCCACCTTGGCAGCCCTTGACTGGAGCCTGTGCGCCCTGAGCAGCGAAGGCAGTTCCCTGGGCACGCCTTCGAGCAGGGATTCCCTGAGCTTTCCCTCTTCCTTTTTCCTTTCATCCCACTGCTTCAGGACTTCCTGGGAGGTCTCGAATTTCTCCTTGCCGAACACATGGGGGTGCCGTGATATCATTTTCTCGCTGATCTTCTTTATCACACCGTCCATATCGAATTCGCCGCGCTCTTTTGCCAGTTGACTGTGAAAAACAATCTGGAAGAGCAGGTCGCCCAGTTCCTCTTTCAGACCCTGGGGATTGTCTTCATCAATAGCTTCCAGTACCTCATAGGCCTCCTCTATAAGGTAAGGCTTAAGGGATTCCCTGGTCTGCTCTTTGTCCCACGGACATCCGTCCTTGGAGCGAAGGGTTGCCATAATCCCGAGTAACTTTTGAAAATTATCGTCCATCTTATTGTTCATATGTAACCTATACTATACCCGACGAATGATAATGCTTGCATGGTGCCAATAATAAAAGGCTTCTGGAATCGTTGCCTTCAGCCTGTTGAGTCTTTTCCAATCACCCTCAATAATCAGGGATCTTAGCGATTCCAATTCCGGTATCGTTCGATAAGGTAAAAGCGAAGAGCCGGAGTCCCCAATAATCAACTTCGCCAGCAGTGCTGTTTTTGCTGCGGCCACTTTCGCGTCGTTGAGATTGAACCGATAATTAACCAGATGCGAGTTAATACGCCTGATCCCTTCTTCCAGATGCAGGGCATCAGGGTGATCAGCAACCCCTTTCAGCCGGTGAGCACAAAGGCACAAAGCTGCATCCAAAGTATCATTCAATACCTCTTGAATCGTGAAACTACCGCCGCGATATTCATTTTCCAGTTCAAACACCTCTCCGTACACCCGTCGCACTGCAGTTAAGTCTTCCGCGAGGGAAAACAACTCGCCCACATCGAAGAGCTGCTTCACAATCTGCATAGTGTCGGCAGGTCGCCCGTTTGCAGGGTAAAGGGGAACTCCTGTCGTTTTAGGAGCAAAGGCGGTTAATTTATCGGCTAACAGGCTCTCTACGGTGGGAAGCTTTACGTTAATTTCGCGCTCAATCTCCAGGAAGGGCAAAGCAATCGGCTTCGAAATCTGATCATGGGGAACCCTCGCCTCTTCAACTACATCCAGAAGGACATGATCCGTAGAAGCGCCCGACTGGTACAAGAACTTGAAATGGCGGCGATTAGGAAGACCACGGACACCACGATCATCCTCCTCATACCCGATAAACGGCAGCTTTTTTGCTACCTCCGCAAGTATCCGGTCCAGTTCCTCAGCCGGTGTCGCACAGAGAATATCGATATCGATAGAGAGTCGGCGAATGGCCGGGACATGGAGGAGCATACTTGTGCCGCCCTTAAATACAAACTCCAGGCCGCTTTCTGATAGATGACCGAGGAGGGCCAATGCGTGGACAGCCTTTGCGAGCAGTCCCGGATCACCTGTTTTGAGTTCTTTGCTCTTAGCCAGAATCCATGTATCGGAAAAGCACTTTTTGGCTATCATTTTAACCCATTAATTCCACTTTTGAGTTCATTTTGGATTTAATGGGTTATTTCTGAGCTTTTCATTTTCAGCCCTCTCCGCGATGAATATCCTAATAATACAGGTAGTTGTATTATGCCGGCTTGCAAGACTGTATCAAGGATTCGTTGTGCCTCTACAGAATCCATGAGTTGCAACCGGGAAGTTTCGACCAAGAGGTCAACAAGAGCTTTTTCGATAGGAGCCATGTGACCTTTGCCTTCAGGCTGCTTGCTGATTGCGGGACGGAGGACAATGGTTTTCTCTCCGGGTCGGACAAACTTCTCGACCTCTTTCTGCTTCGGATCAGCCCATGCTTCCCATCCGGACTCCCTCAGGCTTGCGGCTACCGATTCCAGCGCGTCGCTTTCCGCATAGAGCAGGGTCGTCGACTGCGCAACGAGGTGCAGGGCAAAGGGATTGAACTGGGATGTGGACCAAGAAGAGAAATCAAGGAGTGGAAAAGCCTTTTCAACAGCACGAATCAGCTTGCCGATAGGTTTCGTGTCCCAGCGCACAGGTTTGTTATGGCGCGTATACCAGCCGCGCCCGGCATCATGAACAACTCCTGAGGCCATGGCCTCACTCATGTATTCCCGCAAGGTTTCATCGGACAGTTTGATCCCGTCAGCAGCCAGTGCCCGCTTGACTGCATCAAAGGAGAAATATGATGATTTCTCTTTGAGAGAGGGAAGAATGCGGTTGAAGAGAACTGCCCTGCTGTCGCGGGCACGACCGGACCCTGATGGATTACTTTGCTCTACCAATTCGATTTCATCAGCCGTCAGTCCATAAAGCTCATACACCAGTTGATCTATCTCAGCTTCAAAACGCGGGACGTCGGGGCTGTAAGGATCGGCGAGGATTTTCCGGACACGCTCGATAATGATCGCTTTTTGTACATCGGTAGCGGGGGGAATAGGAAGCTGCTGCATATATTGCGCTATAAATCGTACAAACCCTCCCTGAATAGTTGAGCTTACGTTGAGATAAAACCACCATAGCAACTGCGAGTTAAGTAGCCCCAGAAGCCATTTCTCATTTGTCGGGATTATATAAGCTGTATTGCCAAGAAACGCATTGTTCTCATCCCATGTAAACTCTGATGCTTTGGCAATATCAGGATAAATAATTTTTGGCTTTTCAAACTCCTCGTAATACGCACATGATCTCAGTTCCCACCAGAACTTCCCCTGGTCATCACGTTTTTTGAGTTTGGCAACCCATTGCGACAGGTGAGCATGAATCGCAGGATACGTGTCGGCAAATACCTTCAAAGCCTTGGCTTCTGTCTTTTCATGAGACCATGGCCATTCTTTATTGGCGCTACTTTCGATGGCAACAACATACAATCCCGCCCATTCGGCTTTCCACTTTTTTATGTCGCGCCCGCGCAGCCAGGGTTTGATCAACTCTGCGCTCTTTGGGTCTTCCGCTATTAGCTTATTACGTGTTGTCTCATCAATCACAAAGGCTTCGTTGAGGCCGGTCTTAATGCCGTAGTAGAATCTCCCCTGCACATACTCACCAAGGGGCATGCCGCTCCTCCTGAGCTTCTCCATAAGGGCCAGCACTTCAGGGCGCTCCAGGTTCCAACCCTCGGGCCGCAATACTGCAACTGGCAACGGGAAACCGATGAAAGAAAGCGTCTCTTCAAGCCGCTCAAGCTGTGCTGCCTCAGTGAAAGTGGCGGCGAGCGCTTTATCTTCAGAAACCGGCCGGCGGTTTTCGAGCAAAATTATTGATGGATAAGTCGTCGCATCAAATATAGGCAGGTCTGCAAAGTCTATGACAATCTTCGGTGTTGCCTTGCCTGCAAGCAATACCCTCGTGTTTTTCCCGTAACCAGCACGCATGAACTTGTTCGGCGCTATAAAGCATAGATGTCCCCGCTGCTTGAGGACATCCAACCCTTTCCTATAAAAATAGGTATAAATATCCGCCGTGCCGCAGTAGAAATCACCAAACTGCTTTTTCAGCTCAGGCTTCATCTCTTTGATTGACTCATGTCGCACATAGGGCGGGTTTGCAATCACTACGTCAAAGCCGCC
>JAJZPZ010000133.1 GCA_021847795.1 Nitrospirota bacterium
GGGATATGGTCTGGATTATGAAAACAAATACAGGAACCTGCCCTACATAGCAACATTCAAAAAAGAAACATAAAGACAGTGATGTGTTATGCGTAATGCGTAATGAGTTAAAGAATAAGAATACGACCACAGACTCATCACCCGTCACGCATCACTCATCACGGTCTCTTCGGAGGAATAATGTACGAGTTAATGATAGAAACCGGCTTTGCTTCCGCCCACCAGCTCAGGGGGTATAAGGGGAAATGTGAAAACCTTCACGGCCACAACTGGAAAGTCCAGGTTTACATTACAGCAGAACAGTTGAATGAAATCGACCTCGCTATAGATTTCCACGACCTCAAACGGATAGCCAATGAAATCGTTTCGCCCCTCGACCATACCTGCCTGAATAACGTATTCCCCTTCACTGAAAGGAATCCGTCCTCAGAAAATATTGCGCGGTGGGTATTCGATTCCCTGAAGAAGAGGCTGCTGGAATACAAAGTGAACGTCTCCGCCGTTACCGTATGGGAATCGGAGACCGCTTCGGCAACGTACTATGAAGAATAAAGGTGAGTTGCCCATAGACCGGGAATTTGCCGCAAAGCTCCTGGAGATTGCCCTGAAAAAGGGGGCCGATGAGGCAGAGGTATATGTAAAGACATCGAAAAGCCTGATCGTTGAGGTAAGAGAGCAGAAAGTAGATACCCTGGAATCCTCCTTTACCGCCGGCTATTGCATCAGGGTCATCAAGGACAAACGGCTGGGGTTTTCCTATTCCGCCGATCCTGCGGAAATTGGCGACGTGGCAGGGAAAGCCCTGTCGTCGTCGGAATATACCGAGCCCGATGATTACGCCGGCTTGCCCCAGCGGCCCGGGGCTTCCCCCAAATCAGTCTCTCCAGGTATCTTTGATGCGGATATTGTTTCGCTGCCTGAAGATACTGCCATAGAGAACGCACTCCTGATCGAGAAGTCGGCCTTTGACGAAGACAGCCGGATAAAGAGGATACGTAAGGCCTCCGGAAGTTTCGGCATAAGCAATACCTACATCCTGAACTCCAAAGGCATTGACTCCCATTACTCATCGACCGGGTGCTCGGCAAGCATAACCGTAATCGCAGAGCAGGGCAGCGAGAGCCAGATGGGCTGGGAGTATGAAGGCAGCAGGTTCTTAAGGGACATCTCTTTTGAACAGGTAGGAAGGAGCGCGGCCCGCAGGGCAGTGCAACTGCTGGGAGCACGTAAAATCCCCCCGTCAAAGGCGTTCATCCTTTTAGACAATTCCGTTACTGTCGATTTTCTCGGCATCCTTGCATCAGCTTTTTCTTCAGAATCGGTTCAGAAGAAAAAGTCCATGCTCGCAGGCAAAACAGGAGAACTGGTAGTCAGCCCCAGGTTGAATGTGATCGACAGCGGCCTGCTGGACAGAAGGCTCGGCAGCAAGCCCGTGGATGATGAGGGGATACCGACAACAGATAAGGTCCTGATTAAAAAGGGGGTCCTGGAAGGATTTCTCTACAACACCTATACCGCAAGAAAGGACAAGGTAAAGTCCACGGGGAATGCTATGCGGGGGGGACCCGCAGGGCTTCCGATGGTCGGTCCCACCAACCTCTACCTGGAGCCCTCATCAGGGGAATACACGACCGGCATAAAAGAACTCGTGAAGACCATGGATAAAGGTCTCTATGTGCTTGAAACCATGGGCATGCACACGGCGAATCCCATATCCGGGGAATTTTCCGTCGGAGTCTCAGGCCTGTGGATAGAGGGAGGAGAAATACGGCGCCCGGTAAAAGAGGCTGCTGTTTCGGGCAATATTCTTGCCCTCTTCAGGAGTGCGTTAATGATTGGCGACGACCTGAGATTTTATGGTAACATAGGTGCTCCGAGTGTCCTGATCGAAGGGATCGACATCAGCGGATGAAACATCCCGGCAGCCATCCCCGGGCATATCGGATAATGCCGGTCTGAGTAGTAAGACCTGAAAGACGAGCCGCGAAACATAGAGGAGGAGTTTAATGGATTATTTTTTGACAGAAGAACAGCAAATGATTCGTGACCTTGCCAGGCAGATTGCAGAAGAAAAGGTAGTGCCGGTAAGGGCGGAGCTGGATGAAAAAGAGGAATTCCCATGGGAGATCATGAAGGTCCTTGCACAGTCAGACCTTTTCGGGCTCTTCATCCCTGAGGAATACGGTGGCCTCGGCAAAGGCAGCCTCGAACTCTGCATAGCTGTCGAAGAACTTTCAAGGGCCTGCGTCGGGGTGTCGACCACATATGCTGCAAACGCCCTCGGTACGTATCCCATCCTTCTCCACGGCACGGATGAGCAGAAAAAGAAATTCCTCCCTGAAATAGCAACAGGCAAGAAACTGGTGGCCTTCGGCCTGACCGAGGCAAATGCCGGAAGCGATGCAAGCGGGATACAGACAACTGCAAAACCTGACGGCAACGAATACGTTATAAACGGCACCAAACAGTGGATAACAAACGGCGGAGCAGCCGACGTTTATACCATCATCGCTCTGACGGACAAATCAAAAGGCCCGAGGGGCGCTTCCGCCTTTATCGTTGAAAAAGGGACCCCCGGTTTTACCTTCGGGAAAAAAGAGAACAAAATGGGCATCAGGGCGTCAATTACGAGTGAACTGGTGTTCGATAATTGCAGGATCCCGAAGGAAAACCTCATAGCAAAAGAGGGCATGGGCTTTTTTGTTGCCATGAAGACGCTCGACAAATCCAGGACCGGTGTCGGCGCCCAGGGGGTCGGAGTTGCCCAGGGCGCCTTTGAAGAGGCGGTGTCGTTCGCACGGCAGAGACACCAGTTCGGACATCCGGTCATAAGTTTCCAGGCAGTCCAGCACATGCTTGCAGACATGGCCATGCAGATAGAGGCAGCCCGGTCGCTGGTCTATTCGGTTGCGCGGCTTGTGGACAGCGGCGCCAAGGACATATCAAAAGAATCCGCAATGGCCAAGACCTTTGCCACGGACGTTGGAATGAAAGTAACCGTTGATGCCGTTCAGATCATGGGCGGGGCAGGCTACATGAAAGAATACCCCGTGGAGAAAATGATGCGGGATGCAAAAATTCTCCAGATATATGAAGGCACAAACCAGATCCAGAGGAATGTCATCGGACAGGAAATAATAAAAGAAGCAGCGAAAAAGAAATAGGAACTCATTAAAAAGCAGAATGCCCTTCGGTACGGGCATTCTGCTTTTTTTATTCTCTCAGGCCCTCAGCTGCGCAAAGGTGCGCTTCTACACGGGGCTTCAGTTTTTCTGCGTATGGCAGGTGAAGCAGCCGCCGCTCCCGCCGCCTCCGGCAACCATGGTATTGTAATCCCACCTGAGCATTGAAGGATAATCGGAAGCATGCGCCGTATGGCAGGAAAGGCACATCACAATGTCGGTGCCGGGCGAGACAGTAGCGCTGATGCTGCCGGGGACTACCTGCCTTGCTACAGGAGCCTGGACATTATAGGTTGAGTATCCGGCGTACTCGCCGCTGTTGGGAATGACAATATCAGTGGGGTGCCGCTGAAAAGGCGAGTGGTTGGTGCTCCCGATTCCTGTACCGGCAGCGCCATTCCCGGTCAACTCATGGAAATTCCCATGGCAGGTGTAGCAGAACCCGCTTATGGTATTGTTTGTGGCCTGAACCCCGGCAGCGCTGTTCGGGTGGCAGTAGTTGGCGCACCCGGAATAATAGGACGGGGGAGTGGTAGTCCCAAAGTACTCGTTATGGTTGTTGGCATCAAGGTTTTGCCAATTGGAGGCCTCATATCCTTTTACACCGGTGAGGAACCTGTAGCTGTTTGCATAGCTGCTCGCCACATCCATTTTCCCGCTGATATGGGTATGATGAGCGCCTTTCACCGCAGGGATCCCGGAAATCGGCGTATAGTCGGGCCAGTGGAGTTTACGGTAGCCGTGGCATCCATATGTTCCCGCACAGGTTAAAGTTGTATTCGTTACCTTGTTCAAGCCTATCATGTTAATCTCCAGTCCCGGAGGTTGGGTCAGGGTTGCATCTGTTTTGCCGATATCAATTACGTTATGTCCCTTCCGGTCGGATGCCCCGCTTCCCTTTGCCCCGGTGATATAGGCGAAATTGCCTCCTGCCAGGTCTCCCGAGCCGTCCGTATGCCACACCTGGGGTATATTGCTTCCGCCGATATTCACTATATTTGCCGTGCCTATCCCATGGCAGCCCAGGCAGGCGCCGCGAGTCAGTTCCTGATTCGTACCTGAACCTGTCCATGGCTGGCCTGAAGCTCCATAGGTGGCCATTGCAGTGCCGTTCTGGCTGTTGTGCATGGTATGGCAGTTTGCACAGGGGCCGGTGACTTTGGCCTCAGTATAATCCTGCCGGGAAATTGCAGCTAAAAGGATGATGAGCAGTATCCAAAGTATTCTCTTCATATCACTTTTCCCTTTCCTCATCCAATCCGGAACCTGATCATGAGATTCTTAATTATTAAGTTTATTTATAAATTACTTGTAAATAAAGCATAAACTATGCCACACCTGTTGTTCTATTGAGTTGTTTTCAACTCATTGCATTATATCTGCTCTCAGATTGAAAAGGTGCATTGATTTTTTTTGCTTTTTCAGCTGGCGGAGATATAATAAGCATAAGTAAATTTAAAAAAATTCTTTAAAATGGGGAAGTTAACCAAGCGATTGATGTGTTATTTCACTCAGTTGCGCAGATTTAACCGGCAGACCAGAGTGGTGGGAGTGGGGTCAAACCTACTTATACACAGGGCTTCAGTTTTTCTGCGTATGGCAGGTGAAGCAGCCGCCGCTCCCGCCGCCTCCGGCAACCATGGTATTGTAATCCCACCTGAGCATTGAGGGATAGGGAGAACCGTGCGGCCGGTGGCACGAGAGGCACATCAACACTGCTCCGGTCCTTGAGGGATTTGCAGGATCGAGCCAGGCAACAGGAGCCTCGACACTATAGCTGTTCACCGGGTCATATCCTCCGTATTCGCCTGTTGTGGGCAGGGAGACATCATTCGGGTGCCTTATCCAGGGGCTCGATGTCCCCATATTCGAGTGGAATACCCCGTGGCAGCCGGAACAGAATGCGGTGATGCTATGATTCTCAACGTTGTGTCCAAAACCGGCATACGCTCCGGTTGCGCCCTGGTAATAATTATGCTTTGTTCTGCTGTTGGTCTGCTCCCAATCGGGGTCTTCCGTTCCCTTAATGTAATCCTGATACCCGTAATTGCCTACCCAGGTGGCATACCCCGAATTATTAGGGTCATAATTCATCCCGGTCAGGAAGCGATATATTCCGTTGTCCACATGATGGGAAGGTTTCAGATGGCATCCCTGGCAGCCTCCCTGGTAGAAAGTCCCGCTGCCTGTCGGCGGGTTCGCAAGCGTCAGATGGCAGCCGACCATGCAGCCGCCCCCTTCATTACGGCCCGGCGCATCGGACAACCTGCTGTCAGCGGCGGATATGCCGTATACGTTGTGGCCCCTATCGTCATTTACATTCTTCGCCCAATAGAAATTGCCGCCTGCAAGGGCGTTTGTCGGTCCGGGGGTCATGTATGCGGGCGGAACCGTATTAAAGACAATCGGAATCCTGTTGCCGCTGAGATTGATAATGGTCTGGTTTGTCGTTGATGAATGGCATCCCACACAACTGGTGACGAGGAGATTATTTTTAGGCGTGCCCTGAACTGAGCCTCCGGTAAGCTGTCCGCTTCCATCCCAGCCTGTCCCTGCTCCGTCTTTTGCCACGGCGCTGCCGTTCTGGCTGTTGTGCATGGTGTGGCAGTTGGAACAGGGCCCGGTCACTTTTGCATCGGAAAGGGCATATGCAAAAAGGGGAAGAAGCAAAGACAGAGAGATTAATATGAAAAATTTCTTCAAACTCATAACTTCCTCCGGAGCCTCTGCATACAGCAGGCAAAGCGTACAACGCGCTCAGTTAACATAACCATTACTACTTGCATTTCCTATGCCAGACACCCTTGTTCAGATGAGTATGGCCTCCAGGCAAGTATGACATGCCGGCCTCATCACCTATCAATCCCCTGAACAGGTGATGCCGGGCTCCCCTGAGTAAATGATGTCGCATATAACTGCGCAATTTCACATGATGTGTTTGCGTTATTCTACGCATCAGCAGCATACGATATCTCGCGGCGATCGGGCCTCCAAAACCAAAGGCCGCATTCGGAGGCCCGGGACCTGTCTTTTTTTTTAGCGCCCGGAAGAACCCGCTGCTGACAGCCGCCGTAAGTTGACACGCAGTAAGCGACACATTCCAAAACAGAAGGAAACCTGCTACAATACAGCGCTGATGCTTAAGGTGTACGATGAAAATATTGCCCTGCGCGAATCCAACCTTGCACAGGAATTCGCTGCTGAATCGGATGATCTGGCCCGCCAAAGAATGCGCCTGGGCTGCATGTTCATTGCCGTTCTTAATGTACTCTTCATTCCCTTGTATTATGTTATGTATCCGCAGGAGAGACTTATTCCCCTGCTCCTGCCCATTGCAGCCATTGTCGGAGTCAGCTCCATGTTTTTTCCCCTCTCTTATAATAAAAAGATTCCCGCGCACCCCCTCATGGTTGTGTGTATTTCAGCCAATGCATGGCTGCAGGTAGTTTTTGTGGTGATGACAGGCGGAAGCCGGAGCCCGTTTTTTCCGGAAGTGCTTATGTATATTGTCGGGACGAGCGCGCTCCATCCCGGAAGAGTAAGATATGCTTTCGCCATCTTCGGTCTTGTCTTCGCCGGGTATTTCAGCGAAATCCTGATTTTTGACACTAAAATAAATTTCGCTTCATTCGCTGCGAATGATATCGCCATACTCGCGGCTTCCAGTATGGGCGCCACAGGGATGTATCTTTGGGATGCGCTCAGGAAGAAAGAGTTCATGAAGAGACTCGCATTCCATATGGAGAGGGAAGACATCTGCCGCTGCCTGCATGACAGCCTGAGCGCCGATCTTTATAATGTAATCCTTTTGAGCGAGAATGACGGCAGCGGGGCCCCGGATGATCCGAAGGCGAAGCTGAAACTCTCTCACATATCCGAAATATCCAGAAGGGGACTGGAGAACATAAGAGACTTCCTCTTTTCTGCGGACAAGGACGGCGCATTCCTCAGCGATTTGATGGAACGCCTCAATGATTTCGGCAATAAAATATCGGAGGGGAACAGCCTTGAGTTTGTCCCTCTCAACGACCTCCCCGGTAAGAACCTCCCCTTATCGCCGTTTTACATGTTCAACCTTTACCTGATATGCAAAGAGGCGATGATAAACAGCGCGAAACATGCAAAGGCGCACACGCTGCGATTACGGATGGATTACAAGAGTGAGGCGCTGGTGATATCCGTCGAAGACGACGGCACAGGCTTTGATATGAAGGCCATGCGCCACGGCTGCAACGGGGTCAAGAACCTCCGGGAACGGGCGGCGAAGATAGGCGGCAGGCTCGATATCGAAACCGGCCCCGGCCAAGGCACGAGGGTGGCCCTCTCGGTGGCGCTCAAATGATCAGGATAGTTGTTGTAGAGGACAATGCCACGACTCTCAGGTACCTTGAAATGCTACTCTCCGGCACTGAGGGAATCGAAGTAGTGGGCGCGTATGGCTCAGGGAACGAGGCACTGCTCCATGTGCCGGAGAGAACTCCCGATGTCCTTATCGCTGATCTCAACCTCCCGGACATCTCAGGGATCGAAGTCATAAAAACCCTGCATGCTCAGCTCCCCTCTGTCGAGATTCTTGTGCTGACGATGCATGAAGACAGGGAGCGTCTCTTCTCCGCGATCAAAGCCGGTGCGACCGGCTATCTCCTGAAAGGCGCGGGCGCTGTCGAGATAGTGAATGCCGTTTCGGAGCTTGTAAAAGGAGGAGCCCCGATGTCGCCCAGGATCGCCCGGTATGTTCTCGAAGAATTCAAGGAGAATCAGGACCAAAAAACAGAAGCGCTCCTAACGCCGAGAGAGCGTGAAGTGCTCGATGGCGTCGCACGCGGCCTTTCCGAGAGGAAACTGGCCGATACCTTGTCCCTGAGCGTGCATACAGTACATACCCACATAAAAAAAATATACCGCAAGCTCCATGCCGGAACGAAAACAGAAGCCATCATGAAGGCCAAGTCAAAAGGGATTATCTAAAACAGGGTCCGGGCTACAGCCTTCTTGGAAAGAGGGTCAGGTCTATACTATTTACCTTATCTCTCGTTTTTTCAAAATTCGGCTCACATAAGTAAAATGCATTCCAAGATGATCGGCAATAGCGCGTTGAGTATATCCGTATTTCTCCACTGCCTCCGCAATTTTCTTATCTCTCACTTGTTTGTTTTCCCGTATGCTCTTTGGGAATATTTTCTCAAGCTCCGGTCTGTTGGCGTATCGCTGGCTCTTGGGTATCTCGGGAATATCTTCGTGCCTTTTGATATGATCAACGAGACTTTCAACGAAATCATCTTTGCCGAGAATGGTTTGGCCCTTCACCTCAATCCAGATGTCTTTCTTGTCGATTCCCCCTTTCACAAATTCACGGTATTCTTTCTCTGCCTTGTTTTTTGTTCTGCTGAATTGACCGAGCACCCAGTCAGTGGTGAGGCAAGGTTGGAGCGGCTCTTTCCCGGCGGTGGCACGGTAGCTGGACCATGCCCAGTCCTCGGGGAGTTCTGCTATCCCGGCGCGGACGGGATTGAGAACTACGTAACGACAGACTTCCAGAAGATGCGTATCCTTCTGGATAAGGATTGCCTTGAATCTGCCTTGGAAAAGATGTCCGGTCTTGTGGTGGCGTTTGTTCCGCGCCTGAGTATAAACGCCGTTCAATTGCCTCATACCGAGCGAAAGGTTTCCATCCGGGGTTTCGATGAGGAGGTGATAGTGGTTGCCCATGAGACAGTAGGCGTGACAGAGCCAGTGATAACGTTTCGTGACGTGAGCGAGGATGGTGAGAAATGTCTCCCGGTCCTGGTCATCTTTAAAAATGGACTTTTTATCGTTTCCCCGGCTGGTGATGTGATACACCGCTCCAGGGTATTCGATGCGCAAGGGGCGAGCCATGAGGAAAGCTTATCAGAGGTTCGGGGAAAAGTCAAATAGTATAGACCTGACCCCATGGCGCTACAGTTCGAGGCGGTAATGGATGAGATGTTCGGTGTTGTATGCGGGCTTGATAAGACCAAACAGAGGCTTACCGTAGTCGTAGATAAAGGAATGAACTCCGAGGGCAATTTCGCGTGGATCGATGAGC
>JAJZPZ010000011.1 GCA_021847795.1 Nitrospirota bacterium
CCAGGGGTGGCAATGCGATCCGATTTCACATCTGCCTCCATCCAGGATACCTTTCAGCAGGGATATTGAAAAATCATCCGTCGCAACAGGATGAGTAACGAGATAAGTGGGACTGACCCCGAATCCATCAAATATGTCCTGGAGCCCGGGGACCTTCCGGATGTTCTTCAGGGCATGGCCCGTTGGTACATAATTGCCCCAGCCGTCTTCTTCCGTATCAATGGTGATAATAAGTTTCATGGGCGCTCCTTTCCGGGATGGGACATTCAGTTTGTTGAAAGCCGCTGCCCGGTCGACGTGTCCGCAAATAGAGGCTTTGTCCTCTTTCCGAAGCAGGTGGTGGGTGGGCAAGGTGAGGAGGCATTCAGAAACCGCTTTTGCTGCCGGGAAGGTCTTCCCCTGAAACCGGTTTTGAATTTCTCTGATTTCGTTTACAGGAGCAGGATACATACGGCTTATTCCCAGGCCTTTTACCTGTGATAAAGAGCAGAGCTTCTCCTTTGCTTCCTTGTCTTTAGTCAGGAAGGGCAGCCGGAGGAAGGGAAGGGATTCCGCCGGTCCTGCCCGAAGGCCCAATTTTTCCTGGAAAAAAACGGCGTTTTCAGTGCGGGTCCTGCCGGAGATCTCAAGCCTTTCCTGCCAGCCCCTCATGAGACCGGCCTGTACTCCCGAAAGCCTTTTCACCGGGAAATCCTTATGGAATATCGTCTCTCCCAGTTTCAGAAAGGGAAGGCCCGCCGGCAGCCAATACAGTGAGGGGCGGATAAACAGGCCGAGCAGAACTGTTTTCAGGAGCTCCAGGACGGACTCCGCCATTGCCGGTTCACCGATGGACGCATACACTTTCGCAATCTCTTCCGCAATGGTCCCGGAGTTCGTGACAATAATTCCCCCTGAGCCGCAGGTGATGTTTTTACCTCTGCCAAGGCTGAAGAACCCGACATCCCCGATGGTCCCGAGCAGCCTCCCCTTGCCGCTTCCTCCCATTGCCTGTGCGGCATCTTCGACGATAAAAATATCCTTGCCCCTGCAGAGCTCCTTGATTCTCTCCATGTCCGATGGGACCCCGAAGAGATGGCCCGGGATGACGCAGAGTGTTTTGTTGTGCAGCGCCTTCCGGAAAAGGCCGTAGTCAAAGTCCAGGTTTGCGGGATTGATATCACAGGGCGAGACTTTCAGTCCTGCCTTCACAATTGCCGAGGGCACGGAATAACAGGTATATGCAGGGATAAGCGCCTCGTCCTTTTCCGGGGAAATGGATTTCAGTGCAGTCAGTATAACCGCCAGCGCGGCCTTTCCGGATGACACCAAAAAGACATGTTTAACGCCGAAATGCCTCTTCAGTTCCTTTTCCAGGTTTCTTCTATAGCCTTTGCCCAAGAATACCCCGGCAAAGCCGTGCAGGAGGCTGACGGGGCTGATCGGCGCAGCGGCAGGCGGTATTGTCCTTTGGATTTTCAAGCCGGCGGGTTCTCCCTATTCGATATAGGCAATGTGCTTGTCAAGGTACGCTGTCATTTCTTCCATGTCTTTCTTTGAGATGACGGATATTTCATACCGGCTGTACATGAAACACTTGCTTCCCGTCATTTTCTCCCTGTGTTTTTTAATGAATGCATCGACGGAGCACAGTACTCTTGCGGGGTTCCCGGCTGCAACGGAGTTGGGGGGGACATCGCGTGTCACTACTGAGCCTGCTCCGATTACGGCATCCGGTCCTATGGAAACGCCCGGCAGGATTATTGAAGACTCACCGATAAAACAGCGGTCGTGAATTCTGATTTTGCCTATCCTGGTGAAATCCAGGAGCCTTTTCATGCTGGCGTCATGGGCTATGAGTTTGACGTTGGGGGCGAGGGTGCAATTGTTGCCGATCGATATCAAAAAACAGTGTGACGGGTCCAGGGAGGCCCCGATGTTGATAAAGGTGTTTTCCCCGACCCTCAAGCCCTGTTTTTTCAGCGCCGATAATTGCCTGTGAAATTTGTAGCGGCTTATTTGGGAAAGTATTGTGCCCAGCATATTCGTCTTCTCTTTTCAACAGGTAACCGGTGTTGCTGCTGCTGATATGTTCGCTCCGGACCTGTTTCCTGTCAGGGGAGATTTTTGACGATAAGGGGTCCGATCAGTTTCGTCAAACCGACAGGCAGCTTCTTCCAGATAATTATTGCTATTTTGTACCTGGGGTTCTTCGGGTTGAGCTCAGGGAGTCCCTTTGCGCCTCTGAGCCAATACTGCCAGTAAAGCTGAATGGGCCTGGCGCCCCACTGCTCCTTAAATCTGTACGTCCCCTCCCCGGGCGTGGAACGGCCGAAATCAAAAACAGTGAAATTGTTTTCACAGGCGAATTTGAGGGAGGACCAGTAAAGGAGCATATTGGGGCTGTAGCGGTTATATCTCCTCAGGGAGGAAGCCCAGGGGATTTCAAGCTTGTCTTTAAACCCCACTAGAAATCCTGAAGCCACGGGCCGGCCGTTCTTCGTATACACGGTGCAGATATTTGTTGTTTCAGGGAACTCCCGGAGAATGCTCCTGAAGAATTCCTTGGAGTACACGGGGGTCCCCAGGTCCCTCATGTTTAACGAAAAGGACGCGTAGAAATTGTCCAGTTCCTCTTCTTTCCCCAGCCTCGGGTACATCCCTTCCCGTACCGGCCTCCGTATCTGGCTCCGCAATTTCGATGTAAAGGATTTCCATAAGTCGTCTGCGTTTGCAGGGAGTTTCAGGCACATGGAAACCTTTGCGGTTTTTACCGGGAAACCGTTATCCATGCGGTACGTGTGCCGTAATTCAATGTGCTCTGCATTTTCCCTTTTAGCGATATCTATGGCCTCATCCAGCAGCCGGCAGCCGATTTCCCGGCCCTCGCTGAATATTCCCCCATAGTTGAAGTAGGGAAGGGATATCATGAAATTTCCGAAAAGCACGCTTTTCAGCTGTACAAGAGGCAGTATGCCGTTTATTTCGCCTCTTCCCCCTTCGGACATCAGGTAATAGGTCTTGTGTCCGAACCCCTTCTCAATGATATTCTTCCAGCCTACCTGGTGATAGGCCGAAGCGCCTGATCCCGTAACGTATGCATCCCATCGTTCATGGTCTTTTTCGCTGAGCAGGCGGATGGACATTTCTTCCTCCTTTTGGCGGGACGGACAGTGTATAACAGCGGGATGAGCTTTCCCATGCTGCAGCCTCAATGCTTATGCATATGCGGAAAATACATCTTCGAGCTTTCTGGCATTTTGTTTTATATCGAATTCCTTCCTGATCCGGTCCCGCGCGTTGCCCCCGAGCTTTTCGGACAGCCTTTCATCCCTGAGGAGCTTTAATATCGCCCCGGTCAATTCCTGTACATCACCGACAGGAACGACATAGCCTGTAACACCGTCAAGAACGGCATCCGGCAGCCCGCCGTTGTCTGAAACAACGGAAGGTTTCCCCATTGCCATTGCCTCGAGGTTGGCTATTCCCAGACCCTCGAGAAATGTTGTAGGGCAATGCACAAAGATATCAGTGGCGGCCAGAATACTTTGTATGTCATCCCTCCACCCGGTGAAAATGACGTGGTCTCCCAGGTTCAGCCTGTTTGCTTGTTCCTTAAGGGCGTCCATTGACTCCCCGTCTCCTACCATGAGAAAGACGACCTCCTGATAGCTCCTGATGATCATTGAAGCGGCTTGCAGAATTTCCGCCTGGCCTTTACCCTCAACAAAACGGGAAATATTGCCCACCACCTTCCTGCTGTCCGGAATGTGCAATTCCCTTCTTACTGCGCTCCTGTGTGCCGGGACATCGGAATCGTTATATATATCGAGGCTTATCCCTTCATAAATCGTCACGAGTCTTTTTGTCGCAGGGCTGTTTTTCACCTGGTCCTCGGTTGTTGCCCTGGAGACGGCAATAAACAGGTCTACATACGGTGTCAGGATTTTTTTGATTAACCCCCCCTCGTTGATCCCCCCTGCCTTGCGGCAGATGCACGGAATACCGGAAATGTGTGCAGCCACAGTTCCCGCCAGATGGTAATGGACATCGTTGTTGAGGATGACCAGCTCGACTCCTCCCCGCTTGATTAACTCTCTTGTTTTGCGGATCAGGGGAATCTCGACGGTGATCATCCGCAGCAGCAATCTGAGGATGACTTTTATTTTCTGCAGGAGCCATGGCCCCGAGTTTTTTAAAAGCCATTTGAACGGCACATAATCAGCCGGCTCAGGATAGCTGTTCAGGAAGAAAACAGGGATGCCGAGATCCGCAATCTTTCTTGTATAAGACATGTTGTTGAAGTAATAAAACGCAACTGAAGGCTCGAACTTTCTCATATCTATGCAGCCGAGCATGTAAAAGAGAAAGCTTGCCGTGCCTCCATATCCCTTCCCGCTGTCTATAAAGAGTGTTTTGATCTTTTCACGATTTTTCTTCACAATTGCTGCCCTCCCCGGAAGAAAAGAGTTTCCGTATCCGACCAGGTTCTGGTTATTTCCGGTGATGCTGTCAGGCGGAAGCGTGACCGTGTTTGCCGGCCATGCAGGTCCTGATCTCTTAGCCATGTGAGGATGTCTTATCAACGGAATATGACTTTCGCGGTATATTTCAGGAAGTTTTTGATAACAAAGAGTATAGGTATAATTTTCTTCCGGCAAAAAAGGATTTTAACGGAACTCCGCCCTCCATTTGCCCAGTGGAACTTGTATGATTCGCTCCCCTTCAGGAAATCATACGTGGAAATTCCTTCACCCCTTGTGCTGCTGATACAAAGCCCTACCAGGATGTTGCCTATGCTTATCTTGGGATTGAAGGCCTTATCGGTTGCCATGAGGTACAACGATAAAGTGTTCTGATACCGTAAATGGAGAATCCCGGCTATCGGATTGCCGCCGGATTTCAGCAAATCGACCCGGATCGTCTTATCGTCCGTGCAGCGGGACGCAAAATTTTCGATGAACACGGGCAGCCGTCCGTCGTCCTGTTTTTTCTTCGCTTTGTAAAAAGAAAGGAACTCCTGAAGAGACGCCTGCTTATCGCGGGAGGGGAATGAGCAATAGTGCTCTGTTGCCCCGCTCCTGCCGAGCACATTGTAGTGCCGCCTGAACTGCTGCCTCCGGTTCGGCGAGAGGCTTGAAATGAAATCCGCGCCGCTTTCCGGCAGGAACACAATCGGGCAATAGGCCCCCTGGTTGACCTCTGCATACTTCCCCTCTGAGTTGATCCTGTTCAGGAGATGCAAAAGGAACAGCGAGTTCGAAGGTATGTCCGTTAATGAGAAGTAGTCCCAGAGTGTAGGCACATCTTTCAGGAGAAAATCGTAGATGCACTCCGTAACCTCTCTTTCCTTGCCTCTTTTTATAAAAACATCGAGATAGTCAGACCCTGTTTCAGGTGTTCCTAAAAACTCGATCTGTTTCAGCGTAAAGGCCTTAAGGTCGATATGGCGGACGGACCAGGGTGCAATCCCTACCAGTTCGCCGTTGCTCGACACGGTTAATATAAAAAGGCTGCGGTTCCCGTTGAGGTAACACTCGGCCCAGGAGTAAAGCCATTCCCAGGTGAGGAAGAGGGTGTCCGAACCCGACTTCGAGAGGACATCATTCCAGGCCCCTGATAATCCCTTCCAGTCTTCGAGAGAGCTTATGATGGACACTTTACAGTCACCCATGGGTAAGTAGCCGGTTTCTGCAGTGCAGTTGTTTGTTTTCCCTGAAAAAGTTTTTCCCCAATACCCTTATCACGAGAATATTTTTAAAGGGGATGAAGCCGAACCGGAGATGCGTGTTCATCGAAATGCTGTTTTCGTAATCGATCATGGTAATGATCCTGTGTCTTCCGAGTTGCCTCATCATCCCTGCCATGGCCATTTTGAATTTCAGCCAGAACCCGCACATGCGGTACTCGGGAGAGATGTAGGCATCGTAGGCATACACTGAATCAGCGGGGATATTTATCTTATAACGGTAGCGCTCCTCGATATGATAGGATTTGTCGGTAAACCACTCGTACCCTACTATTTTCCCGTTCGCCACTGCAACGATACAATGGTCGTTGACAGAGAAGCGCCTGGAAAAAAGCTCTTTTTTGTTCTCAAACCCTGCCATCCCGTCGACATCGGAAGACATGCCTTTTCGCACTTCTCCGGGACCTCTCGGGTTTCTTACTTCCGGGACCCCGTTATAGAACAGGAAGAAGAAGCGCCTGACCTGCAGGGAGCGCCATGTGGCCTTGTCGAGTATTGTCTGAAAGATGATAAAAGGAGGGTCCTTTCTGAGATTCATGATTCTGTTTATCAGTGTGCGGTCGTTGATCCGGCTTAGGGATTTCATATAGTGGACCTCGCTTTTCATGATATTCAGAAGCAGAGTAAAAGACATCCATCCAGGCCAGATGAAGGAATCTCCCGGATATCCCTTTCCATTTGTCACAGGTGTCACGGCGAACTCCAATGGCGCTGCAAGGTTCAGAGATAAGTGTACTCATGTGTTGCACTTGTTACCAGCCCCCTTTTCTCAAAGGGGAAGATACTTCGTATGATGTCAGGAAAAGGAGAACTCCAGCGGCGCAGTCGAGGAGGGCGAAAGCAGCAGCAGTCCCTTGAGTCCGGGGGCGGAGAAATGTTTGGCGAGGGCCTTCCCGGTCTCCTCCGAAAGCCCTGCGCCGTCGGTCACCCCTACCACCCCCTTCAAGCCTCCTTTGGTATGGATGATGACGGGGTTGTCTTGAAAAAAGCGCACGACCGCCTGCGTGTACCGGGGAATGAAGAAATAGACCCGGGACTGCGACTCGTCATCAGGGCAGACCTCGGCCCCCCATTCCCGTTTGGTCTTATACACCCCGCCGTTAAGAAAAGGACGGCTTTTTAATGCATCCACTTTCTCGAAATTCCGGTCCTTTGCGAAAATAAGCAGGAAATAATAGAGGGCCATTTGCGCACCGTTCCTGACGTGGGTTGCATCTCCGTCAAGGACGCCTGTCCTGTGGAACAGCAGCACCCGGTCTTTAACAGAGCACAGGGCGCCGGCAACGGGCCGGCCACCGTCGAGTATGAGCAGGATGGAGCCGCTCAGGAACATTTTCCTCATGTCCTCGTAGGAAGTTATGTTTGCAAGATACCCGAACTGCTTTCTCGTATGGGGCAGATGCATCCGCCGGTAATAGAATTCAAAGTCCTTCATATCCGTGGAAACCCGGTAGCTGTACTTTTTGGCCAGGCTGTTCGAGACCTGTTTCTTATTCTTATGGAAGCGTTTCCTGATCTCGTCCCACGTGCCCGAGGTGTTTATGACCTGCCGTACATACTCCTGCCCCCTGAAGGTATACAGGCCCCGGAACTCCGTTTCGTATTTTTGGGGGAGCACTGCAATGCAGAGGTCGATCTTATTCGGCTGCTGAATAATCCTCTTCAGGGCCGGTATCCAGATTTTCCATTCCCTGGCGATATGCACCGGTCCCTTGTACGCTTCTGCCATCAGACATTTTGTGAACAGGGAGTTGTCCACAAACAGGCGCCGGGACTGACCGGCGCCCCCGACCAGTGTGGCCCTGCTGAAATACCGGGAGGCTGCCGGATATATCCAGCATTTGATCGTCTTGAGCGGGTTCATGTACGCACATCCGGAGGGGCCTTGAATGAGAGTTCCACCGGGACAGCTGCATGCGGAGAAAGCAGCAGCAGGCCTTCCAGTCCCGGCGCATAGAACTGCTTGTGCAGTTCTTTTATTGTTTCAGCCGAGAGTCCTGTGTCGTTGCTCATACCCACGACCCCTTTCAGGCCTTTGTCCGTATAGATGATTACCGGGCTGCTTTCAAAGAAGCTCACCGCCCCTTCGGTGCAGCGGGGCAGAAAAAAATAAATCCAGGACTTGACATCGTCGTCCGGGTAGACTGCCGCTCCCCAGGAGCGTTTCGTTTTGTAAACGGAACTGTTGAGCAGCGCGTGGCTCTTCAATGTGTCTACCTTTTCCAGGTTCTGTTCTTTTGCGAAGAGCAGTGGATAATAATAAGGGGCCATCTGTGCGCCGCTTTTTATAAGTCCTGCATCCCCGCCCAGCACGCCTGAGCTGTAAGCTATCAATGTGCGGTCTTCTACCATGCAAAGTGACCCTGCCACGGGGTTGTTGTTTTCCATGAACACGAACAAAAAACCTTTCAGGAACTTCTCTCTCATGTCCTCATAGGAGGTTATCTTGGCAAGATCTCCGAACTTTTTCCTTGTATGGGGCAGATACATCAGGCGGTAGAAAAAATCGAAATCCTTTATATCGGCTGAGATGCGGTACCGGTATTTTCTTGCCAGGCTGTTCGAGATTTGCTTCCTGTTCTTATGGAAGCGTCTTCTGATCTCATCCCACGGGCCCGAGGTATCGATAATCTGCCGTACATACTCCTGCCCCCTGAAGGTGTACAGGCCCCGGAACTCCGGTTCGTACTTCCCGGGGAGCACTGCAATACAGAGGTCTATGTCCTCCGCGGAGGAGCGGATGGTCTTCCTGAGCGCCGGGATCCGGATCCTTCGTTTCCTTATAACGCGCACAGGCCCGTCGAACACTTTGTGCAGCAGGTATTTCGTAAAAGGGGTGTTGTCGGCAAAGAGGCCCCTGAAGGGTTTGCCTGAGCCTTTGAGAACCCCCTCGGCCAGTGTCGCCCATATAATGTAGCGGGACAGCGCCGGGTAGAGCCGGTATTTGAGACGCCTGATGAGATCCACGCCGGTTTTCATGCGTCCGGGGTTTGCGGTATCGGACGCCTTCTATGCATGGAGTCCCCTGAATGAGAGTTCCACCGGCGCCGTCGCATTCGGGGTAAGCACCAGCAGGCCTTCCAGCCCGGGGGAATAGAACTGCCTGATCAGCTTTTTCCGGGTATCAGGGGAAAGCTCAAAGTCATCGCTCACTCCTGTTATGCCCTTCAGACCGCTATCGGTGCTGATAATCATGGGGGTATTTTCAAAAAAGCCGGCTGCCCGCTCCGGGTGGTGCGGCATGAAAAAGTAGACCCAGGATGCAGCCCCGTCATCGGGATAAACAGCAGCTCCCCACTCCCGTTTTGTCCGATAGATGCCATTGTCAATAAGGGAAGGGATTTTCAACAGGTCCACTTTATGGAAATGCTGTTCTTTGGCATAGAGGATTTGAAAGTAGTAAAGAGCCATTTGCGCACCGGATTTAATGTTTTCCCCGACGCCGTCAAGGACGCCGAGTTTATAGGCAACCAGCACGCGTTCCCTTACCGTGCAGAGGAGTGCGGCAACGGGACATCTCCCTCTCATCACCATAAGCAGGAATCCTTTAGAAAAAGATTTTTTCATATCTTCATAGGGCACAATAAGAGAGGACTCCCCGAATTGCCTTTTTGTATGCGGCAGGTGCATCTGATGATAAAAGTGATCGAAGTCTTGCATATCAGTTGATATGCGGTAGCTGAATCCGTATTTTGCAGCCAAATTGTTCGATATCTGACGCTTTTTTTTATGGAAACGGGCTCTGATCTCCTCCCATGAGCCGAATATATCGACGGCCTGGCCGACATATTCCTGGGCCCTGAAGGCGTACAGGCCCCGGAGCGCCTGATCGTATTTCTTTGAGAGGACTGCAATGCAAATGTCCTGTGAATCGGCCAGGCCCTTAATACTGTTTCCCACGGCCGGAAGCCACATTTTCCGCGTTCCTGCAACGCGTGCCGGCTCTGCATACACTTTTCTCATCAGGTAACGCATGAACAGTGAATTGCCGATAAAAAAACAACGCAAATGCCGGCCGGTCTTGCTCAGGGGGCCCTCCATCAGGGTGGCCCTGATAAGGTATCCGGAGACTGCGGGATATATCCTTTGTTTTATTTTTTTTATCAGGTCCATCGTGAAGTTCTCCCTAAGAATGCGGTCTGAAATTATCAAAGGCGAGTTCGATGATCTTTGATCTGCGCGGTGAAAGGAGCAGCAGGCCGTCCAGTCCCGGCGCATAGAACTGCTTGAGCAGCTTTTTTTCGGTTTCGGAAAAAGATCCGGGAGGGCCGCTTATCCCGACTACACCCTTCAGGCCGTTTTCCGTGTGGACAATTGCGGGATTGTTTTCAAAAAAACTTACAACTCCTTCGGTATAGCGGGGAATGAAGTAGTAGACCCAGGATTCGGCTTCATTATCAGGATAAACGGCAGATCCCCACTCTCGCTTGGTCCTGTAAACGCCATCACTGAAAAAGGAGCGGCTTTTCATAAAATTGACCTCGTGGAGACCTTGCTTTTTTGCGAAAACAATCATGAAAAAGTAGAGGGCTGATTGAGAATCTCTTTTAAGCGGGGCCTCTCTGCTGCGGAAGACCCCCATGTCCCTGAATATCAATGCATTATCTTCTATCAGGCAAATACTGCCCGAAACGGTCCTGCCCTCCTCTGTAACCAACAGGAGAAAGCCTTTCGAAAAAATGCCTTTCAGATATTCATGAGAGCTGATATGCGAGAAAATTCCGAACTGTTTTTGCGTATGAGGCAGGTACATCTGGTGGTAAAAAAAATCGAAGTCTTCCTGATCGGTTGAGATTCGGTAGCCGTACTTTTTCCCCAAAGTGTTCGTGAGCTGCCTTTTTCTGCTATGAAAGCGCTTCCTGACCTCACCCCAGGGGGCTGAAATGTCGAGGACCTGCCTGACCCATTCCCTGCTTTTAAAAGTATATGATCCTTTGATGTTCGCCTCATAGCACTGCGGGAGTATCGCAATGCAGAGGTCCGTATCAGGTAACTGGTGGACCAGTTTTTTGAGGGCAGGCAGCCAGATCCTCCATTTCCGGACGGTATGTACCGGCTCTTCATACATTTTTCGTGCGAGATGTATTGTGAAGAGTGAGTTGTCGACGAAGAGGCACCGGAACGGCGTGCCGGTATTTTTCAGTGTCCCCTCAGCTAATGTCGCCCTGCTGAAGTATTTGGATGCGGTCGGATAAGCCCAGTGTTTTATGTTTTTCAGAAGATTCATTATTCAGCCTGGTGGCCCCTGCCGCGCATGTCAGAAAAAGGAGAACTCCAGCGGAGCAGTCGAGGAGGGCGTAAGCAGCAGCAGTCCCTTGAGTCCGGGGGCGGAGAAATGTTTGGCGAGGGCCTTCCCGGTCTCCTCCGAAAGCCCTGCGCCGTCGGTCACCCCTACCACCCCCTTCAAGCCTCCTTCGGTATGGATGATGACGGGGTTGTCTTGAAAAAAGCGCACGACCTCCTGCGTGTACCGGGGAATGAAGAAATAGACCCAGGACTGCGACTCGTCATCAGGGCAGACCTCGGCCCCCCATTCACGTTTGGCCTTGTACACCCCGTCATTAAGAAAAGGAAGGCTTTTCATCGTATCCACCTTTTGTATGCCCTGCTCCTTGGCAAAAAGGAGACGGCAATAGGAGAGGGCTGCCTGTGCCCCTCTCCTGATATGTTCCGGGTCCCCGTCCAGTACCCCGGCTCTGCGGGCGACCAGTACGCGGTTTTCAACCATGCAGAGCGAGCCTGCAACAATCCGTTCGTTGCTGCTGATCAGCAGCAGAAAGCCTTTTAAGAAAAAATGCTTCATCTCATCATAGGAATCTACCAGCGAGAAATCTCCGAAGCGTTTTTTTATGAGCGGCAGATGCATCCGGTGGTAGAAGAAATCGAAGTCTTTTATATCCACGGATACACGGTAATGGTAGTTCTCATGGAGGCTGTTTGAAAGCTTCCTCTTGTTACGGTGGAAGCGTCTTCTGATCTCATCCCACGGGCCCGAGGTGTCGATAATCTGCCGTACATACTCCTGCCCCCTGAAGGTGTACAGGCCCCGGAACTCCGGTTCGTACTTCCCGGGGAGCACTGCAATACAGAGGTCTATGTCCTCCGCGGAGGAGCGGATGGTATTCCTGAGCGCCGGTATCCGGATCCTTCGTTTCCTGATAACGCGCACAGGCCCGTCGAACACTTTGTGCAGCAGGTATTTCGTAAAAGGGGTGTTGTCGGCAAAGAGGCCCCTGAAGGGTTTGCCTGAGCCTTTGAGAACCCCCTCGGCCAGTGTCGCCCATATAATGTAGCGGGACAGCGCCGGGTAGAGCCGGTATTTCAGCCGCCTGATGAGATCCATGTTCAGTTGCCCCTTCGGTCTAACCAGGACTTGACCTTCCTGGCAGTCCGGAATTTCTTCAGAAAGTCCTTCCAGCCGTACTGGAACATGTATTCCCCCCAGCCCTGGAGTGACTTGGGATAGATTTTTATGGACCCGTACCGGTTGCAAGTCTGGGTCCACTCCATTTTCCAGGCGTCGCAGGCGCCGAGGAAATCATAAGTTCTCAGTTCTTGTTTTTTGTAAAGGTAATCGAAGACCTCGAATCGGAGCAGATTCCCGGGGGAAATATAGTGAAAGGATTCGTTATAGCCCGGCTTCAACAGGAATACGGTGTGCCCGAAGCTGAGGCAGAAATCTGCCGCAATAGGGGAGTTGTCCAGATACAGGATGAACAGGAGGAGATGGTTACGGCCCATCGCCCAATGGGCGAGTTGCCGGTAGAACTGCTCAACTTCCGCCTGGCACTTTACCGCTGTCCCGTTCCTGCCTTTCCAGCTGTTATATTCGACATCGAAAACGATATTCAGGATATCGTCCAGCTTTTCGTTCCGCTCAATCGCCTCAAAGTGAAGCGTGCCCTGTGTTCCGGCTTTTTTGCGGTATCTCCGCAAGGTGTTCTTCAGACGCCCGGGCAGGTTATCATGAAATGCCGTCCAATCCCCCGAGCATTTTGTCCAGGGCGCCCATGGCTGAGTATGGTGATAATAAGGAAACTTATGATGTTTCAGCTCAGATGTGAGCGTGCTTGCCGTGTCTCTGAACTCCGACAAATATTCCAGGCGCACCTGAGAATGGGGAGCGTACTTCAGCAATAGTTCAAGAAAACCGGACAGCGCTTCCCTGAGTACAGATGGTTCGATAAGGAAACTGTAATAGCAGGTGTGGGTATTCGTCATGGATGAAATGGCGGCGCCTTCCGAACCGCCGGCAGCGGGGGCAGTGATACAGCATGGAAAGATCGCCTTGATGTCCTCCGCATTTTTTAAAATTACGAGAAAAAGCTGTTTCCCCGCGCCGAAGGCCCTCCACCAGAGATCAAACCAGCCATAGCTGATGAAAATGCCTGTATCTCCAGGAGTCAGCGAGAGTGAGTCCCATTTCCGTATAAGTTCCGGGGGGAGCTTCCACTCGCGATATATCCAGCCCGTCCAGCCGTTGTGCAGATTTACACGCTCTGGTTTGTACACAGTGCCGATGGCAGTGTCCATAAGATGCCTGTATGCCGTAAACCCATGCCCTGCTTAGCGGGGATGCAGGTAATTGTTTAAAACGGGAATGAGTTGCCGGGAAAACTCCACCTCGTCGTTCAATGTCTTCCCCCTGGCGCCGGGGCCGGTAAGATTGCCGGAAATTATTATCGTAGCTCCGTTTGTCCGTTGATGGATAAGGCTTTCGATGATCGTAAAAAGCTTTATTTTGTAGCGGTCGGCAGTGATCCTGCCATTCAGGTCATGCCAGTAAAGAACGAGAGTGGGCATCATGCCTTTCCTGAGTACGGTCTTGTTTGCCCTGACAAAAGCAGGAGAAGCTGTCGGTATCTCCACTGCCCCGGCGTCTTTGTACAATTCCTGCAGCTCGGGATGGGCAAGCTCTTTTTCCTTACGCTGATATTCAAAATAGCCGATCTGCAACCTGATTTCCCGGCCCTGGTCGTTCCTGTATATTCTGTTGACTTCATCGTCGGCTCCGCAAATTTTCAAATTGAATGCAGGAGAGTTCGCGCTCTGTCCTCTCCAGTTTCCGATAGTAAGAGGCAGTTCGCTTAAGGGGGCTTGCAAGGGAACCGGATGGGGATTATGGAAACCCACAAAGCCCCCCAGGGTGACCAGGACGAGCATTGCCGTGGTCCACGCCTTGTTCTGATATTCTGAGTTGCCGGCTGCACATTGTTCTTCCTTCCGGGGTTTGTCTTTTGTTGCCGGGGTCGGGATTCGGGCGAGGACCCAGGCCCCGGCGAGCAGAAAGATAAAGCCGACTACGGACACGAAAATACCCTGGAAAATGTGAAGCGGCCCGTGCACATCCTGCCCGGTGTAATATGTCCAGATCCCGATGAGGGTCACCCGGAGCGGGTTTGCAAGGACCCCGACAAGGACGGCAAAGGTTACGAGCAGTATTCTTCTGGCCCAGCTTTTCTGGGTGAAATAAGCCAGGGGGACCCCCAGCGCAATAATCGACAGGAGGTAGCGGACCCCGCTGCATGCATTGGCCACCTCGAGCGTGGCGCCGGGCAGTTCAATATACTGGACATCCCGGAAGGCGGGAATGTCCAGTATCCTCAGGAGCTTTGTGGAGGCGGTTGCCGTAAAAAGCTGAAAGGGCCAGTGCAGCCTGGCGATAGCCAGGTCCAGGATGATGGGAAACATGAGGGTAAGATAGACCAGCGGAAGGGCGAGGCCCTTTGTGTAGCGCGTGCCGAGGAACAGGAGCGCCAGTCCCGGGATGAGTGTGAAGAGCGCTATTTGTTGGACCGTGGCTGTATTCCCGATTTCCCCGAAGATGAGCAAACTGCTGCTGATGAGGATCAAGGCCAGTCCGCCCGTTATATTGGGCTGAATGGGAAGCCTCCTGAGCCTTTCCCGGTCTGCATATGCGAAATACATACTGATGAACGGCACAATGAAGCCGTGGGAGTACCCGTCGCGGTCCAGCCACGTCCTGACCATTAAGGACAGTGGGTTGAGATAGCAGTATACGAGAACCGCCGTAAGGATGCCTGCCTTGAGCCATGTCCTGGCCGGTATGGACAGGGTATAGGGTAACAGGTGATTGTTCGTATCGTTGTGCATATCAGATGCCCAGCTTTTCTTTTGCTTTTTCGATAAGGTCGGCCGGTTGTTCAGCGTAGATCTTTTCGTAGCCCTCTTTCCTCGTCATTACCCCATCTCTAATCATATTGGATATCTCCCAAACGTAAGGATTGAATTGGTATTTCCTGATATGGTCATCATTGGCAAAGGCATTGAGGAGGCAATTGGTGGAATTGCTGTCGGTATCTTTCGGGGCGACCCACCCGATCTTCCCTATCTCTTCCAATATCATATTTTCGTTATAGTATTCCCATGCCATGGGATGTACGTTGTAGGGGAACTTTTCCGGGGCCTTGTAATGCCTGTCCTGGAGGAAATAGGCGTTTATCTCGTCTCCCAGGACCTCCCGGAGAGGAGTAAGGATTGCCTGCTGCGCCATTTTGACGAATGGCGGGTTGTTCCTCATTATTGAGGACTGCACCGGCGCCTGCCCCGGTGACCAGCCGTAGCCGATCATGGGGATGCCCAGGTCAATAGCAAACTTCAGGCACTGGGCCTTCACTATCCCCATGCACGAGGTGCATACAGTGCTTGCCCTTTCAAGCGTTTTCGGCGGAAAGAGTTCCCGCTCGGTTGCGGTTTTGAACATTTTTTTCAAAAGCTCCCATTTCGGTTTGAAGAAAATGTGGTCGATGCCGAGCGCGTCTGTTGCCTTTTTGATGTTTGTGACTGAGGTTTCGGACAGGAAGCCGTTGTCAAAGCTGAGCGCGAGGACGCGTAATTTGTACTTGTTTCTCAAAAGGCCCATTGTATAGGTCGAATCTTTGCCGCCGCTGTAGGCCATGAGGATGTCATAGGAGCGGCCGGCGTGCCCGCCGCCCTGGTCCAGCTGCCTGAGCAGGAGGTCAAAAAATTCCTTGCCGTATCTATTCTTGCCCTCAGCGATTTTTGCGGCCTTGCCATTGGACTTTTGGCAATGCTGGCAAATACCTTTGGAATTAAAGGTGATGCCGGGAAAGGTTTCGGGTAAAATGCAATGTGAGCATATTCTCATTTTTCAGACCGCCTTAAGTTCATTTTTGCTGATTTTACCGGTCATGGTTTTGGGCAGGGACTTCCGTATTTCCACGTACTTCGGTATCATTAAGGCCTCCAGATGCTCGGAGCAGTATCCCAGGATATCCTTCTCGGTCATACTTGCGTTCTCTTCAAAGGCAACGTATGCTTTTATTGCCTGCCCCGTGATATCATCGTGCACCCCGACAACCGCTGCCTCAAGTACCCCATCTATGCTATAGAGTACATTTTCTATTTCCCTGGGGCTTACCTTCTCCCCCTTGCACTTGATGATGTCGTCTTTTCTCGATACAAAATAGAGGTATCCTTCCTCGTCCATCCTGAACAGGTCTCCGGTATGGAGGACTTTCTCTCCGGGATATTTCCCGGGCTTGAGGCATCGGGCCGTTTCATCCGGCAGTTCCCAGTACCCCATCATGATGTTCGATCCCCTGATGACCAGTTCGCCGACCTCTCCCGGCCCGGCCCTTTCCCCCTTCTCATTGATGATGTAAACTTCCTCGTTGGGCATGCCCCTGCCGACAGAGGCCGGCCTGCTCTCGATCTCCTCAGGCGGCAGGTAGGAGACCCTCTTGCATTCCGTGAGACCGTACATTGAATAGAGCCTTGCATGGGGAAACAGCTCCCGCAAGGCCCTGATATGGCTGAGCGGCAAAGCAGCCGCCGTGTTCGTGATATATCGAAGGGACCTGAAGTCATAGCCCCCTGCGCTTTTCATCCTGAGCAGGAGGGCAAAGATGGTCGGAACTCCGGGAAAACCTGTTGCCCTCTCCTGTATCATTGTTTCCGCCACCTGATGCGGATAGGCAAAGGATTTTTCGAGAATAACCGTGCCGCCTACCTGAAAGCCCATGAGTATCTGGTACAGGCCGTAGTCGAAAGACAGAGGGAGCACATTCATGATCCGGTCGCTTTCCGTATTTTCCAGATAGGTTGTTATGGAATGCGCGGCCGAGACCATGTTGAGGTGGGAAAGCATGACCCCCTTGGGGCGGCCTGTAGAGCCCGAGGTGTATAGTATGGATGCCAGGTCGAGATCGATGCAGGGTGACTGCACCATCTTCCTTGTCCCTGAAGCCACCGCATCCTCGTACCTTATGCAGGGCAGGGCGCCGTTATGGGAACCCGCCAGAATGATTGTTTCCAGGTGCGGGCAGGTGAGGCGTTTCAGCATATCAGCCCTGCTGCCCCGGGCCGTGATAACTTTCGCCCTGCTGTTGTTCATGATATATTCGAGCTTTTCCGCCTTCATGGTGTGATTGATTACCATGAAGGCCGCCCCTGCCTTCAATGCCGCGAAAATCGACACGACAGCCTCGATCGAATTGTCCATAAAGACCGCGATCCTGTCGCCGCGCCTCACGCCCTGCTCCAGGAAGACCGTTGCCAGGCTGTTTGCCATAGAATCTATTTCGGCATAGGTGAAGCCCCTGCCCTGGTAGATGAGCGCCGCCTTTTCAGGGAGTCGCGCAGCGCTGTATTCGAGGAAATTATTGACGAGCGTATGTCTGGGCATGGTTATTGCCGTTTCCTTTCTTTTTTGAAATAAAGGCCGAGAGCTTATTGATTGAATCGAAATTATCGGGGACCAGTTCCTCGTCTTCCACGAAAATGCCGTATGTGCCCTCTACAAAGGAGACCAGTTCCAGGACCCCTGTCGAGTCTATGATCCCCTTTTCCAGGAAAGAGACATCATCGCTGAAATCATTGTCTTTCCTCCCGTAGAGAAAGTTTTCGGTTATAAAATTCCTGATCTCAAACTTTAGCCGCATAGCGCCCGTCCTCCATAGTTCGTTTTATCGCAATATTGTCGGTTGAAGTGAAATTATCTATAAAGATATCGTGCAGGAGCAGCGTGGAGATTATGCCGACAATGGCCATATTGTCTTTAAATCCGAGCACCTGGTTCCGGCTGCACTTTTTTGCGAGCAGGGAGACGACTTCCGGGTTGAAGTACCCGCTTTTTCTCAGGGAGCTTTCCGAGAGGATTTCCTGAACGTAATCGGGCGGGTTCTCGCAGAAAAAACTCTTTGAGTCCGGTGACATGTAGGGCTGTTTGGTCCTCTTTACAACGGAAGCGGGCAAAAGGTCCCTCATGCTCTCCTTCAGGATGTATTTTTCCGTGAGCGCCTTCATCCTCATTGCAGGGGGCAGCTTGCAGCAGAACTCCATGACCCTGTGATCGAGAAAGGGGTACCTGCCTTCCACGGAATGCGCCATGGCAACCCTGTCCCCCTGGGAACTCAGGAGATAGCCCGAAAGAAGGGTCCTGATTTCGATATACTGCGCCCGCGACAGGCTGTCATACCTGCAGAAGTCCGCTGCAAGAAACGATGTCAGCTCATCTGTGCCCCGGTAACTGCGAAGGGCCTCCTTGAGGGCATCCGAGAAAAAAGGTTTGATCTTTGCCGTCGTGCTCCACCTCGGCACATGCGACCGGTACATCGCCGGGTAGCCGTTTGTCCCGGCATTGAAGAATGCCTCTGCATAGGGGAGCGATTTTACCGGCGAGTTGTCAAGATAGGGATAGAGCTTTTTGAGAATAAGGGGCCTGAAGCGGGAATCGGGGTATTTCGCGAGGAATTCCCGGATCTTCACTTCTTTGAAGATGTCATAGCCTGCAAGGACTTCATCGGCGCCCTCGCCGGTCAATACGACCTTATACCCGCTGTCACGCACCAGCTTTGAGAGCATATGGAGGGGGGCCGGGGCCGTCCTTACCAAGGGTTTTTCCGTGTGGCGGATGACTTCCGGGAAAATCCTGCCGATGTCCGCATAAGAGCATCTGATCCCGCTGTGGTCCGTATCCAGGTGTTTGACCATTTGCTCCTGGAAAGAGCTTTCGTCATACTTCGTGTCTTCAAAAGCTATGGAAAAGGTGCGCAGGGGCGTGCCCGTGAATTTCCTGATGAGCGCGGTTATTATCGATGAGTCGAGCCCCCCGCTCAGGTAGGCGCCTACAGGAACATCGGCCCTGAGCTGCAGCCTCGTAGAGTCTATCAGGAGTTCCCTGAGTTCTTCAGCATATTCCGCTTCCTGTCTTGGGGCGGCATCCTGCAGGAAGTCCGGGTCCCAATATTTTTCTATGGCCAGTCTGCCCTTTGCCGCCGTCATGTAATGGCCTGCCGGAAGCTCGAAAACCCCCTGGAATGCCGTCCTAGGGGGCACGGTCATCCAGAAAGTGAATATCTGGTCCAGCCCGTAAATATCGATCTCCCGTCTCACCCTGCTGTCCGTGAACAGGGCTTTAATCTCCGAGGCGAAGAGCAGGGACCCGCCCGCCCGGGCATAGAACAGGGGCCTTATGCCGACCCTGTCGCGTGCGATGAAGAGCGTGTCCTGTTTCGCATCATGAATGGCCAAGGAGAACTGTCCGTTCAGGCGCCTGAGGCATTCAACGCCGTGGTCCTCGTAGAGGTGCACGATCACCTCCGTATCGGATTTCGTGTAGAAGGCATGCCCTTTCTTCTCAAGGCACTCTCTCAGTTCCTTATAGTTGAAGATCTCCCCGTTAAAGGTTATCCATACGCTTTTATCCTCATTGTGGATCGGCTGCCGGCCGCCTTCGAGATCAATGATGCTCAGCCTGGCGTGGGCAAGGCCCGCGCTCTTGTCCCTGTAAAATCCGAACCCGTCAGGTCCCCGGTGGCGCAGGACGGAGATCATTTTTCCCAGGGATTCCATTGATATCTCCCTGTCGTTTTGAAGGTTATATATACCGGCTATTCCGCACATAATTGAACAAAAGCAAATTCTGAATCCTAAGCACGAAACTCTAAACACTAAATCCTAAACAAATTCCAATAACCAAAATTCAAAATAGGTTTGAGCATTTGAATTTAGATATTGTTTAGAGTTTCGGATTTCGCATTTAGAATTTCTCCTTTTGTTTAGGATTTAGGTGTTAGGATTCAGAGCTTGTCGCTTGCTTAGGATTTGTCTTTAATTGAATATCCTTTCCCATATGTTTCTTCGCTTTCTTGCAAGCGCTTTGCCTTCAGGCCGGTCCTGCCTTTCGAGGAGGGTGATTTTTTCTTTGAGCGCTTCCAGCTCCTTCATGACGTAGATGATCCGGTTGTCTGTCTGGTTGCCGCCCACCTCCGCTATTTTGGTTTTGAGTTCTGCGACCGTGTTTTCCGCAGCGGAGAGCCTTTCGAGTATCTCCTGCTTTTCTGCCGGTGGAATTGCTTCCTGATAGGGGATCCCCTCAAGCTTTTTCAGGCGGGCAAATATCTCTTTGAGCGTGCCCGGGCGGTTGCCTGAAGGGCCTTTGGCCGGGGCCTCATCCTGCCAGTAATTATTCTCAGTCTCGATTTGCCCGATGAGGTCTTTGACCAGATTAAGGGATATCTTTTTTGTTTTTTCGATAAAAGCGGAAAGCATGAGAAAGTCGCAAATGATATTGATGAGCCTTGGGGTGCCCCTGCTGAAGTTGTGAATGGCTTCGACTGCCCCGTCATCGAACTGAATGGCCTGCCGGTTCCCGGCAACTTCCAGCCTGTGGAATATATACTCTTCCGTCTCCTCTGCGGAGAGGGGCAGGATGTGGCAGCTTATATTGATGCGCTGCCGCAGCTGCCTGAGCTCCGCCAGGGCGAGGGTGTTCCTCAACTCCGGCTGGCCGACCAGTATTATCTGTATGAGCTTCGATTTGTCTGTTTCGAGATTCGAAAGGAGCCTTACTTCCTCCAGCATATCGGGAGAGAGGTTCTGGGCCTCATCTATGATGATCATGGGCTTTCTCCCCCGTGCATACTCGTTTATGAGAAAGCTTGTGAGCTCTCCCAGCATCCGGGTTTTGTCTTTGCCCTTCACGTCAAGGCCGAAGTCCTCGTTCATCATAAGGATGAGCTGTTCCGAGGTCACCTTGGTATTGTCGATACGGGCAAGTTTTACATTCCCTCCCAATCCCCTCATGAGGTTCCTGATGAGGGTGGTCTTCCCGGCGCCTACCTCCCCGGTCACCAGGATGAACCCGGTATTGTTGTCGTTGATCCCGTAGTTGAGGTAGGTAATGGCCCTTTTATGGGCCTTGCTCATGAAGAGAAAATCAGGATCAGGCGTAAGCTGGAACGGCTTGCTTGTGAGCTCGAAGAATGAAGTATACACGGAAGCTCCTTAAACTCCAGGTCCAAAAGCGCAAAACGCAGAAACTTTTTCCCGGAGTTTTATTCCTGGAATTTGTTATTTGATGGTTGTGATCTGCGCGGTTGCCTGTTTAGGCTTTTGCCCGTACCGATATACTTTTACCGCCCCCTGCTGCCCGTACTCGTAATGGTAGGGATATATGGTGCTCGAGAGATACTGCGGCACTTTGTTGAAGATCACTCCCAGGATCGTGCGGTCCTTTAAAAGGGAGACCGCCTGTGATGCGGTTCTGGATGAAGTGCGGGCAGCCTGTATCAGGAGGATAATGCCGTCCATATAGCCGCTTAACGAGAGCGGGTCCGCTGTGACGAGCAGGGGGGATGAGTCGAAGATAACATACCTGTTTTTATACCTGAGCTTCATCTCGTGTACGAGGCTCCTCATCCTTTCCGAAGAGAGGAGTTCCGACGGGTTAGCCGGGACATTGCCTCCCGGCAGGACAACGAGTTTCCCGATGCCGGTCTTGATGAGGACATCGGGGAGTTTCACCCTGCCTTCCAGATAATCGCTGAGTCCGTATTGGGGCTCCATCCCGAGATACCTGTGTATTGAAGGGTTTCTCAGGTCGGCATCTACGAGGAGTACGGTATAGTCGATTTCTTTTGCCAGGGTGATTGCGAGGTTCAATGCCGTTATCGACTTGCCTTCGCTCACGTCCGGACTTGTGACCATAATCGTGTTCAGAAAACTCTTTGCAGTGCCTTTGATGATCCGCGCCCGGATTCTCTTGTACTGCTCCGCTGCAAGAGAATGGGGTTCCGTTATGCAGACGACGTGTTTATCCACCCTTGCGGGGTCTATTGCGGTCTCCCCTGCTTCAAAACGGGGAAGGTCGGTCAGTTCCTCAACGGTCTCCTGCATGCCGCCGGCCGGAGCAGGCCCTTTCCCGGCCTCCCTTATTTTCAGCGCTTCCTCTAGTGCTGCCTCTCTTCTGCTCATGATTGTTCCTCCGCCTAGAATTGGATGATGTTGATCCCCATGAATTTATGGAGCATCTCTTTCGCCAGTATCAACCCTATAACAAGGAGGTATGCGCCGGCAAAGGTGAAAACCTTCTTGTCGAGCATTTTCCCCGCTGAATCGTCTTCCATGGTGAATATATCGGGGATCGAGGCCAGGACCGGGAGTTTGAGATCCGCTTCAATGGACTCCTCGTCTTTATACGAGCGGTCGAAATTCTCGAGCCCCAGGGCCGTACCGATACCTGATGCGATGCCGCACAGGATCCCCAGGAGTATGAAGGTGACCCTGTCGGGGCGGACCGGGGTGTTGGGGAGAATGGCGGAATCCACTACCCTGAAGCTGGCTGTCTTGTCGGTAAGTTCCAGGTTTTTAGAGACCTTTGCATTTTCGAGCTTTTGCAACAGGTCGTCATAGAGCCTCTGGTAAACGGTCCTGTCCCTCTGGAGTTTCGACCATTCCTCCTGCTCTTTCGGCATGCGCCCCAGCTCTCCCTGCGTTGCATTGCGCTGCCTTGAAAGTTCTGATGTCCTTGCCCTGAGCGACTCTATTTCCGCCTCTGTTTTTGACAGCTCCTCCTTGATCTGCTGGTATACCGGGTTCATGGCCGCGGTCTCCGAGCCTGCGCTGTTCTTTTGCGATGTCCTGGCCTGGGCGATCTGCTTTTTCAGTTCTTCTATCTCGACCTTTATCTTTATTATTTCAGGGTGTCTTTCAGTGTACCTGGTCATTAAGACCATGAGCTGGTTGTTCAGGGCGTCAAGCCTTGCCTGCGGCGAACCCTCCCTTGTTATAAATGCGACGGTAAGCTCTTTTTCACCTGAAAGCTGCTTCTTCAGGCTGTTCTTTTTCCTCAAAAGTTCCTTCAGCCTTATCTCTGTATCTATCCCCGCGGCCTTAAAGGACTCCAGCCTGCCGAGCAGCGTGGATTCGTTCTGCGGGACCATCTGCGGGTATTTTTCCCGGAATTCCCTGAGTTCTTTGTCTGATTCTTCGAGTTTGGCCCTGTATTCGGAAAGCTGGTTCTGGATGAAATCCACCGCCCCGTATGCGTCGCTCCTCCGGTAGCTGACGTTTTCCTCGATATACTCGCTTACAAGGGAATTGACCATGTCCCTTACCATCCTGGGGTCGCTTCCTCTGTAAGAGATGGTGAACAGGTCGGTCTCGGTATCTCCCCGTGAACCTTTTACGGTCACCTTTATGTTTTTCCGCAAACCATCGATAAAGCCGTTATATTGCTCTGCTGTCCTGATCTTTGCGTCAAGGTTAAGTTTCTTGATGACCCTTTCGACGATATTCCTGCTTGTAATGCTGTTCCTGAGGTTCCTCAGCCTGTCTTCCATACTGCCCTGCACCCCGACCCCTTGTATGAGCGGGTTGATGAGCGAACTCCGCTCGACAAACACCGTTGAGCTTGCCTCGTACGTTTTGGGCCAGAACAGGCTGCCCCAGGTAAACAGAGATACTACGGCAAGTGCTATTGAAAGGGCTGCATATCTTCTCCTCTGCAGTATTCCCCAGTAACGCCTGATGTCGAATTCCGGCAAACCACCTTCTGGCATGTTTTCCTCCTAAAAAATCCCGGTTTTAACTGAGACGAGGTCTCCCGGCCTGAGATGCAGGTTTTTGCTGTTGTCCTTGTTATTGATGACATCCTTCAACCTTACCTCTATATTCTTGGCCTCACTTCCTTCTTTCCTCACAACAACGACATTGTTCTGGCTTGCAAACTCGGTAAAGCCCCCGGCGCTCAATACTGCATCGAGCGCGGTCATGCCCTCTGTGTAGGGGAGAATGCCCGGTGTTTTTACAGCGCCTATGATCCTGATGCGCTGCTCGAAATTGTCGGGGATGAAGATGACGTCATTCCGCTGGAGTTGCATGTCCTGAGCGGCGTCCCCCTTTACCAGGAGCTTGAAAAAATCGACGTCGAGCCGTTTCCCGTCCCTCATGATATAGGCATCGTGGAGGTTGGCGTATTTAAAGGAGCCGAGCTGCGCAAGCAGCTGAACAAGGGTCGTCTCCCTCCTTAAAGAGATGGCCCCGGATGCTGCTATGCCGTCCCCGAGCACATAGATCTTGAAGCTGTTTATTGCCGTTACGAGCACACTTACCGTCGGCGATTTAATGAACTTGGAAAGCTCCTTCTCCAGCACGGACTTGAGTTCCTGGGGAGTGAGACCTGCGGCTTTCAGATCGCCTATAAGGGGCACGGATATCATGCCGTCAGGCGCAACCGGTATATGGCTGCTCAGGTCCGGATTCCCCCAGACCGATATCTGGAGCATGTCCTCTTCACCTATAATATAGGCCTCGCCGGGCGATGCCCCGCATACGGCGCAAATGAACACAGCGGCTGCGAAGATTGAAAAGATATTACTCCTCATTTCTCCTCCTTGTTCTCCTGTGAAGAATTTTTTTGTACGGCATCGCCCCTTTCATGAAAGCGGAATGCCTTTTTGCGGTACAGGTCATGGGCGACCCCTGCGCGCAGGGGCAGTGCAGGGTGGCCGCTTCGGGCGGGGCGGCGTCCGGGATAAAAGGTCGCCGCACTGCAGGATAAGGTGTAGTGTTCAGGAGGAACAGCGTATCGCCACTCTTTCCGGCGTATAGCTTCGCCCTTTCAGTTACAGTGCATATGACCAAAAGGTCTGTTGCATCTCAAACCGATCATTATTGGCCTATCAAGTGAGGTTTTAATTATCGACGTATTATCCCCGGGCCTTTTGTCCGCCCGGGAATGTACCTCAATTCTAAAAGCAATGATTATGCCAAGAGGGGGGCCGGCCCTTCGCCCTTTCCCGGGAGCCCGGGGAAAGGGGCGCTTGCCGGAGACCTGCAAAAAGGACAGTATTATCAAGCACGGAATGTCCGGCGGCGTACACAGCCTTAAAAGCTTACAGCCGGGCCCGGCCCCGGCAAAGCGGGGAGTTGTTCCCTTTGGATACACATTTGCAAAATGGCGGATTGAACCCGGAGGTGCTTGCAATGCAGGCGCGGACGGCAGCGGTTGGGGAAATGTATCTTTCGGCAACACTGAAAAGGCCCGGGTGTTTCCTTCGGATACAGTTAGGGCTTGTCTGCAAATAATACGATAACAACAAGTCCCTCTGTTGAGCATTTTTATATTCCCCTTAACAAACTTATCATTACCCATATGGTAAGTTTTATTCAGAGAAAATAGAATATCTTACCAGTAAGTTACATTTTCCAAAGAAAGATTCCCGCAAAAAGATCGTCATCCCCGGGTGTCTTTATATTCCCCCCTAGTAAAGGGGGTGCAGGGGGTTGTTTCTTTGGGGCTCAAGGGGATTGTATCGTTCCAGTTGCATTTATAACAACCCCCTTAATCCCCCTTTTCTAAGGGGGAATTGCCGCAATACAACTATATCTTCCGCCCCTTCCATTCCCACTTGCGATGTGGGTAATGATAAGTTTATAAAAGGGCAACAGGTAGTAAACGGGTACGGGATTTGCTTCCATGAACAGGAGTTTTGGTTGGAAAAAGCATGCATTACAGTTAAGGAGGCAGGATGAAAAAGCAGGTCCTGGTATTCATTATTGCTGTATGGTTTTCTTCTGTATTGACGGCCGGCGCCTATGAGTTCAGCCCCGGGGCCTCCCTCTCGCTTTCCGAGGAATACGACGACAATATACTGTTGAGCAAGACGAACCGTGAGAGCGATTTCGTTACGTCGGTCATCCCCAGGGTCAATCTTGCCCTGAGGTCCGCGGATTCCGAGCTGCGGGCCGATTACTCCCCGATTTTCAGTTATTACAACTCCCACGATGAACTGAACACGGTCTCCCAGGTGGCCGGCGCTCACGGCCGGCTCCAGGTGTCGGACAAGGTGAGCTTTGCCGCGGATGATATCCTGGTCATATCAAAGGAGTTGAGAGAACTGATCATCGTTTCCGATCTGGGACCGGTAAGGAGGCGCGCTGAGCGGCTGGTGAACAGCCTTTCCGGAAGTCTGTCGTATAAGCCGGGCGGGCATTTCTCGTACACGCTCGGCGGCTCTTATATCGACACCAGCAACAAGGAGTCGGACCTGAGCGATGTCAATTCCTACTCCGGCGATGCAGGCATTGCTTATACCCTGAGCGAACGGAGCACGATTTCAGCGAATGCGAGGTTTACAGAGTATGATTACAGCGCCGGCAATGATGCGGATTCGCAGGAGTATGTCCTGGGAATAACCCACCGGCTCACCCCGACGCTGACCATGAGCGCCACGGGCGGGGCAGTGCTCGTAAACATAGAGCGGGACGTGAAACGGGACGTTTACTTCAGCGGCGGTCTGGATTTAACCAAGCGCTTTGCGCAGGGGAGCGCAACCTTTGCTTACAGGCAGGCTGTTGTACCGGGCCTTGAGGAGCAGAGTCCGCTCAAGTCACAGGTAATCAGTTTCCGGTTTGAAAAGCCTTTGACGCCCCGCTGGGCGCTCTCCATATCACCGGCATACAGCATGTTCAGATCAATAGGAAATTCCGGGTCTGATTCCGACGTGATAAGCATCAGCTCGGAGCTGACCTACAACATAAGGCGCTGGGCAGGCATTACCTTTTCCTATAATTATGCAAATTACCGTTATAAGAACAACAGCGCATCCGACTATTACGACAACAGGATTGGTGTTGCCTTGCGGCTGTATTATGAGAAAGGTCGGAATACGAATAATGAGTGGGAGCCCCCGAAACCCTGAGCAGCGCCTGCGCTGAAGCTTTTTTATAATGAACCACAGGGCCGTGCGTTTGTGCAAAGGCACGGCCCTGTGGCCCTTTAGCGCCCAACGTCCGGTACTTCCGTTAAACCTGCAGCCCTGCCTGTGATTCCAATCACAGCTTTCTCTTTCCATGTTCCTTCAGAATACAGGTCACAAGTTCCAGTTTTTCCGGATCAAAAAAAAGGAGTATGAGATGAGAAAAAGAAAAGGGTTCCCATTTGGTAATAGGGTCGTATTTGTGGTCCTGATGCTCTCTCTGGTTTTCAATTCCGCCATTCTCTTTGCGGGGAGCGCCCAGCTTTCCTGGACCCCGCCGACCACAAACACGGACGGCACGGCGTTGAAGGACCTGGCGGGCTACAAACTATATTACGGCACAACATCGGGTAAATATACCCAGTCCGTCAAGGCCGGCAATGTGACGAGCTATACTGTTCCCAACCTTACCGATGGGGCTACCTACTACTTTGCAGCCACCGCATACAACACGACAGGCACTGAAAGCGCCTATTCCAACGAAGTCAGCAAGACAACCGCTGCGCTGCAGTCCCTGACGATCAGCAAGGCCGGCACAGGGACCGGAACAGTGACAGGCACAGGGATAAGCTGCGGCGCCGCCTGTACGGGATCGTACAGCGCGGGCACAGTCGTGACATTGACAGCGACTCCTGCGACCGGCTCGACATTCGCCGGGTGGTCAGGAGGGGGATGCTCTGGAACAGGGCAGTGCAGTACAACACTAAACTCATCACAAACCATTACCGCCGCCTTTAATCTCAACACCACGACGGCGACCTCGTACACGATAACGGCCTCAGCAGGCAGCGGCGGAAGCATCAGCCCCTCAGGTACAGTGAAAGTGAATTCCGGAGCAAGTCAGGCATTCACTATTGCTCCGGGCACAGGATATAGCATCACTGATGTGAAGGTGGATGGCGCTTCCGTTGGTGCGGTAAGCACATACACCTTCAGCAATGTCGTTGCCGCACATACGATAGCTGCATCGTTTTCTGCAACCTCCACAACTCCTGCGACAGCTGCATCCGCTTCCTTCGCGACGAATGCGGGAGGCGCACAGTATACAAGCGCAGCGGGAACGGTTTACAGTGCCGACGCTGCATATTCGGGAGGATACGCCGCCTCGACCACCGCTGCGGTCGCGGGTACTTCCGACAGCACTCTCTATAAGAGCGAGCGCTACGGGAATTTCTCCTACAACGTCCCGCTGGCAAACGGCGCCTATAACGTTACGCTCAAGTTCGCGGAGATCTACTGGAGCGGTGCGGGTCGGAGAATCTTCAATGTGAGCTTCAACGGCACGCAGGTGATCAGCAATCTCGACATCTATGCAAAGGCGGGCAAGAATAATGCCTATGATGTCACCCTGCCTGCCACCGTCAGCAATGGGCAGCTCACCATTGCTTTCCAATCAGTAGTCGACTACGCAAAGGTAGGCGCTATCTTGATATCTCCTGCAACCACTACTACTACCCCGCCGTCTTCGACCTCCACTACCAAAACAGAGGAGTGGGGCAACACGGCGACAAGCAACCATCCGAATACGGTGCAGGACACCTTTGTCGGCCTTAACAGCTCCAATTACTCGGCGGGCACGCAGCTGAACACGTACACCTGGCCGGCGAACCAGCCTGCCAATACGATACTGATGAAGTGGGACCTGTCGTCAATCCCGGCCGGATCAACTATAGTCAGCGCAACCCTGTCGCTGTACATGCAGGGCGTCAGCGGGACAGGCGGAAAGAGCCTTTACAATATCTCCGCACATAAGGTGATCAACAAAAACCCGGTGATTTCCCAGGCTACGGGTTACAACTACAGCAGCTCGGGGGCATGGGACGCCGTGACAGGGAAGACGTACAGCAACATTCCTCTTGGAGAGGGGGATGTTGCAACGGCTGATGATGTTCAGGCAATAGATCTGACCCAGGGATACAAGTCATGGAACGTGACCAACATGGTACAGTCCTGGGTAAACAACAGCAGCACGAACTACGGACTGCTCCTGAACTCCGACAACTCGGCTGCTGCGGACAGCAACCGGTATTTCGGTTCCAGCAAGAACGCCAATACGGGGCAGAGGCCGAAACTGGTCATCACCTATACCACACCATAACGGATATGGCCTGCAGGTGACCTGAAATCACCTGTATGGAAATGTCACCAGGCGCCCCCCGCAGCGAAAGCTGCGGGGGGCCCTTTTATTCTCGGAAATCCATTTTTAAGGAGAGATGTCTCTCCACTTCTTCAGGAGGAAGGGGTTTGCTGAAGAGGAACCCTTGTATCTCATCACAATTATTATCCCGAAGGAAAGATAACTGCTCATCGGTTTCCACTCCTTCGGCAATGACCTTCAGTTGCAGGTTGCACCCCATAGCGACCACCGCCTTGACAATCTCCCGGTCATCAGGGTCGGCTTCGGGGAGCAGGGGAGGCGCCTCGCCCCGACAGCAACGGTATGACACAACGGTCTCCGACTTGTTTTTTCGCGTCTCCGGCTGTAGTATACAACGGTATTTTTGCTTGCCGGAGAGGCAAAGAATTCAGCACGGCAAGGGGGACTGCAGGAGGGAATGCAATGCTCGAAATTAAATGGTCAAAGGTAAGGGACACCGCGCAGGTCCCGAAGTTCGCCCATGACGGCGATGCGGGTTTTGACCTCGCAGCTGCAGAGGATGCAGTCATCTATCCTTTCCAAAAGAAGCTCGTCGCCACGGGACTCAAGGTGGAGCTGCCCGGGGGGTGCGAACTCCAGGTCAGGCCCAGAAGCGGACTGTCGCTGAAGACTTCTCTCTTCCTTGCAAACTCTCCAGGCACGATAGACAGCAACTATCGGGGAGAGATAGGCATTATCGTGTACCACGGTCCTACCCTGAACTATCGCGGCTTCTGGCAGTTCCTCCGGTCCTTTATCGGCATGGTGCGGACGCCCCTTGTTATCAGGACAGGCGACAGAATTGCCCAGGGCGTAATAAACATTGTCCCGGAACTGGCGTTCCGGGAAGTTCCGGAGGAAAAGCTGGCTGCAACGACAAGGGGCGAGGGTGGGTTCGGTTCCACCGGGGTAGCAGGCGGAGCAGCCGGGTGAAAAAAAAGGCATGGGTCCTCTATCTGCTCACCTGCAGGGGGGGCCGCTTGTACACAGGCATCAGCAATGACCTGGAGGGCCGTCTCAGGGCACATCGCGAGGGCAGGGGCAGCAAGTTTGTCCGGGCGTTTTCTCCCTTCAGGCTGGCTGGAGTGGTTTCCTGCAAAGACGGGACAGAGGCAAGAAAGCTGGAGTGCAGGGTAAAGAAGATGAGAAGGGCCGGGAAACTGGAGTTTGTCGCATCCCTGAAAAAGGCGGGAACTGAAAAAGGGCAAGGCAGAAGAAGAGCAGGTAAGGATCAAAAATCAGGCAAAGAGCTGCGAAGCTGAACGCCCCCGCGGTTTTTTCCCTTTGACAAACAGGGTTATGTCATATATCATACATATGACAGGAGGTTGTTATGAAAAGAACCACCATATTTGCCGACGACAGTTTGATGGATGAGATCAAGGAGATTTCAAAAGAAGAAAACAGGAGTGTGGCTGAAATTGTAAGGGAGGCCATGCAGAATTACATCAAGCAAAAAAGACATGGAAAAAAGAGATTGTCTTTTATCGGTATCGGTGACAGCGGCAGGAAAGATATCGCTGAAAAGCACGAGGAGTTGCTCTGGAAAAAGATTATAAAATAGAAGCGGTCGTTGTCGATACCGGGATCATTTATGCGCTGGCTGACATAAAGGACTCATGGCACGGTAAAGCCGCGGATTTTGCAGGCGCTTTCAAGGGCAGGCTGATCATTCCTTCTCCGGTTATCCCTGAAGCATGCTATCTCCTCAACACATATCTGGGACAATCTGCCGAAGCCGGGTTTATCAGCTCGTTGGCAGGCAGGGAGCTTGCAGTTGAGCATTTCAACGCCGGTGATTTAAGCCGGTGTATCGAACTCTTGAAGAAGTATAAGGATTTTAATATCGGGTTCGTAGACGCATCCATAATCGCCATTTCCGAAAGATTGAAAATCCATAAAATACTGACTACCGACAGGAGGCATTTTTCCGCGGTAAGGCCGAACCATTGCGAAGCCCTTACTCTGCTGCCGTAAGCAATCCCAAGGCAAACGCTTCATAGTGCGTTCGCCCTGTCTTGTCTCCAGCGGATATATTCGCGGGATTTGTTATAATGTCAGGACGTTAAAATCAATCTTGAGGAGCGAAGCTATGTCCGGAAAACTTTTGACAGGAATTCTTGCACTGTTTCTTATCAGTGGATGTGCGGGCAATACTAAAGAGCTGCAGATGAAAGATAAGACCATCGTGTTCCCCAATGGTACGCTGTTCGGCGGGGCATCAAAGGAACAGGCAAGCACACTGGCCCAGATATTCGTAGACTCCCACAACATGGCTTCCCGGGAAATGGGTGAGATCAGGGAAATCAGCAGCGAGTCTCTGAAGAACCGGAAGGAGTCCCTGAAGAGCCGGGAAGAGTTGAAAAAATCCATGCAAAAACTGGAAGACACAACGGAGCAGATGCTGGAGACAGACCAGAAAAATGCAGAGATTGCCCAGAGATCGCTCCAGAAGAACTACGAAACCGCACAGAGCGCGCTGCGCATGCTTGAGCAGTTGTCGAAGAGCCAGGGCACGGGCGAGATAACGATCTTTTTCCCCCTGGGAGCGAGCAGGGTAGGGAAGGGCTCTCTTGAATATGAAAGGCTGGTCAGATTTACGGATTACCTGGCACGGGAAAGCAGGGGAAGAAAGATATTGTTTATCTCCATAGGGAGCGCATCCGCCACCGGTGACAGGAAGACGAACCGGAAGCTGGCAAAGAACCGTTCCGAGTTCCCTGTTGAGACTATAGATAAGTACCTTGTGAACATCCCGCACGAATTTTACAAGGTGTACGGGACAGGCGACGTATACAGTCCGAAAAATGTCACAATGAAGGAGCATGAGAGATACCAGAACACGAGGATCGTTGCCGTCTTTGAGACAGACCAGGCGCCTCCCCAGTTGCCTGCCCCGCCTGAGGGACCGGCGGGAAAATAAAGCTTTGCCGGGATTACCGAAGGCTTCCGCATATGGTATGCTCTAAGCAGAGGCACAGAGTTGGAAACACTAAATTCTAAACACGAAATCCTAAACAAAGGAGAATTTCTAAATCCTAAGCACGAAACTCTAAACAATATCTAAATTCAAAATTCAAATGCTCAAAACCGTTTTGGATTTCGGTTATTTGAATTTGTTTAGGATTTAGTGCTTAGAATTTCGTGCTTTTCTTATAAGTGAGGTTGATATGCATTTCCTGATCCGTCTGCTTATTAATACGGTTGCTTTGTGGATTGCCACGCGGGTGATTTCGGGTATTACTTATACCGGTGAGCCTATGGCCTTCCTGCTTGTGGCCCTGGTATTCGGAGCGCTCAACGCGTTTGTGCGCCCGCTTCTGAAACTCCTGACTTTCCCTCTGCTCATACTGACACTGGGCCTGTTCACCCTTGTGCTGAACGGGGTTATGCTCTGGCTGACCAGTGCCGTGTCCGGGGCCTTGAAACTGGGGTTCCATGTTGCCGGGTTCAGCGCAGCCTTCTGGGGGGCGCTGGTGATCAGCGTTATCAGTATTGTCCTTTCCCTTTTTGTAAAAGGGGACTGATTTTACCGAAATGGAAACCCCCGGCCATTTCTTTCCTGCGGCAAAGCGGAACTCGATATCCGAAGCAACGCTCACCCTGCTTGAATTCCGCAAACTCCTTGCAGTGATCTCCGGGTTCGCGAACAGCGATGTCTCCGGGACAGCTGTTCTGGATATACGGCCCCTCGGCAGGAGAACGGACATCGAGGAGAGACTGGGACTGGTTCATGAAGTCATGAGGATGATCCAGGAGGGCGATGCGCTGCGGATATCCCGGTTTTCCGATATCCATCCCCTGATTATAAAATCGCGGCCTGAAGGCGCGGTGCTCGATTCGCAGGAGCTTTCGACCTTTATTCCCGTATTGAATATCATGTCCGAAATATCCCGGCAGATCAGCGAACGGGAAGGCCTCCCCTTTCTCAGGGAGTTCACGGAATACCTGACCGGCTTTCCCGATCTCCTGAAAATCCTTGGGAGGTCTGTCGACAGCGAGGGCAATATCCTCGACAGCGCGTCCTCCCTGCTCTCCGGGTTGAGGGCCCAGGTCAGAAGGCAGGAAAGCAGGATCAGGAAAAGGCTTGACGAGATCGTGAGGGATGAGCGCGTGGCTGTTTTCCTGCAGGACGACTTCATTACAAACAGGTCGGGCAGGTGGGTCATCCCTGTAAGGATGGATTCCAAGGGGCAGGTGCCCGGTGTTGTCCATGACGTATCCAAGTCCGGTGAAACCGCCTTTGTCGAGCCCCTTACCATTATCAGCCTTTCGAACGAACTCGAAAATCTCATCGCCGAGCAGAAGGCGGAGGAGATACGCATCCTGAGGAACCTCAGCAGCGAAATCAGGGGAGTCGCCGATGAAATGGAGAGCCGGTTTGCAACGCTTATCCACCTCGATGTCCTGAACTGCATTGCGCGGTTTGCCGACCAGTTGCAGATGCAGATACCCCGAATCAACGATTCAGGGATGATCAGCCTTGTGAACGGGCGGCATCCGCTCCTGCTGCTTGCATTCCGGAAGGGTGAGGGCCTGAGGCAGGTTGTTCCCCTCGATGCACAGTTGGGAGGAGACAAGACCGTGATGGTAATCACCGGATCGAATGCGGGCGGCAAGACCGTTTCGATCAAGACCATAGGTCTGCTCCTGCTTATGGCCTTGTGCGGTATGCCGGTGCCTGCGGATTCGTCCTCCAGCTTCCCGGATATCCGCACCCTGCTTGTCGATATCGGCGATGAGCAGTCGATCGAGAATAGTCTTTCCACCTTCTCCGCCCATGTGTCGAATATCTCTGAAATCCTGAAGAGGGCCGACGACAAGGCCGTTGTCCTGATCGACGAACTCGGCACAGGCACTGATCCCAACGAAGGGGCCGCTCTTGCATGCGCTGTCCTGAAAGAGCTGAAGGACAGCGGGGCGCTTACGTTCGCCACAACGCATCTCACGGACATCAAGGGATTTGTGCACAGGACAGAGGGCATGCTCAATGCCTCCATGGAATTCGACCAGAAGACCTTTACGCCCTTATACAGGCTGAGAATCGGCGAGCCGGGCCAGTCCCACGCACTTGAGGTCGCCAGGAAATACGGCCTGCCCGACAGTATTATCGATTCTGCAAAGGGGATGCTGGGAGGTGTTAAGGTGGAATTCGACAACCTGGTCGCCGACCTGAATGAAAAGAGGGCCCGCTATGAGCAGATGCTCCGGGAACTTGAGCGGCAGAGGGTGGAAGCGGATGAAAAGAGCAGGCGTGCGGAGAAAGCGCTGTCCGAAGCTGAAATGCGCAGGAAAGAACTGCTTGAAGGCGCTTACCGGGAAGCGTCGGGCATTGTCTCCGATATCAAGCGGCAGGTATATTCCCTGCTTGAAGAGGCGAGGAAAAAAGACAAAGCTGCGCAGCGCGAGGCGATAAAGCAGGCAGAGGCAATGCAGGAGCAGGTCACGGGAAAGCTCAGGAAGTTTGATGCCGCGGCTGCGCCTTCCCTTGATGAAATAAAGGAAGGCGATTCCGTATTTGTCATGACACTCGGGTACGATGCCGTGATTGCCGGGATCAGCAGAAAGCAGGGCAGGGTAAAAGTCAGGGCAGGGGGCAGGGAGATCGAAGTCCCTGCATCGGATATCAGGGGCAAGCGGGGCAAGCCGCTCGATGAGAAAAAAACAGCTGCATATACAGGCGCCTATTCCGGAGGCCATGACGCGACGGTCCCAACTAAGATAAACCTTGTGGGGTTGAGAGTTGATGAGGCCCTCTCAAGGCTTGAACCCTTTCTCAACCACGCCTCACTCGCAGGCCTCCGGGAGGTTGTGATTGTACACGGGATCGGCGCAGGCATCCTGCTCAAGGCAGTGCAGGAGCATCTGGAAGGACATCCCCTTGTCGAAAAGTTCAGAAGCGGCGAACTCAAAGAGGGAGGAAAGGGAGTAACCGTCGTGACCATGGCCTGAAAGCGCCGGAATGAGCTGAAGGCAAAAGATACGGCGCAAGCTGTCATTGCGCAAAAATCCGGTAGAGAAATCGGGAGCGCCTATTAAAGGCAGGGCTGAGGTTCTGGTGAAAGAAAACAGGGGATTTTTCGGTTTTGGTAAAAACGTAACCATTGCCGGACTGGTGAGCTTCTTTATGGACATCAGTTCCGAAATGATTTACCCTCTCGTTCCGCTTTTCCTTGCAAATATTCTCGGAGTGAACAAATCCGTTATCGGTCTTATTGAGGGAATCGCCGAATCCACTGCAAGCCTTCTGAAGGTCTTCTCCGGTTGGTTTTCGGACACGATAGGCAACCGCAAATGGCTGATGGCGGCAGGCTACGGCATTTCGACCCTGAGCAGGCCCTTCATTGCTTCGGCGTATAGCTGGCAGCAGGTCATGGGTTTCCGCTTCATGGACAGGTTCGGGAAAGGGGTCCGCACTGCTCCCCGCGATGCCATCATTGCCGAATCAGCGGACATGACGGCACTCGGGAGGGCATTCGGCTTTCACCGTGCGATGGACACTATGGGCGCGGTGGCGGGGCCTGCGCTGGCCTTCTTCCTCCTCGGGATGCTTTCGAACGATTACCGCAAAGTTTTCCGGCTCTCCATGGTCCCCGGCATCATTGCTGTGCTGCTGATCATCTTTTTCATCACGGAAAAGAAGAAGGCCGTTGCCGCTTATGCGGAAAGGCCGAAGCTGACCATGAAGCATTTCGACTGGCGGTTCAAGTTCTTTGTCGCCATTGCCGGGTTGTTCGCCTTTGGAAATTCGAGCGATGTGTTCCTGATACTGAGGGCGCAGCAGATAGGGATTAAGCCGGTGATGATCCCTGTGATTTACCTGCTTTTCAATCTCGTCTATTCACTGTCGGCCCTTCCCGCCGGCATCGCAGCGGACAGGTTCGGGAAAAAGCGGCTCATCCTCCTGGGGTTCGTGTTGTTTGCCGTACTCTATTATGGGTTCGCCGTTGCGCCGGGTCCCCGCGCCGTCTGGATATTATTCGGTTTCTACGGCCTTTTCATGGGCCTTACCGAGGGAATACAAAAGGCGTTTCTCAGCACCGTCATCCCCCCGGATTTCAAGGCCACCGCATTCGGTGTTTATAACACTGTGGTGGGCGTAGCGATGCTCCCCGCAAGCCTGATAGGAGGCTGGCTGTGGGACCAGGTGTCGCCGTCTGCAACGTTTTATTTCGGTGCGATAACGGCAAGCTTGTCCGCAGTATTGTTCATCGTGTTTATTGCCGTTATTAAAAGAAGCGGCTTCACAAAGCAGTAAGCACATCCCCCGGGTCGGGCGCGGAAAGGACCTCCCGGATGAACATCGGAATAAAAAAGGGAGCCGTTGTCGGGCTCCCGTTCCGGCCTGCGGTGTCTGCTGTTACTCAACCGTTACTTTCTGAGATTTCTTTTTGGCCTCTTCGGTTTTCGGGACCCTTATTTCAAGGATGCCGTCGTGGAATTTCGCCTTTGCCTTGTCGGTCTGCACTTCGGAGGGTATTTCAAGAGAGCGGGTGAATGAGCCGTATGAGCGTTCCACTCTGTAGTAGTTTTTGTCCTCGATCCTCTCCTCTTTTTTCTTTTCTCCGGAAATGGTCACCATATGATCGGTGAAATTCACCTCTATGTCCTCTTTCCTGATTCCCGGGAGTTCTGCTTTAACTACAACGTCGCCGTTTTCCTCGAAGATATCCACATCCGGGGCGACCTCTTCCATCTCAACCATTCTTCTCGGCCACCAGGATGGGCCCATCAATGAAAAGGGCCTCCGGATAAGGTCTTCAAACCTCCGCTCCATTTCATCAAAGGGCGAAATGGCCCTCGACGGCCTTGCTTTTTCCAGCTCTCTCGACTCTTTTTTTGCCATGGTCCACCTCCTGAAACACCAAGTTTCTTCTTGCCTGGCTTCTAATTAAATTGTATAGCAACGGGGCCTTAAGTCAACTCCCGCGCGGGGGGAATTCCCGGGATCGTAATTCATAATCGTGGTCAGGGATGGACGGCAGAGGTGAAGGGGGAGGGATGGTATGCCGAAAAGTCTTTCATTGCGATACCTTTATGCCGAACCCTCCCACCATATAAAGGCACTTACTGCACCACCTCTCCATGAAACAAAAAAACAGGCACTTAAAATAATTTTATCGCGTTATGAAAGGCTTTTCGGCATACCGTCTCTCCCTGATTACGGATGGAGAGATTGCATTCCTGTGGTGAGATGATACAATATAGTCAGGAGGTGACCTATGCTTTCAACGATACCGGTTTCACTGGAGAATGTCAGTAAAGTCAACCTGGACAAGGAGATACTGAGGGCCGCGATAATTGCGGAGCTTGATGCGGTCAATCTCTATGAGCAGATGGCTGCAATGACCGGCAGCGAGGACCTCAAAAGAGTTTTTATGGATGTAGCCAAAGAAGAAAAAACCCATGTGGGAGAATTCCAGGCGCTTTTATTGCGGTATGACCAGGAGCAGGCAAAGGAGCTGGAAGAAGGGAGAAGGGAGGTGGAAGAACTGACGGAAAGCAAGGCAGTATCCTGACCCCTTTGCCCTTACACCACGCCTGCTTCAATTGTTTTTTCCGATTCCTTGATGATCTGTTCTACTTCGAGCCTGTCCAGTACCTCCTTTGTTATGAGGGCGGTAGCCAGATCATCAAGGGCCTGCCTGTGTTTTGCGAGGATATCTTCCGCCTTTGACTCCGCCTCGATGATCAGCTTGCGTATCTCCTGGTCCATAAGCCATGCCATTTCATCGCTGTAGCGCTTCGGCTGGCCGAGGTCTCTTCCCAAAAAGGGATGCTCCTCCGCCCTCCCGAGATTCAGCGGCCCGACCCTGTCGCTCATACCCCATTGGGCCACCATCTTTTCGGCCAGGGACGTGGCCTCTTTCAGGTCATTCTGTGAGCCGCTGCTTACATCCTTGAAAACGAGTTTTTCCGCAATTCTTCCGGCAAGGGCCACGCTTAACCTGTTCATGAGGTACTCCTTCGGGTAATAATGCCTGTCCTCTTCGGGGATGAGCTGTGTTACCCCCATGGACATGCCCCTGGGTATTATGCTGACCTTGTGGATGGGGTCGGTATGCGGGAGTTCCCATGCGACAAGGGTGTGTCCTGACTCGTGGTATGCGGTTATTCTTTTTTCCAGGTCGCTGATGATCTCTTCCCGGGCAGAGCCCATGAGAATTATGTCCTTTGCCTCTTCGAAATCACTCATATCCACGCGGTCCTTGCCTTTCCTCAGGGCGATCAGCGTTGCCTCGTTCGTGAGATTCTCAAGGTCCGCGCCCGTCATGCCCGGTGTGCCCCGCGCGAGGCTTTCAAAATTTATGTTCTCAGCCATCCTCTTCCCGCGCGAGTGGATCTCGAGAATTGCCCTGCGCTCCTCCAGTCCCGGGCGGTCTATCAGGATGTGCCTGTCAAAACGTCCGGGCCTGAGGAGCGCCGGGTCAAGGACATCGGGCCTGTTGGTCGCGGCCATCACGATAACTTCCTCATGGGGATCGAACCCATCCATTTCGCTGAGGAGCTGGTTCAGTGTCTGTTCCCTCTCATCATGTCCCCCCCCGAGCCCTGCTCCGCGCGTTCTGCCGACTGCATCGATCTCATCGATGAAAATGATGCTGGGGTGGGAAGCCTTGGCCTTCTGGAACATGTCTCTTACCCGCGATGCCCCGACGCCCACGAACATCTCGATAAATTCCGAGGCGCTGATGCTGTAAAAAGGGACCCCCGCCTCGCCTGCAGTAGCGCGGGCGAGCAGGGTCTTCCCGGTGCCGGGAGGACCGACCAGGAGCACTCCCTTGGGCACCTTTGCGCCGATCTTTATAAATCTCTCCGGGTTTTTCAGGAATTCAATGGTCTCTCTCAACTCCTGTTTTGCATGCTTCATCCCTGCCACGTCTTTGAAGGCCACGCTTGTCTTCTTTGCAACAAATAACTTGGCCCTGCTTGCGCCGAACGAGAAGAGGCCTCCCGCTCCTCCCTGCATCTGGTGCTGGGCCCTCCTCATGATGAATATCCATGCGCCGATTATGACCACCCATGGCAGGATGCCGATTGCAAGCTGCCACAGAAGAGACCTTTCCTCTGCCGGCAGGACATTTATCTCGACGTTTTTGCTCCGCAGCATTGTAAGAAGGTCTTCTCCCTGAAAAGCCGGCAGGAAGGTCTGAAAATACCTTGCCGGCTTGGTCTGACCGTCAGGGAAACGTATGGGTACTTCCTTTACGAATTCCCCGTCCACCTGCAGTTTTTTAATAGTGACTGACTGTATGTTGTTCGCGTTCAGCTGTTCCATAAAGGTGCTGTAAGATACCTTTTGATACCGGGAATCCTGCTCAGGCGCAAACTGGCCCCACAAGGCGACAATAAGGATGATGAAAATGAAGATGAAGGCAAGGCTCCAGAGAGGATTTTTCGTCTTGTCGTCCGGATTGTCTTTATTGGTGTTCATGTTTATCCCTCTGTTGGTTGAATAAGGCTTGTGGTTTTTTCGGCAGATGAATCGCAGAACAGCCAGGTATTCCATCAGGATGCGCCGAAGCATGTGAAGCATCCTGTCTTAAAAGCAGTATATCGCTATAATATGGGGTTGTCAATGTTTCCGGCCCGAGGGTCTTCCGGGCAAAGGGGAGCGATAAATGCTTTTATAAGAGATTGATTTCTGATAGAATTATATATTCATAACGGCAGCAGCGAACACCCTTGTGAAGAGGTGAGGAATGTATATAGGCGAGGTAATGAGATGCTTTTCAAAGTAGCAGAAAGCGGGCTCATGCGTTTACGGTAATGGCGACTTTCAAATATATCCTGGACCGCATTGAAAGTAAAAGGAATGATTTCAGGCAGTATAACTTTACGCAGACTGAGAGCAGCGCCCTCGCGACCTTTTTCGACCTTTCCCAGGAGTTTGACAGTATCGAGGATTTTTACAAGCTCTGCGTCGCTATCCCGAAGATATTTTTCAACCTGGAAACGCGCCTCTACATTATAGAACAGCGGACCACCAACATAACCCTTGTCGCGCAGACCGAAGGTCCTGACCAGGGCCTGCATGTCCCTCCCCCCCCGGAAGTGGGGCCCGCAGACCGCCCGTATCACGCGGACAACGACAGCCTTGTCCTGACCATCCGCGGCAAGAAATTCCTGATTTCCCAGCTTCCCTTCAAGATCAGCAATGATGTGCTCGGCTTGCTTGAGGTGTATCCGGCCAAAGAGCTGGGGCCGCACCACGAGCTTTTCTTCGAGAAGTATGCAAACAGGATCGGTTTCAATATCCATAACCGTTTTCTTGTGGAGAAAAATGTCGAGCACCTGCGGTTTATCCGGTCTCTCGTCGCTGATATCGAGCATAACGTAATCGTGCCCAACATGGTTTATAAGCTCTTTTTGAGGCGGCTGAAGGGAAAGATCGCAAAAAACGCTGAGATCGAAAAAAATCTCGCTGAATGCGCCGGTAGAGAGGAATGCGACAGGGACCTTGTGAAGCGCATCCTGTCGGAGATGACCGATGTGAATCAAAGCCTGAACGAGGAATTCGGGAACATAGAACGGCACTACCAGAATATGACACTGTTCCTTGAGACCCTGCTCCGCAGGAGCCATTTTGACCAGGGGCGGCTCACCCTGCGCACCAAGCCCTGCAATATGAAAAAGGACGTGGTGCAGCTTCAGCTTGAGCGTTATGCCGAGCAGTTCAGGGACATGGGGATCGCGATCGACGACAGGCTCAGCGGCATCCCGGACGAGGAAGTGATAAGCGTTGTGGATGTCGGCCTCATCTCCCAGGTATATGCCAACCTTTTTTCCAATGCCCTGAAGTATACCCAGGAGGTGGTCACCGATTCAGGCGAGAGGAAAAAATACATGTCCTATGGGAGGGAAGTCATCAGGGACTTTTTCGGCCCTGGCCGGAACGGGGTGAAGTACAATGTTTTCACCACGGGGGCGCATATAAAACCGGAAGAGCGCGGGGAATTGTTTCAGGAGGAATACCGGGGGTCCAATTCCTTGAACAAGCCGGGTACGGGGCACGGACTTGCCTTTATCAGGAACGCAGTTGAAATACACGGCGGCGTGGTGGGGTATGAGGCGACCCAGTACGGAAACAATTTCTACTTTATATTCCCGGAGTAAAGAAATCAAAGGCTGAAGGTTGAGGGTTGAAGGTTGAAAAACGGCATGGACTCATTCTTTTTTTATTTTTTCTTCTTTAATTCAGCCCTCAACCTTCAATCTTTGACTAGAGTGTTTCATCCTCATCAAGGATTTCCCGGACCTTGCTCTTTCTCTCGGAAAGCCAGGCATCAATATCAACCTTCTTAAAGATATACACATTTGCCGGCGTCCTGACCGCCGGTATTTTGCCGCTTTCCACAAGTCGGCCTATGGCCCCTTCGGTAAGGTGCAGGTATTTTGCAAGCTGCTTTTTATTGAAAAACGATTCCATTCCGTAAAACCATTCCTTTCAAAGGCCGGTGAGGACATTCTAAAACACCCGGGTCGGAATACTCAACTACCGGCGGCAGGCGGACCATAACCTGCAGCGGGCCCGCTATCCGGGCTCTGGACAAAATGTACAAGGAATCTGCTACAATAAATATTGTTGGAAAAGGATTTTATTTTTATTGCTTTTTTATGGGGCCACCACTGCGTAAGCCTGTGATGAAGAGCCCTGGGCGCCGGGACAAATGGAACAACTTCTGCAAGAAGATATTGAGCGCTTTAGGGCGGCAATGAAGTGTCCGAAAGACTTCAGTTGCTGCGTATCCTCTTTCGAGAATATCTGCAAGGCAGAGGATATCGGGCTGGACGGCTCTGTAATCTGCCATGAAGAAAAGACGCAGGCCGCCCGGCAATGCGCATTCTCAGTGCCTTTCGGAGGGGCGCACTTCTGCAACTGCTCTCTCCGTATCTACATAGCCAAGCGATTAAAAAAATAATACGTTGAAGGGCGGTTGCTGCTGCAGAAAGCGGCCCCCTGGATGCCCCGGTCTACTTTTGCAGTTCCTCGATAGTCTGCCTTATCTGCGCTGCATCCGGCGCATTCGGAGCAAGTTGAACGTACTTCTCGAATTCAGCAGCGGCCTGGGCCTTGTCTTTAAGGTCATAGGCAAGGACGACCGCGAGGTTCCTGTGTGCGTTGATGTGATTCGGGTTGATCTCGAGCGCCTTCCTGTATTCCTGCACAGCCTTGTCGGGCTTCCCTGAGTTCCTGTAGCACGTTCCCATATCCACTCTCACATCGACATTTTTAGGGTCAAGGGCAAGGGCCTGCTGATAGGCGTCAACTGCCTCCTGAAAACGGGCGGAATCCATCAGGACATTGCCGAGACTGGTCCATGCGCCGGCATTGGAAGGGTTGCTTTTTACGATGTCCTGGAGCTTTCTTACTTCTTCCGCAGTCTGCATAGGATTGGGCCCGAAGTTCTGCTGTCCTTTCGGCTCCTGCTTTTGCCGGCACCCGGCGGATATGACAATCAATAAAGCAATGATAAGCAACTTTTTCATTCTTCTCCTCCAATTGCAGATAAAGTAAATTATAATACCAAAACGGCGCTGTTCTTTAAAAGTCAAAGTAATGAGCAGCCGGGGCAAACGCATCAAAGCGGCAAAGGAGAGATTGCTTCGGGATACGGCCCCTCGCAATGACAGACTGAGGCCAAGCCGTTAAATTGTCCTTGCGAGTCCGGCTTTATCGGGCGCGGCAATCTCTCCGTCGGTATTTTGATGCCCTTGCCCTGAATGAGAATCGTACTCTTGGAAATGAACGGTTTAAAACAGGTATTATAAGAGTCTTATGGAACACGATAATAAACCCTTTGTCGAGATTTATGCTGACGGCGCCTGCAGCGGGAACCCCGGTGTCGGAGGATACGGGGCCATCCTGAGGGCCGGGGACAAGGAAAGGGAGCTGTCGGGCTGCGAGGAAATGACGACGAACAACAGGATGGAACTGCTCGGCGTCATATCGGCCCTTGAGGCGCTCAGGAGGCCCTGCAGGGTGCAGGTCACTACTGATTCGAACTATATTGTAAAGGGCATGAACGAATGGATTGAGGGCTGGATAAACAAGAACTGGAAGAACTCTCAGAAAAAGGACGTGCTGAACAGGGACCTCTGGGAGCGGCTGCTGAGGGCCTCCAGGCAGCACGACGTGGAATGGTTATGGATAAAAGGGCATAACGGGCACCTGGAAAATGAGCGGTGCGACGAGCTTGCCAGGGAAGCGATCAAGAAATGCAGGCAAAGGATGCAGAAGAAGGATGAAAAAGACTGAACTGCTTGCTCCGGCAGGTGACTTTGAAAAGCTCAGGACCGCGATACATTATGGGGCGGATGCCGTCTACCTCGGGGATTCGAGGTTCAGCCTCCGGGGCAAGGCAGGGAATTTCGGCCCCGGCGAATTGGGGTCAGCCATCGCCTATGCGCACGGGCATGGGGCAAAGGCATATGTCACCGTTAACATATTCCCCCATAACCGTGACATCCCGGATATCGAGCGGCATATCGCGCTCCTCGGCGACATCAGGCCCGATGCCGTTATCCTTTCGGACCCCGGACTGTTTGCACTTTTCAGAAAAAGGGCCCCCCACATCGATATCCACATCAGTACGCAGGCGAACATCACCAATGCCGAATCCGCTCGGTTTTGGGAGTCGCTGGGAGCGACAAGGCTTGTGCTTGCGCGGGAGTTGTCGCTTGATGAGATCAGTGAGATACGGCACAGGACCGCTGTTGAACTCGAAGTCTTTGTCCACGGGTCGGTCTGCCTGTCCTATTCAGGCAGGTGCTACATAAGCAGCTTTCTTGCCTCGCGGAGCGCGAACACCGGCGAGTGCGCCAACTCGTGCAGGTGGAAGTACTCCCTCATGGAAGAAAAAAGAAAGGGAGAATATTTCCCTGTGTTTGAGGATGACCGGGGCACCTATATCCTGAGTTCAAAGGACCTCTGCATGCTGCCTCATCTGCCGCGCCTGGTTGCTGCCGGGATAGACAGCTTTAAAATAGAGGGCAGGATGAAAGGCATAAACTATGTTGCCGGCGTTGTGAAGACTTACAGGGAGGCCGTTGATTCCCTGGGAGGCGGCGCTGAATACAAGGTACGGGAACGGTGGCTTGCAGAACTCTCGATGTTCAGCAGCCGGGGATATACGACAGGGATGTTTTTCGGCAAACAGCCTGACAGCGACTACAATTTTGACGGGGAAAGCTACCGGATGAGCCACGAGCTTGTCGGAGTTGTCCTTGAAGTGGATGGGACCCGTGCCAGGGTGGGACTGAGGAACAGGATCGATGCCGGGGATCCGGTGGAATATCTTGCCTCAGGCCTGGAGGGAAAGCTCTTCCCCATTGAGGGAATGAAAGACAAAGACGAAGCCGACATTGTTTCTGCGCGGAATGAAGATGTTGTCTTTATCGAGGCGCCTGAAGGCGTGAGGAAGCACGACCTGATAAGAAGAGCCAAGAATTTCAGGGCAGCAGCAGATCAACGGAGTAAATAAGCGCTGTCACAGCGCTTAAAAAGAACTTTTTCCATCCCCGGACTTTCCCCCACTTGACTATCCTCTGTCATCAGGGGTGGAAGGCACGACTCAAAGCCTTTCACAATGCGATAAAATTATTTGAAGTGCCTGTTTTTCTGTTCATGGCAGAGGTGGTGCTGTAATTGCCTTTACAGGGTAAACGCATGATAAGGTCGGGTGAACTTATAAGTCCTTGAGATTGCCGCGCGGAGTTTATCCCGGAGCGTATCGGGACTCGCAATGACTGTCATTCCACCCCGTCATTGCGAAGGGTCGTATCCTGAAGCAATCTCGTTGTTCTTTATTGAATTGCTATTTTGATGCAATTGCCCTGATTGCCTTTATATGGCGAAAGCAACTGTAACCGTTGAATGATATAATTTGAATAAGCGGTCTCTGCATTGCGGCGGGGACGATGATCCTTACGACCTATCGATCAATATACAAGGGGGCGCCGGTATGGATATCTATGAGTATGCTATGCAAATGGAAAGGGACGGGGAGAGTTATTACCGCGAGCTGTCCGGCAAGGCGGCGAGTGCCGGATTAAAGAACATATTGACCATGCTGGCCGATGCGGAGGTTAAGCACTACGACATCTTCAGGAAGATGAAAGAGGGCGAGCCTGCACAGGTCCCTGATACGCCGATCCTGGAGGACGTGAAGAATGTATTTGTGAAAATGAAAGAGGAAAAGGACTCAGTAATTTCTGACGGTTCGGAAATAGACCTTTACAAGAGGGCCCAGGGGATCGAGGAGATGACACGGGATTTTTATCTCGAAAAGGCGGAGGAGATGAAAGGGCTGCCGCAGAGAGAAGTGTTCCTGAAGGTTGCCGATGAAGAGAAAAGGCATTATCTCATCCTTGAGAACATCATTGATTTTGTGTCCAGGCCCTTCAACTGGCTCGAAAATGCGGAATGGTATCACCTCGAAGAATACTAGGCGCTGCGCTCTCTGTACCTGCCGGAATAGATAAGGGGAATGTGGCGTGGCCACATCCCCCCCTCCGGTTTCAGTTGAGATCGCATATCCTGGGAGGAGAGATATCCCTGGGGGTTAAAAACCTGCTGGACCCGGCATCATCTTTCATGAGGCCGAAAGTGCGCGTGGAATTCCGGTCGATTTCTGTGACCCCGCAGTGGTAGAGGAAGTCGAGGCTGAGCGTGAGGTTTGAGCTGGCAGGTATTTCCCAGGGATTTATACTGAAACCCTGAAGGCATTTTGTAATTTTTCTGAAATGCCTTTGGTCACCGCTGCTCCTGTCTGCAGTCCGACTTGCCGGAGGCGCCACTGCAAGCAAAACCGGCAGGCCGGGCAGGGCAGGTTCGGCAATCGTAAGAAACAGGATTTTTGGTGCTGCATTTTTCATGTTCTGCAATTCCTTTTCCCGTAGTGGACTGATCCCGGTTGAAGTGAAGCAAGTTTCCTGCCATGTGCTGATTCTCTCCTGTGCCCGGGAGAACGCCCGGGCCTCTGACTGTCTGCAGGCCCTTTTGTAAAATTTGCTGACAGGAACTGTAGAGTAGCTTTACATACGCTTGCGTTTCTTTTCTCCCTTATCCCTCCGGGTTCCACTTTGCGAGGTGCCTGAGGTATTTCCATCTCCTCTGCACGTCAGCCTGGGCCTGTTCCCCCAGCGCATCCGCAAGCTCGGGCTTGCTCAGGCGCAGCATGCGATAGCGGTTCTCATGGGACGCATACTCCTCAAAGGAGATCGTGGGCTCCCCGCTGTCAATCACTAGAGGGTTCTTCCCTTCCTTTTCAAGATCGGGGTTATAACGGTAGAGCGGC
>JAJZPZ010000134.1 GCA_021847795.1 Nitrospirota bacterium
TTGTCCTCCTGCCTTTCCTTTGTTTGTACTATTTCTTCCCTCACCACCGCCTCCATAACTAAGTTATACCACGTCTCCGTTATAGGAGGGGGAATCAGATACGATATGCCCTCTTTTCCAATAAGGAAATCAGATATTATATTCCCCCTTAAGAAAGGGGGAGTAAGGGGGTTGTTTCTTTTCTTTAACTGTTTGCTGGAGATATCCCTCTACCATCAGGTCCTCTCCTATCCTTCTAACTTTCATGTCGCGCAGACTGAATGCTTTTTCGAGTGTCCTGAATTCCTTTCCCCCTATGGCAGGGATCGAGTGCAGGCCCCCGATAATCTTGGGGGCTATGAAAAAAACTGCCTTGTCCACTATTCCGTCCTGAAGGGCATAGGCATTGAGGGATGAGCCGCCTTCCATCATTACCGAGGTAATCTCCATGAGCCCGAGTTGCCGCATGAGCCATTTCAGGTCCACCCGCGCCCCCTCGCTTTCAATAATCCTTATGCCTCTGCCCCGCAAAAGCTGCTTCTTTGCCGTATCCGCTTCCCTGCTTACTACCATAACGGTTTCCGGGGGGGTGTTGAAGATCTTGTAATCCAGCGGGGTTTCGAGGTGCGGGTCTATCACGATTCTTTTCGGGCTTTTTGCATCTTTCCTGTGCCTGGCGGTAAACTCGGGATTGTCCGCCTTTACCGTCCCGACAGCAGTCAAAAGCGCATCAGCGCCGCTCCTCATGCGATGGACCAGGTCCCGGGCCTTTTCCCCGGTAATCCATTTTGACCGGCCTTCAGGGGTTGCGATCCTGCCGTCAAGGGTCATAGCTACCTTCAGGGTAACAAAGGGGGTCCCGGTGGTTATATATTTGCAATACACCTCATTCAACTGCTTCGCCTCATCTCCAAGGAACCCCTCGACAACATCGATCCCGCGTTTTTTCAGCTCAGCAATCCCCTTCCCGGAGACCTTGGGATTGGGATCCCCCATGGCAATGAAAACTCTTTTAATACCGGCATTGATAATCGCTTTGGTGCAGGGGGGGGTCCTTTTGTCCAGATGGCAGCAGGGCTCAAGAGTTACATAGAGGGTCGAGTTTTTTGTCCGTTCTTCGGCTTTCAGGATTGCAAGGGCTTCTGCGTGAAGTTCGCCGGGCCTTATGTGGTAATCTTCAGCGATAATCTTTCCGTTTTTCACGATTACCGCCCCTACCATAGGGTTGGGGCTTGTCATGCCTCTTGCCTTTGCAGCAAGCTGCAGCGCCCTTTTCATGAATGATATGTCTTTGCCGGTAACTTTCATGCTGTTTGTTGATCCAGTCGTTTTCCCATAGATTCAATTTCGGTTTTCGTCCATATTACCACAAAGCACAAAATATGAGCAATTTTGCCCCCATTGATTTAGAAAGGTTTTCCACGCCGATGACAGTGGCCATGCGGAGGGCGGTCCTCTTTACAAGGCGGCAGACATCGAGATACCAGGAGCGCGACGAGTGCGAACATGAAAGCAGCTCTATACCTTGTTCTTGTTCCCATTCTGCCCCGAACTGCCTTTTCTTTTTTTCCCATTCGAGATCGATTTCACCCCCTTGCCTTTTTTCAGCGGGCGTCTGATGTTTCCACGCGCCGTTACGCCCTCCGCACCCTCGTTGTTGTTATCCGGTGAGAGTATCATGTCCGTTACTTTGGAAGCACAGTTGCACACCCTCTCGTCCATGCCGATCATCTCATCGCTTATTTCCTTGAACTTACTGGATTTCATCGCCGTCACCTAGCTTTTTGAGTCCTGGAAAATTTCATATAAATTGCTTTTATCTTCTTAAGGTTTCGTTTCAACAAAAACTGCATCATCTGCGTCATCACCTTGCCGCCGTGGCTACCCTTTATCTCCTCGGCGTCAAGCCTGCCTGCCTTTTTCTTCCATCTACCGATGATCTCGAAGCCCGCTTCCGTTTCAAAGCCCAGGTTGTCCGTCTGTACCGCCATCACCATTGCCCTGTTGATCAGGTCATAATGCTTTAACAATCCTGTTTCGCCCTTAGGGAGCTTTTGAAAATTATCTATATCCACAACTTCCGTCTTTGTCCACGGAGGGATCACTTTACCGCGTTCTCCGGGCTTTCCGCTACGATGGTCCCTCAGCACATTGTCGAAAAAATTGGTGCTTATCTCACCCATGCCGAGCACATTGATGCAGTAATGTTCTTCGACGCCGAGTATCCTGCTGCAGAGTGCGAAGTATTCCTCTTTCGAGCATTCGCCGAATTGCCCCATGTAGCCCCCGCCGTCGCATATCCTGCTGCCCTCGGGCAAGGCAAAACGAATGTCCTCTTCCTCGCAGGCCCTGAAGAAATAAATAAATCCCGGCGATGAGCCGATCAGGGCGACGGGCTCGCCGGTCTTCTCCGCATCAATCAGTGATTTCAACAGCAATTCCACGTTCAGACCGAACGGCGTAATGAGGTAGGCGCTCTCCGGGGCGCCGAATTCGGTCCTTACCCTCTCCAGGCCTATCGCCATTCCCATTCCCGGAGCCATTTTGGGAGATGGGGTCATCAGGAGGATTTTCATCCTCTCGATATCGGGGAAGACATACTCCCTGGTCAGGAGCCCGTTGGCAGCGTTGATCAGCCCGACCGCCCCTTTATCCCGGTAAATCCTGCCCTTCCTCTTCGGGTCGGTCGTCCCGCTCGTGAAATAGGCATGCTCCGCCCTGTCTACAGGGAAGGAGGTCAGGACGAACTCCTTGAAGGCAAGCGAGGGCACAGCAGGTATCTGCTCCCACGTGCTTGCCGATGATGGGGACACGCCCTTTTTTCTGCAATACTCCCTGTACGGCTTGATGGTATGGTACTGCAGCTCGAACTCCCTCATGGCGAGCTCATTGAAGCGTTCCTCATCCCGGTTATCGAGCCCCCTGCCGACAAAGTCCAGGATATCCCGGTCAAGCTGTCTTACAAAATCAGATCCCAGAGAATAATCAGTCATGTTCAAATACCCTTCATTCATTTCAAACGGGAACAAATCCCCCCGAGTTTCGAAAATTTCCGGCGCATGAAGAAATCCATGAGCTTCGTGACCGTTCCCCCTCCTGGATGCTGAGGCGAACGGTCGATATCCGCCGTGCCGATACTTTTGTTCCACTTCCCTGCGACCTCGAAACCGTCCTCTGTTTCAAAGCCTATTTTGTCGGTCTGCACTGCAAAGGCCATGGCGCGGTTGGTAAGGTCATAGAGCCGGAGCAACCCGGGTTTGCCTTTCGGCGCCCTCTTGAAATCACGGGGGTCTACCGCGATAACTCTCGTCCAGGGCGGCATTTCCTTACATCTCTCTTTCACCAGGCCCGAAAGCGAATTCCTCAGGACATTGTCGAAATAGACGGTGCTGCTTTCGCAGATCCACAGGGCATTGACGCAGTGATTTTCCTCCACGCCGAGTATTCTTTTGCATTTCCTGAAATACTCCTCTTTCGTGCATTTCACATATCTCCCCATATAGCCGCCGCTGTCGACTATCCGGCTTCCCTCCGGGAGGTCGAACCTTATCCCCTCTTTTTCGCAGGCATCGAGAAAATAGTCGATCACGAACGTCGCCCCGAGCAATGCAAGGGGTTCCCGGAGCTTTTCTGCGCGCCTCAAAGCACCCGCCAGCGCCTCAAGATCGAGCCCACGGAAGGAAATAAGAAACCTGCTCTCCGGAGTCCCGAAGCGTTGCGCAAGCCGTTTCAGTCCGCTCGCCATCACCATCCCGGGCGCCATGAGGGGAACAGGGACTGCGAGCAACATTTTTATCCTCTCGATGTCCGGGAACAGAAATGTCTTTGCGAGCAGGTTATTCACTGTGGAGGACAGTACAACAGTATCTTTATCCGGGAAAACCGGCCCTCTTTTCCTTTCAAGCTCGACCACGCCGCTCGCAGAGGAAAGCCCTCCGGCATCGTGCATAGAGAATGAAGCAACAGCAGGAATTTCCTCCCAGCGGTTTATGGTTCCGGGAGAAAAATTATTCCTTTTGCAAGAATCCCTGTACGGCGTGCTGGCACGATAGAGGAACTCGAATTCCCTGAGGGCCAATTCGTTGAACCGTTCGTCACTTTGGTCCTCATGGGCTTTGCAGATAAACTCCACGATATTGCTGTCAATCCCCTTCGTAGATTTTGCAGCAAAAGAGCAGTTGTTCATCCCGATATTTGCCAATCCCCTCAATTGAATGTGTAACTGTATGCCAGGTATGTGCCCGCAAGGAAAAGGGTTCCTAAAAGAATATGCTTTACGATCAAAGCCCTCTTTTTCACTGCTGCCACGGTTTTATTTTCTCCATCCCTGTAATAAACGGACCGGAATACCCCGGTGATGACGACGACCAGCAGGGATACAATTCCGAGCAAGAAAAAAAACTTCATCAGGTCTTTCATCGTTTCCGCGGAAGTATGGGGCGCTTTCCGCTCAAGCAGGTAGATTGTCAGCAGGGCGCTGCACCACAGCCCGGTGAAGAGATCGTGCACAAAGTTGTTTATGCTGATCAGCCATGCTTTCATTTCGTTATTTCATATGCTCCGGGTGGATTGCAGCCGTCAACCTTTTCTGTTTTCTCCTTTTACTCACCAGCGAAAAGATGAAGATACTGTAAAGTATTATCAACATGATTACGTTCGGATACCAGACCACCGGTGATACCCATGACCTGCCGTTTATGAAAAAATCGCTGACCGGATACAGGAACTTTGTCGGGAAATATCCGGCCGAGTGAGTGGGGATATCAAACAGGATATGGAGCGGCCAGGCCAGGCAGCACAGGGAGACCCCTTTGCTCACCCTCCTCACGATGAAATAAGCCGGAAGTGCAACGAGCAGGCTATGCCCAGAATTATAAAGACCGAACACCCATGAGGGTATGAGCTCAAGAGGCGGCTGCCTGTGGAAATGAATACCGTTCAATTGCGCATAGATGGAGAACGGCCCGAAGGCAATGAGGTCCGGCAACATACCGAAGAGAAAGGCTATTGCAAAATGCCTCCTGCGGCCGAATGCGATTCCTCCCCAAAGCCCGTGTGAAATGATATCCATGTATAAATTCCCCCGTCTGCGAACGCTACAGGAAAAACTCCGAATGCACTGTCTTCATCACAAAAGAGATTACAAAAACTGTCGCTATTGAAAAGATGAAGCACACAAGTATCAGCCATGCCGCCTTCCGCCCCTGCCACCTGAAGAATTTCCTCAGGTGGAGGTAAATCCCCAGCAGCAGCCATGTGACAAGAGACCATATTTCAATGGTATCCCAACCCCAATATCTGCCCCAGGCCTGATCCGCCCAGAGCGCCCCGGTAACGAGCATGATCGTCCAGAATATGAAACCCAGGCCTGCGAATTTGAGGCTGTAGTCGTCGATCACTTCGATCGACGGCAGTCCCTTGTAGAGCTCACCTTCCGCACGCCTGCTTTTCAAGAGATAGAGTATCGCCGTGCTCACCGAAATCAGGATCGCCCCTAAAGCCACGACGGTTGAAGTTATATGGCTGATAAACCATATCCCGTGAAAGGTCCGGGGAGGCCTGAGCATCGCGCCTCCCGGCAAGAGCCCCTGTGTTTCGGCCTGCCCCTTCTGCACTAGCTGACTGAGAAGGTTTGCCAGCCACTGGTTGTAAACAAGTCCGAGTATCATCACGCCAAGGCAGACGGGGAGCACCACAATGCCTGTCGCCCGCAGTCCGGGGACCCTGTACGCGAAGAGCATAAACATGATCAAGACCAGCCAGACAATCGCCGAGAAAGATTCGGACTTCTCCAGATAAGGTCCGTGGCCTACCGCATACCACCTGACCCCGAGCGCAACGGAATGGGCAATCAATCCTATCAGCGCCGGCCATACACCGATCTTCAAAGCCCTCTTTCTTCTGGAGATTACATGGTCCATGAAAAACACCGAAGAAAACAGATAGAAAAGCAGGGCTACCCAATGGAAGATTACTTCATATTTAAGCAGTTGCATGGTTTCCATATCTTTCCAATACCTTGCCGACTGATTCAGCCATTTCCCCGAACTCCTCTGAAAAAATGGCCTGATATTTTTTTGCCCTGCCGCCCATGCGCAATCTGAGATCGCCTTCCTGTACCGCCAACTGCAGATGCACTTCCCTATATGATGGCATGAGCATCATGATCGTCCCCAGGGTGCTTAAGGCAAAGCCTGAGTAAACAAGGGGCATCCCGTAATTCTGCGTGAATGTCAATCCTGTCCAGTAATGGATTTGCGCAAAGGTCAGGGTATCTTTACCCACCTGCACCCTCTGGTTCAGGAATACCGTTCCCTCGAATCTCGGCTCTCCTTTTTCCGTAACGGTCAGGTCAATGCCCGGGAAGGCCATAGAGGAGGAAGGCACGCTCGGACGGGGATAGAACTTCATATCCAGAACATAGTCGGAAGTGGGGAAGTCCGTCCTTCCCGTGAAGGGTCCGTCCATTTTTTCCGGTGCGCCCAGGAGAAAATGTGTGATAACGGGATCACCTCCGCTCCTCTCAAGGATAAGTCCCGGGACATATCCGTAATAAGGGGATTGATATATCTTTACTCCTTGAAACGTAACGGGTCTGCGGAGTGAAAGGGGTATTTCCCTGCTTTCGCCTTTGCCGTTAATGAAAACCAGACTGCTTTCAAGCTCCCTGACAGCGCCGTCTTCCCAGTATGCAGGAGCAAACCTCTTGAGATAGAGCCGGTAACCGGGGTGAAAGTCCTTCGCTAAAATTCCAAGCTTTTTGGCTTGCCACTCTTCGTCTTCACCCTGAAAAGGCTCTGTCTGTGACAATTGAACAAAGCCCTCTTTTCGAAATGCAAGACCGTAAACAGCCGCAATAATGACAACAAGCAGGCCGGCATGAAAAATTACTCCGCCCCACCTTCCTATCCCGTTTTTCTCGAAAATAAAATACCTGTTCCCCTTGTCTGCCGGACAGGGCCGGTATCCCCGAGCTTCAAAAACTCCCTTTATCTCATCAGCCAAGCTCTCAATCCCGGGCCCGGGAACCTGCGCGGATTCAAAGGCGGAATACTCCTTAAAAGAGGCTTGCGTGATCTCCTTCGGAATCGATCTCCCGGATTTAATCAGCGGCTTTGTCTGGTAGAAAATTGAAAGAGCGAGGCTGAAGACTATAAGGGCTGCGAGAAACAGGAACCAGACAGAGGTAAATATCCGGTTCAGTTGCAAGAGGTCGACCAGATAATACGTTTTCGGACTGCCGGCCTTCCATACCTCGAAAAATTGTGGAGGCCTTTCGGCGAGTTGTGGTATAAGAGAACCAGCTATGGAAAAAATGCCTACAGCACAGATCAACGAAATGACAGTCCTGGGGGAAAGCAGAAATCTCTTAATCATCTTTAACCAATATCTTCGATTTGTCCCTTACTCACGACTCAATGCGGCCCGCCGCACGTGGCATTACAATTAGAACTTGAATAACTGGTATAAGCCTTTTTTGTAAAACTCGTTATTTTAAGGCTGTTTCCGCCGTAGTTATATGGCGCCGGGTCCCCGCTATACCCGATAAGCCTTCCGTTTTTATAACCATGCGGAACCGCCACATGGCAGGTGACGCAGGAATAGTTCTGATGATTATACTTGTTATGAACATTATTGATAAAGCTCCCGCTGCCGCTCCAGCCCCCGCCGCCGCCCCATCTGCCCCCACCGCCGCTGGCTGAGCTTTTCAGAGGGTGGCAGTTTGCGCAAAACAGGTTGGAATCGATATTGCTCAGCTTATATAATGTACCCGATGCATTTGCAGGCCAGTATTTCCCCGTGCCTGCGAGCATATATTTTAGCGCCGATCCATGCGGTCCCTTTGCGCCTCCCGATAATTCATCGTCAGCGCCGTGACAATCGGAGCAATACATGGTCTGATTGCCCATGTTTCCAGATACATTCCACGGGGCCGACATCTGCGCTGCATTCAACGCTTTCGGTGCGGCCGACCCCGTCTGGTTGTTGAGCGTAACAATGACCGGATGGGCCGATTTATTGTTCGGGTTGAACTCCCATGCCTGGTCGGTAATCGATACGCCGGACGGACCGGTGATTGACGATACCGGGCTTGCCTGCGTACCGAGTCCATAGTAGGAGTGACATTTAAAGCATATCTGGTATTCATACTGTGCGCCGTTCGGATAGGTGGGAGGTCTTCTGACGGTAAAGCTTGTCGGCTGCGTCCAGATGGACGGCCATGACGCAGGATCTACACCCACGACATCATGCTGCATATCGGATACAGGCGCTGGAAGGCCGGTTGTTACCGGAGAGACGTGAATATTTCCTTTTGCGCCCGTATGCGGATTATGGCAATCAACGCATTCGGCATGGCGGTTTGCAGGTCCGAAGCTGGTACCCCCTTCGGACTGGCCCTTTTCCGGGAGCGTATGCCTGTTGTTATAGACATGCGTAGGATGGGCATAGGTCTTGCTCAATTGCGCTTTTATGTTCGGGGTCCCGGGCTTCGACCCGTCATGGCATCCCTCGCAGCCTCCCAGTGAATAGTCAGGGCTGTCCCCGGTCTTGGAATCCCGGGAAATAAGCATAAAAGGGATAACGCCGACAGAGTCTCTGTATCCGTGCGGATTATGGCAGTTGATACAATTACCTGCATCGTTATACGGGACAAGAGGAGAAAGCGTCCAAAGCATATTGGCGCCTGTATAATGCGCGGATACATTATACTTTGCCTTTCCCTGGTAAATACCGTAGCGTCCATATCCTAAGGTGTTGCTGTCTGATGGAAAACTAAACGCCTCGTGACAGGCATAACAAAGTTCGTTTTTATTGGCGCCGAAATTCGATCTGAAAAGGGCATAAGATACTGCACCCTCCGACGCAGGTGGGGTTGGCTCTGCGCCCCCGACACTCGCATGCCCTTCGTGACAGTGGCTGCAATGGCCTTTCGCATAGGCGCCTGTTGCATCAGGATATGGAGAGCCGGTAACCACGGAACGGTCCACCCCGTTACCGGTGCTGTTGCCGTGTTTGGTAGAGGTGTAAGTGCCGCTGCCTGCGCTGCCGGGGAACAGGGCAAACAGCAAGGTTACCGCTGCGCACAGAAATGTTGCGACCCCTAAAAAACAAAAACGGGCAGATGTGCGCACTGCCCGTATAGTTTTAAAATAAGGAAGAACTCTTAAGTCATGTCTGTCATGTCT
>JAJZPZ010000135.1 GCA_021847795.1 Nitrospirota bacterium
AACTGCTACGCATATTTAATTCCGTCAAGCCATTTCTCGGTAGCATCCAATGGATGAATGGGTTGGATTTCTGCCCGGATACATTATATATAGAAAGCAAAACGCCTAACAAGGCGCTCAAGACGGACGTGGCATAAAACCGCCACGCCACTTAGCTTTTCGTTATGCCGTAATACAAACAATTGACAACAACACAAAACCATGGGTATGATATAAAGTAATACCAGGGGGGGATTGCATGGGCAAAACAAAAATTGCGATTACATTGGATGAACAATACATCGATCAGTTGGACACATTTGTTAGTAAGCATATTTTTCAGAATCGTAGCCAGGCTATTCAGGAGGCTGTAAAGGAAAAACTTGCACGGATGAAACATACCCGTTTGGCAAAAGAATGCGCGAAGCTTGATCCGGCCTTTGAAAAGGCAATGGCGGATGAGGGGTTGACTGAGGATTTGAGCCAATGGCCCGAATACTGAGGGGAGACATCAGATGGGCTGATTTAAACCCGGTGCGGGGCCGTGAGCAAGCAGGTTTACGGCCTGTTTTGATTTTAAGCCAGGATATATTCAATGAACGATCCGGGACAGTAATTGCCATAGCCCTAACCAGCCGGCCTCAGCAGGCGGGATTTCCCCTCACCCTCGAATTAAAGACCGCAAATTTACCCAAACAGTCATGGGCAAAGATAAGCCAGATTCGAACGCTTTCCGTTGAGAGAATCGGAAAAATGATCGGAAGAGTTTCTCCCGAGGAAATGGCACAGGTTGTTGACGGACTGAATGAGATAATAGGGGCAAATGCGTAGGCCGGGGTTCGAACCTAAACAACACACTTCAAAAAGGGAATAGTGTATTGTTTAGGTTCGGCCCTATTCGAATCCCTTTCAATCGGTTCTTATCCTTTAATATGCGCCTCTATCCTTCTGGCTATTGCCCTTGAAAGCTCCTCGTCTCCGGCAGCTCCAACCCTGATGCCCGCAACAGTCGTGTCACTGCCCTGGGCACGCAGTGCAATGCCGGCCACCGTGCCGTCAGGCCTTTTGGCATCAATCATTCCACCGCTCGCATCCTTGTGCGAATTCGTCACCGTCATATTAAAGTCAGTAAGTGCTGCCGCTGCTGCATCAAAGGTCTTGAAAACGCTGCCGTTGAAAGTCTCCGACAATGTCCCGTTCATATAAACTGACGAGGCCTCTCCTGTCGGAGGGCCGGATTTTATGAGAGAGCATCCCTGAAACACAATGCCGGAAAAGAGAAGGATCAGTATGGCCATTCTTGCATTCCGCATGGTTTTTCCTCCTTTTATTACTCCCGTGTGCAATCAACTTTTGGTCTAAAACACCTCGATACTGCGGTATCGCGGCTTTTAACGAACCTTTTGGAGCGATTTACTCTTTGTTTTTGCAGCTCCTTCTGCGGTCTCCCGCGATATGATCTTGTTGAAGCGGCTCACCTTGCCCGATGCCGTCTTGTCCTGGTAGAGGAAGGCGAGGCCGCGTTCTTCAAACTGCTCGAAGAACTCGTCCCACGAGATCGGCTCGAGCGACTGCTCTCCCTTATAGCCGGGGAAATCGATGCGGATGATCCCGGGCTCGTTTTTTTCATGGGTCCTTTTCACCGCGGCGGGATGCCCTCCCCGGGACTCGACCCATTTCCCTATCACTTCATGGTCGGTGGTGACCTTCGATACTGTTTTCGGTGATGTCTTCGTTGCTGTAGTCATGGTATTCTCCTTGATGGCCTGCTATTTTTGATCTGCCCGCCTGTCATACTTTGAGATGAGATTCTATTTTTTCGCTTATCTCCCGGGAAGCCGGTTCAAGCCCGTATTGGCCGACTTTAATATCTACGGCGGTGAGATCGGGTTTCTCAGCATGCAAAATGAGGTGGACATCGGTGCCGTTTTTCATCGTGGCATCGATACGCACCTCATTCGGTTTTTTTTGCACATTGGTGATGTTCATTCCCATGTCCTGCAGGGCCGAACGCGAAGCCTCATAGGTCCTGAAAAGTGTATTGTTATACGTTACATGCAGCTTTTCGTCGGAATAAGTTGCATGGTCGGGACCGTACGGCGAAGACTTCATCATCGCGCATCCCTGGAGCACAAACCCCAAAAGCATTAAAACCATCAAAACCTTTTTTGTATTTCTCATATGCCCCCCCTTTTGCAAGAGTTTCAATTGCTCTGCCGGACCGCCCGGCCGCTGCAATTCCGGAGAGCGGTAAACAGGGAGAATAAAGATGATCCCTTTTACTTAATTTATAACACTACTCCTGTGTACAATCAACGTGCCTCCCGACGGGTTTTCCAGATAGATATGGACATAGTGACCAGTTAGGAAGAGGGAAAGAGCAGGGGAAGAGATGAAAAGAGTAGTGCCCGTCACATCCTGTATATTTTAAGAAAGTTGAAGGTCCCCCGGCAAAGACGGCCTCAACAACTCACGGGATGGAGGAAGGGCGGCTCATGATCTTATACCATGAAATGGGAGCGTTGTCACCCCTAAAAGCACGGGTGTGATATAGTAGATTTATGCGTAAAGCCGTGGGGGCAGCCGGTGCCCGGGGAAAAAGCAGGGGGCCGCTTCAGGGGACATCATCGAAGGCATCGCATGCCTCAATTTTCCATATTGCACTGATTGCGGCGCTATGTCTTCTTTGTTATGCCGGAACCTTTACTGTCCCTTTTCAATTCGATGATCACCGCTTTGTTGAAGCGAATCCCGTTATTAAAGATCTCTCTCTTTTTGTCCATCCGGCAGCGGCCGGAAGCATGGTTCCCGACTTTTACGCCAGGGTTATCGGGTATCTTACCTTTGCTGCAAACTATGCCTTCAGCGGCACACAGACCGCAGGCTATCATCTTTTCAATCTCGCCATACACTGCCTCAATGCAGTGCTTGTCTATTTCTTTATCCGCTCGCTCTTCAGAACGCCGCGCCTCCGCAAATCTTCTTTGCAGTCCCGGGCATCTTCCCTTGCGCTCATACTTGCATTGCTCTTTGCGCTCCACCCCATCCAGACCCAGGCAGTCACCTACATATGGCAGCGCATCACCGCACTGGCCGCCCTTTTTTACCTGTTCGCCCACCTGGCCTATGTGCAGTGGAGACTCGCGGGCCGTGCAAAAGCCCCGGAGGGCATGCAAAAGCGCTTCCGGATCTCACCCTTGCTTTGGTATACGGGCGCCCTGGTCTCCGCTGTTCTTGCCATGTTGACCAAGGAGATTTCCTTTACCCTGCCCTTTACCCTCGCACTGTGCGAGGGTATTTTTTTTGAAGGGAAGTTCCTGAAAAGAAGTTACCCGCTTATTCCGTTTATGGTAATTATGCTCATCATCCCGCTCGAAAAGGTGGTGATCGGAGGGGTCGGAGCAGACTGGCTGGAAAAGATCGCCCTGGGGACGCGGGTGACATCCGGCATATCGCGTACAAATTACCTGTTTACGGAGTTCAGGGTCATCGTTACCTACTGCAGGCTCATGGTCTTCCCCATCAACCAGAACCTTGATTACGACTATCCCCTTTTCACCTCTTTTGCCGAGCCTGCGGTAATAGGGTCTTTTCTTTTCCTCTGCTTTCTCGGGGGGACCGGCATAGCGCTCCTCCGTAAGAGCGGGAAGTTTGATCCGGCTACCCGTATCGTCTCCTTCGGCATCTTCTGGTTTTTCATTACCCTCTCCGTTGAATCGAGCATCATACCCATTGACGACCTGATATTCGAGCACAGGATGTATTTGCCCTCCTTCGGTTTCCTGGCAGCGCTGGCGCTCCTGGTTTTCGGGTCCATCAACAAAACAGGCGTCAGGCAGAAGGCAAACGATACCGCTCTTGTCGTGTTTTCCGTTGTCATTGCCCTTATGGGCGCAAGCGCCTATGTGAGAAACAAAGTCTGGCAGAGCGAGATAAGCCTATGGACGGATGTGGTGCAAAAGAGCCCCCTGAAGGCAAGGGGATACAATAATCTCGGCATGGCTTACGCACGGGAAGGCAGCGCCGCAGACGCAATGGGGATGTTCGCGCGTGCGCTTGAGCTGAAACCGGATTACACGGATGCCTTGAGCAACCGGGGAATGCTGTATGTCAGGATGGGAGACTTCAGGGCCGCCATTGATGATTTGTCCAAAGCCCTTGCACTGGACCCGCGCCATGCAAATGCATACAACAACCGCGCAGTGGCAGACATCTCGCTGGGAAATCTCACGGCAGCGCTTGCTGATTTAACCCGCGCCGTTACGCTGGACCCGCGCTATGCCGAGGCATACTGCAACCGGGGCAGCGTCTTCGGTAGAATGGGAAAGATTACCGAGGCCGTTGAAGACCTCGACAAGGCCCTTGCTCTGAACCCCGCCTACCCCGAGGCGCACAACAACCGGGGCCTCGCCTATGCTGCGCAAAACAGACCTGACCTGGCGCTTAAGGAATTCGATGAGGCCATAGCACTGCGGCAGGGCTTTGCCGAGGCATATGTCAACCGCGGGGGCGCATACGCCCGCATGGGCAAGAGTGACAGGGCTGTCTCCGATTTCAAAACAGCCTGCGGCCTTGGCAGCCGGCAAGGGTGCGAACAGTATAAACGCAATGCATTGCGGCAGCCGCTACGGTGAAGCTGATGGAAAAATATGGGGAAGGGATTCCTGATCAGAAGGCCTGCGGTTTGAGAAACAGCATTGGTCAGTTCATATACAAGCACAGGGCCGCACTGCTCCTCTACCGCAGCCTTGCCCTGCCCTTTAAGGAATTGCTCTACTGGAAATGGGTCATCCACGGGTTTACCTGCCGCAGGGTCTCGCTGCACATGCGCCGGAAGGCAACAGTGATCATACAACCCTACCATGCGAAGCGCTTGCGGAACATCGCCCCCCTTGTCCGGTCTGCCCTGAAATGCGACTTCGTTGAGAAAGTTATAATCAACAATAACAACCCGCAGGTCAGGATCGAAGACTGGGTCAAGGTCAGTTGCGACCGGGTGGCGCTCATGAACCAGGAGGTCAACCGTGGGGCCGGGTACAGCTATATCCTGGCCGGCAGGGAAGATGCGGAATTTTTCATACTCATCGACGATGACCTGCTGATCTACCCCGGGCAGCTTGCCCTTTTATTTCAGCGGCTCGTTGAACGCCCTGAAGTCCCCCACGGTCTTGTGGGCTGCGACCATCAGGGCAGGTATGTGAAACGGCAGGAGGCGGAGGTTGCGGGCCTGTACAACATTTATGCAATTACCATGGAACATATACAGGCATACCTGCGCTCTGTGGAGAAAATCGTGACACAGGAAAACGCCTTGCGCAAAGCCATTGATATCTGGGGGTGTGATCTCATCCTCAGCCGGTCAGGCGCCCGTAACCCGATGATCCACGATGCCGGCTATATCACCCAATGCCGGACCTGGAATGCCCCGGGGGTTGCAAACTACCTCAGCAGGGATTTCAAGCAAAAGCGCATCGAGGTAGGGATTGCGCTGGAAAGAATCAAAGAAGACCTTTCAAAGCCTCCGGCTCAGGTGTAAGAGCGTCCCCAATGGGTATTGTCAAAACTACTGAGGGGTCGGACCGAGACAAGTGTTTGATATTATAGCTGAACGACAAAAAGCAGGTCTTAATTTGATCTTACAATGCGACAGTGCCTGACCTTGACATTTGACTTAAGAGAGCAGGCTATTTGCGGCTACGTCAACTCGGATTCCTGTTTCAAAATCGCTCTTATCTGCTTCCGCAGTTTAGGAAGCTCTTTTCCGGCAATATTCCGGACAATCTTGTAATCGATACCGAAATAGAAGTGGATGAGTTTATCTCTTAAGCCTGCTATACTTTTCCACTCGACTCCAGGATATTCTGCTTTTAGATCTTTAGAGATATTTTTTGCAGCTTCCCCTATGACCTCGAAATTGCGGACAACAGCATCCTGTGTCTTGCTGTCTTGAAGGAACTTTCGATAAGTGAAACCCTTCGTATAAATGCTTACCATCTCCACTGCTTCCTGAATATCGCCGAGGGAATCCTTATCTCGTCTTTTTTTAGACATAGATCATGCTTTTTCTTATGTCTTCTGCAATGGGCTTGTACCTGGGATTATGAAAGCTCTCTTTGAAATGATCAAATGTCGCAACATCGACTTTTCTGCCCAATATCTCCTCCAGGTGATCAGCAAGAGAAACAAATTCGAGACCTAAAGGCTTTCTGAGGGATACAAGGAGGTCCACATCGCTTTTGCTTCTCTGTGTGCCTTTTGCATATGAGCCGAACAGGACTATTTTTTCGACACCGTATTTGTCTTTCAAGCTGGACATCTCTCTCTTCAACAGTGAGATTACCTGCTCACGCGACAGAGCCGTTTTTCCTTTTGAGCGTTTTTTCATTTTCCAGCCCTCGTCATTTTGTGTTCTATACCTATTGTAAGAAGAATGCAAGGGGATTGCTATGATTTTGCAACAGTTGGAAGAAAAAGAAAAGGGGCTGCTTCCGTAACCCCCCTGATTTTCAAGCGTCCCCAATAGGATTCGAACCCATGTTACCGCCTTGAAAGTGAGTAGGAACCAATTTTAGCAAGTTGGCTTCTGGTAAGGGTTTGGGCATAACTCATTGTTTGATGAGGTAGAGTTGGCATTACATAATTCACAGTCTTTCCGGTATTTTCCATGCATTCGGCTAAATTCTACGACAATTTTACGACAGCAAAAATGAGCCCGTTATTCGTTTTTCTTGGGCTTCTGCTTCACGATCTCACTGTACAATTCTTTTGCTGTTTTAGTGACAAAAAGCTTTTCTTTCATTTCGAGGTAATCTGTCTTTTGAGACATGGATTCCCTGAGAAAAAAAGCTGCCTTCGTGATCCCAAGGGTCTTTACATAGCGTCGATCACTTCGCTCTTGATAATCTTCATATCGGGAAGAGTCTCTGCATTAGGCATAGTGGGCGTTACAGGACATTTATATACCCAGCCTGCTCAAAATGTTTATCATTGGTGAATGCCCTTTTTATATTAAACATCCGCATAACCTCAAAACTTGTACAATCAGTAATTCCCCAGTCCTTATCCATTCTTTTCTGGTAAAGCATCCATGCATTGCGGTATATATCATCATTTATTTTGATGACCTCAACGCTTGGAGATTTTTCAAGCTTGTCAATGAAAGCAACTACTGCTGTCCTGAGTTCCATTTTGCTTAATGCATTAATGGTTTGAGGTACAATAAAAAAGTGTGTAAATAGGAAGCAGGCGGTGTATCCTAAATCTTAATATGTTGACCTCAGAAATCAACAAAAGAAAAAGGAGACACCACCATGGGAAAGGGTATCACTGAGGCAGCGAAGCAGTCAAGCAGGACGTATGATATGTTGGAAGGTATGGTTCGGTTGAAAGCACAGGAGTACATTCAGGACATTCTCGAAGAAGAAGTCGAGTTATTTCTTGGGAGGAAGAAATCCGAGAGGATGAAAACAATCGACGGCACCCAGGGATACAGAAACGGCTACGGCAAGCCTAAGAGATTTGCATTGATGAACGGCACGATCACCGTGCAGCGACCGCGCGTAAGAGGCACTGATGAGCACTTTGAAAGCAAGATCATGCCTTATTTCAAGCGACGGTCGAAAGAGGTAGGGCAACTGCTGCCGGAACTGTATCTGCACGGGCTGGCCAAAGGTGATTTCAACCTGGCACTACGGGGACTGCTGGGAGAGGGAGCGCCGTTGTCGGCATCATCAATCGATCGGCTGAAAGCGAAGTGGCAACTTGAGTACAAGGAATGGAAAAACCGGGATCTATCCGGGCTTGAAGTAGTGTATCAGTGGGCAGACGGCATATACGTGAAGGCCGGCCTTGAAAAGGATAAATCAGCGTTGCTGGTGATAATCGGGGCGCTCACGAACGGCAAGAAGGTGTTCCTGGCCTGTGAGAGCGGCTATCGTGAGAGCAAGGAGTCCTGGGGTGGAGTGCTGCGGGACCTGGCAGCCAGGGGACTGAAACTCGGCAGCCTGACGATTGCCGATGGGCACCTTGGCATATGGTCAGCACTTTCGGAAATACATCCCAAGGGCAATGAGCAGAGGTGCTGGAATCACAAGATCAGAAACGTGCTGGATTGTTTTCCGAAAAGGATACGGTCTGAGGCTGCAGAATATCTCAAACGGGTTCCCTATGCGGAGACGCTCAAGGAATGCGTAAAGAGGAGGGATGCATTTATTGAGCGGTATGGGAAGAGTTATCCGAAAGCTGCAGAGAAACTCCTGCGGGATTGGGATCGTATGGTTACGTTCTATTCATTCCCGAAGGAGCACTGGGTGCATCTTCGGACCACCAACGTCGTGGAATCCCCGTTCAGTTCGGTGCGGCTGAGAACAGATGCGGCAAAGCGGTTCAAGAAGGTCCAAAACGCAACGGCGATGATCTGGAAGCTTCTGCAGGTCGCAGAGAAAAGCTTCCGTGCATTGAAGGGATTTTGGTTATTGGCTGATGTGTATGCAGGGAAAAAGTTTGTTGATGGCCGCAATCCATGCGAAACTATCAACAAAAACGGGTTCTGTCATTTGGAGACGCCATAGAGATAATGATCATGGTTTTCTGCAAGGTCTTTTATTCCGGTTTCTACGGCAATGGAGCTTAAACCAAAAAGCGGGTCTTTACCTTTTTTAGCTTTCGCTCTCCTCCTGCTTGTCTTCATGCCTGCCTTCAGATAATGAACAATCTCCAGGAGTTTAGGCATATCTTCGTCAGGCATGTCCTGCAACTCTTTAAGTATCTCATCTTTATATTTGCTTTGCGAAGGCATTTTCATCTCCTTGTTTACTTTTAGGTATTTTACCATTTTCTCGATTGCAATAGATCGTCGAATATCCTGTTCAGTGCGCTCGTATCAAGGTAAACCCGCATGAGTACATTATATCACAGGCGGTTGCGGGGGAATTTTGAAAGCATATTTCCACCGCGCGGGTTCGACTCCCGCCTTCGCCATTTTTTATTTGTTCGCAATTCAAATGGGGATTTCGGGGTCAGGCAGAAATTCGGGAATCTGTCATTTCAGCTTTTCTTATTATCAATATATCTAAATTCCTGATCCCACACTGTGCCGACGAGGGGCCCTCTGAAATCCCCATCCATCAGGTTAATGCATGAGCTCGGTGGCTTATGAGCTTGTTGCAACGCGAATATTAATAAGAA
>JAJZPZ010000136.1 GCA_021847795.1 Nitrospirota bacterium
CGCGCGCGCTTCATAGATTGCACCACGCAGGCAGAGGGCTCGACAAAGGTAGCGTCCTCAAAACTTACGGTTTCAGGGAGCTTAAGTGTATCGTGGCAAAGGTTTGTCTCCGGGATGAGGATATATTCGGAAACCCCGCCGGGGATGATCTTTGTCGCGCGCCAGGTTTCGCAATGTACATGGTCGCCGCGCTCGCAGCAGCGGCATGACATGCACGGGGCATGGTGGTGGACAAACACCCGGTTGCCTTTTTTGAAAAGACCGGATACCTCTTTGCCGAGTTCTACGATTTCCCCTGAAGGCTCATGCCCGATGACGAGGGGCGCTTTCTTCTCTATGTACCAGGGCATGACATCCCCGGAGCAGATCCCGCACGCCCTTGTCCTGATCAGCGCATCCCGCGGACCGATCTGCGGAACGGGGATGTTTTCGATGCGGATGTCGGTAAAGCTGTAGAGTTTTGCGACTTTCATTTCATTTCTCCAAAAGCAATTATAAAAGTATTGATGAAAGAATTGAAAGCCTCGAAGCCCTAGTAGGTTGTCAGCGATGAAATGTTGGGCTGACCTGAGGGGACTGTCCCTGCCGCATGGAATCCGGACAAATACAATACAATAAAAAACCGGCAAGTATTTATTATCGATAAACCATTATGCTATATTGTTATGAACAAAGGGAATCGGACAAAGAAATAAATGGGGCAGCCTGATGATTCTTTTTATAAGCATCTGCACTTATGCAGCAAAGGAAGAGGGGCAGGTCTTGAAATACAAGGGAGGCTATAGTGAGGCCATTCTAAACTTGCACCCCACGACTATGAGTAAGGCGCTGAAGCGCGCGGAGAGTGAAAACTGATATATCAAGACCTGACCCCACTGACCCTATGAAGATACCAGTATGCCGAGGATAGCACGAGCAGTTGCAGTCGGATTCCCGCATCATATCACGCAGCGGGGCAACTATCGCCAGAGGGTGTTTGAAAGCGACGCAGACTACCTCCAGTATTTGGAGTGGCTGCAGTTCTACAGCAAAAAATACTCTGTAAAGATATGGGCCTACTGCCTGATGAGCAATCATGTGCATTTCATCGCAGTACCGAAGGAAGAGGATTCGCTGGCGAAGACTTTCAATACCATCCATATGAGATACTCGCAATACGTTCACATGAGGAAGGAATGCAGGGGGCATCTGTGGCAAGGGAGATTCTTTTCCTGTGTGCTTGATGAGAGGCATTTGTATTCGGGAGTGCGTTATGTGGAAAACAATCCTGTAAGAGCGCATATGATAAAAAGAGCGGAACAATATCGATGGTCGAGCGCACGAGCGCATGTGAAGAGAGAGATGGATGCTGTTTTGTCGGACAATTGTTATTTGGCGGATACGATAGAGGACTGGTCGGCATATCTGAGAGAGAAAGGCGATTCGGACCTGGTGGAAGAGATACGTCGGAACACGAAGACAGGGCGACCGTGTGGAGATGATAAGTTCATGGTGAAGTTGGAGAGAGTGCTCGGGAGGAAGCTGGCTGCTTTGCCGAGGGGTAGGCCTCGTAAAGCTGAATAAACGGGCGCTGTCCCTATTTATTATTTTATTTATTATTTATGGTCCCATTCGGCGCTGTCCCTATTTATGGTCCCCTCTTTGCCTTGCACCTCAATACAGGATAAAATACAGATGATGATATCTGACTTTATAGGATGGATCGGTTCGGCTGCTTTTGCGGTCTGCGGGCTGCCGCAGGCCTGGAATTGCTTTAAAAGCAAAACCGCGAAGGGGATCAGCCCTGCCTTCATCGTGCTCTGGTTTGTGGGAGAGGTGTGTTATATCGCGGGGGTGCTCATGAAATTCGGCTGGGTAAACTGGATGATGTTCAACTATATAACAAACATCATTTCGATTGCCGTAATCAGCTGGTATATGGTCCGGGACAGAAAAATGCAGCGGCTGCCACGAAGCCCTTAGGGAATAAGCGCATACTTTATTCCGTCGCCCTTTGACAACCGATCGAGGGCAACCGGCAGTTCTTCGAGAGAATATTTTCCGCTTATCAGGGGTGAGAGATTCAAAGGGGTTTTTAAAAGCCCGTAGGCTGCCTTGACGTCCCGGGGCGTGAAGTGAAAGGTCCCTTTTAAGGTCAGTTCATCATAGTGGAGCCTGTAGGTATCGTATGTCGCTACCGTATCTTTTTTGACCCCGCCGAAAAGAATAACGGTCCCGCCTCTCCTTGCATAATTGACCGAGGCTTCCCACACTTCGAGTTGCCCTGTGCACTCAAAAACAAAATCCGCGCCAAGGCCCCCGGTGAATTCTTCCAGGGAATGCTTCAGCTCGGATGCCTGGACGATCCTGTCGGCGCCGAGCTTTTTTGCCGTCTCCAACCTTTCCCATCCCCTGCCTGCGATCATCGCTTCCGCGCCTTTTTGCTTTACCAGCAGGAGGTGCAGGAGCCCGATGGGACCTGTTCCTATTATCAGCGCCTTGTCCCTGCGTCCGATATGAAGGCCGCTCATGCCGTGCACCACGCAGGACAACGGTTCCAGCAAGGCAGCCTCTGCAAACCCGAGGCGCCCTGGTTTGTGAAAGAGGTTTTGTTTGACGATATGCGGGGGCAGCAGGATGTATTCGGCAAAAGCGCCCATTACTTTGGAGCTCATGATATTCTCGCAGAGGTTGTAAAGCTTTTTCCTGCAGTATCCGCAGGTGAGACAGGGCGCGCTGTGAACCGCCATGACCTCGTCGCCTGCCCTGAATCTCCTTACGTCTTTTCCGGTTGCTGCAATCACTCCTGAAAATTCATGGCCGAACACCCCGGGCATCGGGATCATGGGATGTCCCCTGAGGAACGCCTTCAGGTCCGTGCCGCAGGTGAGGGCGGCCTTGATCTTCACCAGCACCTCTCCCTGTGCCGGTTCGGGTACGGGGACTTCCCTCAATTCTACTGTCCCGGGCCTGAGCAGATAACCGGCCAGCATTACTGGACCCCTATCTTACCGCCAAAAAGCTGGCCTACGACAGATGCCAGCAGGAATAGGGGGATGAACCTGAAGTCAAGATGGGCCATAAGCCGGGCAATAACGATAAACGGTATCGGCATATGGATATACATGAACCATTTGGGAGAATATTTCCTTGTGCGGTTCCGGAAATATCCGAAAGGAATGTTGAGCGCAAATGCAAAAGATACTATGGCCAGTACATTCAGCATGATTGAATTCTATAGTGTAATAAATGGCGGGACAAGAATGCAATTCCCGGCTACTCCAGATATTCTGAAACCCGCCGATAAAAACGTAAGTGGGTTGGAGGGATTTTCACTAGGAAGCGCATCCGTACCGTGATGAAAAGGAGTGGTCGTATGAAAGATTTAAGAGAGTTCTTCGAAAGGGAAGTAGGGAAAGCGATGGGCGCGATCAGTTTCGAAAACCGCACGATCAGGAATTTTTTATCGGAGCTCCTGACAGCTAATGTCCGGCCCGCCCCCGGGGACGAGGTCTACTGTGTTCGGAAAGAGCCGGCCCTGGCCTTTATAACGCAGGAGCCGGAAGCCGATACCCGGGAGATCGAAAGGACGGCCAAGCGGCTTCTCTTTGTTGCGGGTTTTTTCCCGGAAAGCCTTGTGGCACGAGGGAAAAGAAGGGTAAGTCTCGGGTATTATCTTATGGCCGAGCGGACACTTGCGCGCAGGCTTTCATCGCGCAGCTCTCTCTGGGCCGAAGTCTACAATCATTTTCAGCCGACACTGAAGTCAATGACCCTGGTGCGCTCCACAATGAGCATAAAGAGGCCTGATATCGTGGCCCTTTCAGAAATTATAAAAGCCACGGGCGACATGTACGCGTTCTATTAGCTGAGGACCGCCGTCAAAGGTTGCACTTGTCACAGTACCCCAGGATCTCGAGGTTGTGCCGGACGCCATTGAAGTTTTCCTTCTGGCAGAGTTCGCTCTGCAGCATTTCGAGGGTGGGCGAAAAAAACTCTATCACTTTGCCGCATCTCATGCAGATCATGTGATCATGGTGCTGTTTCCCGAGGACCTTCTCATAATGTGAGTGTTTGTCGATCCTCTCGACCTCCTCGATCAACCCGCTCTCTATCAGGAGGGGGATTGTCCTGTAAACGGACGCCCTTGAAACTTTGGACCCCTTTGTTTTCAGGCTGATGAACAGTTCCTCAGGCTCAAAATGCCCCTCTGCAGCAAGGATTTCATTCAGGATCTCATCCCTCTCCTTTGTCAGCTTGAGTCCTTTGGTCGATACGTAATCCCTGAATTTCTGTTTCTCCATAGTTCACCCCGTTTCAGGCAAGAGTCCGAGAACCTGATTCCCTGCCGCTTATAATTTTACAGATTTATATTAAAATATCTCAAAAACCGATTTAACGTCCCGCCGAACAAAAAGGCCGTGGGAAACACGATGGCAGTAACGAGCAGGGCGGTCCTGAGCCCGCGCTCCTTTATGATCATGAAGAAATTAGCGAGGCATGGTATAAAGAGCGTTATGGTCACCAGGCTCACGATCGCCTGCACCGGGGACAACAGTCCTCCCTGGGCCATTTTAAACAAGCCGGCAGCCCCATAGTCTCTCCTCAGAAAGCCCATGATGAACATCTCGGTGGTTTTGGGCGGGAGGTCGAGGAAGTTGACAATCAGGGGTGAGCCCGCTTTTTCAAGCAGCGCGATAAGGTTCAGCTTGTGGAGGAGGAACAGGATAAAGGTGCCGAGGAGGAAAAGCGGCACAGCCTCTTTCAGGTACCATTCAATCCTCCCGACCGTCTTTATGAGGATATTTGTGAGGTTCGGCATTCTTATGGGCGGGATCTCAAGGAAAAATTCGGTCCTTTCCCCCCGGACAATTTTCGATGCAAGAAAGCCTGAAGTGAATAGTACCAGGAGTACGCTGCCTGTCCAGACTACCGTTGCCTTCAGGGAAAGAGAGCCGAGAATGCCGAGTATAACGCCCAACTGGGCTGAACACGGTATGGCAAGCGCAAGCAGGAAGGTGGTGATTATCCTGTCCCTTTTCGTCTCCAGGATCCTCGATGTCATGACCGCCATAGTCCCGCAGCCGAGGCCCAGGATCATCGGCAATACCGCTTTCCCGTTCAATCCCATAATATTGAATACCCGGTTGCTCATAATGGCAAGCCTGGGAAGATACCCGCTGTCCTCAAGGAGCGCAAAGGCGATAAAGAATGTCGCGGTAATAGGGAGGATGATGGCTATGGCATAGGTGATAGCAACTGTGATCAGCCCGTATTCCCCGACAAGCAGTTCCTGGATTATGGGTACGGGAATGAGAAGTTTTATAACTTTTGCGGCCATGGGATTGAGGTACACGTTGAAAATAGTGTTTTCCACAAAATCGACAAGCGTCTTTGCGCCGAACACGCCTACGAATTGGTACACCCCGTACAGGATCACAAGCAGCACCGGGATCCCGTAAATGGGGTGCATACTGATCCTGCCGAGGAAATTCAGCAACTGGCCGCCTTCCGGCTTTGCTCTTTTCACGACACTTTCCGTTATCTCCTCAGCTGCCTCGATCCTTGTTTTATTTATATGGTATCCGATGGCCTCTTTGAATTTGAATTTGCATTCGTCTCTCAGGCCCTCAATGTCCGAGAGCGTTTCTTCCTTTGCATTGGCTTTCAGCCAGTCCCTGAGACTCTCGTCATCGGAGAGTATCATGAGCGCGAGCGACCGTCTTGAAATGCTGGTGGTCGGCAGGAGGGCTGATATTTTATTGATGTACTCCTCGACTATGGGGTCGTATTGTATGTGTATTGACGGTTGTCTGGGGAGAAGAATGGCCTCCCGGAGTTCTTTCAGGCCTTTCCTCTGGGGTGCTATGGTGCTTATCACCGAAACCCCCAGGAGTTCTTTGAGCGCCCCGGTATCTATTGTTATCCCCCGGTCCATTGCCTCGTCAGTCATATTGAGATCGAGGACAACAGGGATGCCCATTTCAGCAAGCTGGAGCGTTATCAGGAGAGTCCTTTTCAGGTTTTTTGCATCACCGACCTGCACTACGGAAGAAGGGGCCTCGGTCAGGAGAATGTCCCTTGTCACTTTTTCATCCTCGCTCATCGGGATGAGGCTGTTTACCCCGGGAGTGTCGATGAGCAGCAATCTCTTACCATTAAGGGACACATTTCCCTGGGTTATTTCTACCGTGGTCCCGGGATAATTGGATACCGCTACGTATTTGCCTGTCAACAGGCCGAAGATAACGCTTTTCCCCACATTGGGATTGCCGATAAGCGCCACCTTTTCGAGGCCGCCGGCCTGTTTTTCTTCTTTTACCGTGCATCCTTTCAAGAAAACCTCCAGGTAATTTTTTACGCTTAATATAGATTTAATCTCAATTACAGTCCTATTTTATAGGAAAGAAGGGAGAATTTACAAGATATTTGCGTTATTCGAGGGAAAAAACCGGAAAACAGTCTTGACAAAAAGGTGGATAGTGCGATAAATTGAGACATTGTCTTAAGAAGTGGAGTTTTTCTTGTTTGTTTTTGCAATATCATGAGAAAGAGTCTCAATAAATAAAACGTAGAGGTGTTTGATGTGCATTGTGTTAATAAGGAGGATTGTGAATTGTTCAGAAGAGCATTATCCGGCGTAGTAATAATGTTTACGACAACAACAGCAGCTTTTGCAGCTCATCCGTTGATCACCGACGACACAGGCACTCAGGGAAAGGGGAAGTTCCAGGTCGAGGTCAACAGCGAATTCGGATATGACAAGGAAACGGCTGACGGGGTGGTTACCAAAGAGAAGGCAGGCAAAGCGGCTACCTTCATCTCAGCCGGTATAGCGGACAACTCCGATGCTGAAACAGATATTACGTTCCTTGCAGGACTCGCATGGAGATTTTAAAGGAGGAAGTGAAATGATGCCTTTGGGGCTTTTAAGCATTGGGGAGAGTGCGGAGGTGGTCGAAGTCCGCTTGAGCAGGTTTGAAAATCAATGCTGCACTGAAGCACATGAAAGGGATTCCTGCAGCGGGGTATGCAGGTTGGAGGACATGGGCCTCCGTGCCGGCAAGGTGGTTGAGATGCTGAATAAGGGAGGAGGCGGGGCACTGCTGGTAAAGGTTGACGAATCACGGATCGCAATCGGCCGCGGCATGGCCATGAAAGTTATGGTAAGGAGGAAAGCGGTATGAACCTTGGAGGGCTAAAACCCGGCGAGAAGGGAAGAATAACAAAAATAGGGGTAGAGGGCCCGCTGAAAAGGCGGCTCATGGACATGGGAGTGCTGGTTGGGGAGGAAGTGAAGGTGGAGAAAGTTGCCCCCCTCGGTGATCCTGTCGAAATTACGGTGAAGAGTTACAGCCTTTTGCTAAGGAAGAAAGAGGCTGAAGGGATATTGGTTGAGGTGACGAGGTGATGAGGTGAAAGCAGCCGATGTTGATGTTGAGAAACAAGTGGACAGTGAAACAGAGGGAAGGGCGGTAATGCTGCACGCCCGGCACTCCGGCTCCGGGACTATTACCATTGCTGTTGCGGGAAACCCCAACTCGGGGAAATCGACGCTCATCAACGCTATTGCCGGAACAAGGCTTCATGTCGGCAATTGGCCGGGGGTGACCGTGGAAAAGAAAGAAGCGCTTTTTGAGCATGCGGGCCGGCGTATCAGGCTGGTTGACCTGCCGGGCACTTACAGTCTGAGTCCCTATACGCAGGAAGAGAGCATTGCAAGGGATTACCTTGTTCAAGAAAAGCCTGATCTGATACTGAATGTGGTTGATGCCACTTTACCTTTGATGTCTCGAAGCCCTTTGCCGATTGGCTGAATGCGATGACCTCCGGGCCGTTCAAAAGGTGGGCGGAAGCAATAATCGGTTCTATCAATGCGCCTGCATGGACAGCCTCCCTTGTAACCGACGGGATCATTGCGGGAGTCGGTTCTGTCCTTGTCTTTGTGCCGGTCATTTTTGCAATGATGTTTTTTATCACCTTTCTGGAAGGGAGCGGCTATATGGCGAGGGCTGCGTTTGTCATGGACAGAGCGATGCATGCCATAGGGCTCCACGGGAAATCCTTTATCCCGATGCTGCTGGGTTTCGGATGCAATGTGCCCGCTGTTTACGCCACCAGGACACTGGAGAATCCCAGGGACAAGGCGCTCACCGCCTTGCTTGTCCCTCTCATGTCCTGCGGAGCCCGGCTCCCGGTATACGTGGTTTTTATCGGCGCCTTTTTCCCCTCGCATTCGGGGACGGTACTCTGGTCTTTGTATGTGCTGGGGATCGTCCTGGCGGTTGCTGTGGGGTTTGTTTTCAAGAGAACACTTTTTAAGGACGAAGCCCCGATGTTCATCATGGAGCTTCCCCCCTACCGGATGCCGTCGTTCCGGGGCCTTATGATACACACCTGGGAAAAAGGAAAGCATTTTTTGATTAAGGCCGGAACGTATATACTTGCAGTGTCCATTCTCGTATGGTTTCTCCTCAACCTGCCGTGGGGTGTGGAGGATAAAAAGGATTCCTATCCTGGAAAAGTCGGACAGGTGCTTGCCCCTGCGCTTGAACCCCTCGGGTTTGGAAACTGGGAGGCCTCCTCATCCCTGATCGGGCCTGATCGCCAAAGAAATAGTGGTAGGGACAATGGGGGAGATATACGTCAAAAAAGCTGAGGTAAAAAAGGAGGCCGCGCCGGCGCTGCCTGAAGACCTGAAAGAGATCGGGACTTCCTTTGCAGGAGCGGTGAAAGAGGCGGCTGTCAATCTCTCTTCGTCCTTCGGTATCGCAAGCATGTCCTCTGAGGAATCCGCTGAAAAGAAGGCAGAGCGGACCCCCTTGCGGGAAGTGATGAAAAAACAGTTCACTCCTCTTACTGCCTACTCTTTTATCGTATTTGTTCTTCTCTACATGCCTTGCGTGGTTGTCGCCATTGCCATGAAACAGGAGTTCGGCACCTGGAAGTGGTTCGGCATTTCCTTTGCTTACCAGATGGCCCTGGCATGGGGTGTATCTTTTACAATTTATCAGGGCGGCAAACTGATAGGACTGGGATAATAAAACAAATAACCACAGA
>JAJZPZ010000137.1 GCA_021847795.1 Nitrospirota bacterium
GCCTTCCCGCCGGACAGACCCGCTGCCATGACCTGAGGGGACTGCTCCGCTGCCCGCATGCACGGCTGTGGTAAAATACAGGATGGCTAAAATTCATGTGCTTCCGGTTTCCCTCCGCAACAAGATCGCTGCAGGTGAAGTGGTTGAGCGGCCTGCCTCGGTAATAAAGGAGCTGATGGAAAACTCCATTGATGCAGGGAGCACGCGCATTGCGGTGGATACGGCGCATGCCGGTAAAAGGCTCATCAAGGTTGCCGACAACGGCGCGGGTATGGAAAAAGAGGACGCCCTGCTCGCTTTTGAGAGATATGCCACGAGCAAGATCAGGGACGAGAATGACCTGTTCTGCATCAGGACCATGGGGTTTCGCGGCGAGGCACTTTCCTCCATAGCAGCGGTATCGAAGATGAAGCTGGCGACTGCACCCGCAGGAGAAGTTGCGGGTCCCGGGGAAAGCCGGCAGCCCGCGATCAACGATCAGCGATCAGCCATAGGCGCCTGCATCGAAATATACGGCGGGGAGATAAAGGAGATCAAAGATTGTTCGGCTGCGGGCACCACTATTGAAGTGAAGGACCTCTTTTACAATACCCCTGCCCGGCGCAAGTTTCTTAAATCCGACACTACCGAGAATTATCATATTATCGACACCGTAACACGGGAGGCGTTGTCCCACTACCACATAGGCTTTGTCCTGCGCATGGACGGCAGCGATGTCCTGCGCCTCCCCGCTGCATCCTCGCACCGGGAGCGGCTCCTGCAGATTTACGGGAAGGAGTTTCTCGACGGACTGCTGGAGAGCGAGTCGCGGGATGCACGGATGAATATCAAGGCCTTTTTCAGCAAAACCACCAACCTGAGGAACAATAAGAACAGCCAGTTCCTTTTTGTGAACAACAGGCCGGTCAAAGACCAGTCCGTATCGTACGCTGTAAATAAGGCCTATGAGGGCATGGTCCCCGGAGATAAACATCCCCTGTTTTTCCTTTTTCTCGAAATCGACCCTGTAAAGGTTGATTTCAATGTCCACCCCACAAAGAGGGAGATAAGGTTTGAAGATAAGAGCACGGTGTTCCATTGTGTGCACAGGACAGCGCGTTCTGTTCTTGTCCCCCATGATGAGGCCCGGGATGTCCCGCCTGTTCCCGGTACCCCTGTTTCAGCCCATGGAACAGGGCAGGCAGGAACGGGCGCTTATCAGCCCTTTTCCGGCGGGCTGCCGCAGGATCCCCTCCAGACGGTTTCAGAGACAGTTGCCGCATTCTATGAGGAAAGCACTCCTTTTATTTATCTCGGGGACACACTTGTCGCGATACCGGGGAGGGACGGCATCACAATTATGGATTACCATGCCGCCCATGAGCGAATCAATTACGAGAGGTTCTTAAAGGGCCTGGAAATCCCTTCTTGCCCGCTCCTCTTCCCGCAGCAGGTGAAAATGCAGGGCAGCGAATACAGGGTTGTTCTTGACAACCATGAGATGCTCAATGGGTTCGGGATGGAACTAGAGGACTTCGGGCATGGGACGATCATTGTCAGGAGCCTGCCGGAAATTCTCAGGGACGCCGATCTTCAATCACTGATGAGCGATGCAGCGTCTGCATTGCTCAGGAGGGACCTGACAGGCGAGGACCCCACCGGGTCCGGAAATCCCCTTGAACCGCTGAACTCCCCCAAAAAGGCGCTTGCCGCGCGCCTCGCATGTCACAGTTCAATCAGGGGAAAGGAGGTCCCCGATGGGACAAGGATCGCCGGGCTGATGAAGGCGCTGGATGCGGCTGATGATCCGGGCCACTGTCCCCACGGCAGGCCCACACGGATCGTCATCTCCATGAATGAACTGAAAAAGATGTTCAGGAAGTAGTTGGCTTTCGGGTGCGCAGCGGGAAACAGCTCCGGCTGCTGATGGAGAGGGGCTGTATGAGGGGAATCTAAATCTCGCCGCGATTCAGCTTTATGAAGAAATCACAGGCGCTGCACAGGCCGAATTTGGTGTGAGACGCTCCTTGTTTTTACCTTTACAGAGCGTTCTCGATATAGCCCAGCACATTCTCCCGGCATCCAATAACACTACGGGGCATGACCGGTCATTTTCATACCCGCATTTAATATGTTCCCAGCATCGCACTTCCTTTTTTTCAGTTGACAAGGGCGAAGTCCTCCTTGGACATTGGGATAAGTGCAGCCATTTTCAGGTAAAAGATGCCCTCATGTCAAGAGCGTCGCTTTCCAGGTGTCGCTTCCCGGGCGGACCGTGCGGCTTAGGACCAAAACTGCGCAGGGAGAAACTTGATATTTTCAGCATGGATGATTAATCATATCGGTCATACGTTAGGGTTGAAGCAGAACTGAAAACAGAAACCGGATTGATACGAATTGGAATTGTGAAAACGCTTAAGGTCCTTGTTGTTGATGATGTGCCGTCCATGCGGAAGTTCGCGAAGTTCGGGCTTGAAAAAGGCTTCTCCAATGTCTTTATCGACGAAGCTGCAGGCGGCAAGGAAGCGCAAAGTAAAATCGAAGCAGTGGAATACGACCTGGTCCTCTGCGATTGGGAAATGCCGGATATCAAGGGATTTGAAATCCTCCAGTGGCTGAGAAAGCACCCGGTGGCAAAGTCCACGCCTTTTATCATGGTGACCTCGCGCAATGACAAGGAAAGTGTATTAAGGGCCATCGAGGCAGGAGCAAATTCGTATGTGGTGAAACCCTATACCGCTGAGATGCTGGCGCAGAAGATCACCGCAGTTATCGAGAGCTTCGACAGAAGGCGGTACGAGAGATTCAACGCGACCGGGACCGCCATTATCCATTTCCATGATTTGATAGCCAGGGGAAACCTTATTGATTTAAGCATGGGAGGGCTTTTCTGCGTTTTCAGCAGAAAAGAACCCATCCCCGCCATCTTCGACAAAGTCCTTATTGATGTAAAACTGGAAGGTAATGTGAAATCAAACGGCATCGAAGGATTTGTTATCAGGATACAGGCAGCTGAAGCCTTTATCGATGCGGAAGAAGTGAAGCTTGCCTTTAAGTTTACGGACCTGCCTGCCGAAAAGCAGGCGGAACTCGTAAAGCTCCTGGATGTCGTGAAGGGAAAAAGCTGATTCTTTCAGCAGCGGACAAGCAGGTAGACTTCCCCTGGAAACTCCCTCCGTAGTTCAGGAGGCCGCCCTCCGGACATCGGCCCCGATATTCCTGAGTTTTTCGTCTATCTTATCGTATCCCCTGTCCAGGTGGTAGATCCTGTGAATGGTGCTTTCTCCTTCTGCGCAGAGCGCTGCCACGACAAGAGATGCGGATGCTCTTAAATCCGTGGCCATTACCGGCGCCCCTTTCAGGCCCTCTACGCCATGTACCGTTGCCGTCCCGCCGTCAACGTTGATATAAGAGCCCATCCTCCTTAATTCCGCAACATGCATGTATCTGTTTTCAAAGATAGTCTCCTTGATGACGCTGGTCCCGTCAGCCACAGCCATCATGGACATGAACTGCGCCTGCATATCCGTCGGGAACCCGGGGTGGGGGCGGGTCTTGATGTCCCTTGCAATCAGCCTTTCCGGGCCTACGACCCTGAGGCCTCTTTTTGTCTTTTTGAAGACAACCCCTGCTTCTTTCAGCTTTGCAATTACGGCATCGAGGTGATCGGGCCTGCAGTCTTTGAGTATCAGGTCGCCGCCTGTGATCCCGGCGATGGCCATAAAGGTCCCGGTCTCGATCCTGTCAGGGATTATTTTATATTTGTTTATCGGCTTCAGCTCATCCGTGCCCTCTATCTCTATGACGCTTTCCCCGGCGCCCTTTATCTTTGCCCCCATGGAGATGAGGCAGTCGGCCAGGTCCGTGACCTCGGGCTCCCGGGCCGCGTTTTCGAGTATAGTTGTCCCCTTTGCAAGCGCGGCGGCCATCATGAGGTTTTCCGTTCCCGTTACGGTCACGGTGTCAAAATAGATGGATGCGCCTTTCAGGCGGCTTGCCTTTGCCGTCACATATCCTGAATCGAGGGTGATCTTCGCCCCCATCTTTTCGAGGCCCATGAGATGGAGGTTGATCGGCCGCGCCCCGATAGCACATCCTCCGGGAAGAGAAACCCTGGCCCTGCCGTATCGCGCGAGCAGCGGACCGAGGACAAGGACGGAGGCGCGCATGGTCTTTACCAGTTCGTAGGGCGCCTCGAAATTGCTGAGAGCAGAGGTGTCGACAGAAGTGCTGCCCCGCTTGTAGGAGTACCTGATCCCCATGTTTGCGAGGAGCTTCCCCATGGTGTATACGTCCCTCAGATCGGGTATCCTGGAAATGGTATTTTCTCCTGATGCCAGGATCGATGCCGTTATGATGGGCAGTGCGGCATTCTTTGCGCCGCTGATCTTTACTTCGCCTTTGAGAGGTTTGCCTCCCCGTATAATCAACGTATCCATAATTTAAATGCAAATCCTAAATCCGAAGCACCGAATTCCACGGCAAACTCAAAATCCGAATATCTAAACCCTAAACAAATTCAAATAACCGAAATCCAAAAGGTTTTGAACATTTGAGTTTTGAATTTTGGTATTGTTCAGAGTTTCGTGCCTGGGATTTGGAATTTCTCCTTTTGTTCGGATTTCAGCGCTTGGTAGCTGGAATTTTCTCCTTGTAAGTGTTTAGTGTTTGCAGTATTTTACCATATGTGATGTGGCTTATGGCTTATTGAAAGAGTTATAATCAACTATGATTACGGTAAACACGGTGCTGGGGAAAATCCTGGACTACAATCCGAAAGCCGATGTGGAGCTTATAAAAAAGGCCTATATCTTCTCGCGGGAGGCCCATTGCAGCCAGAAGAGGGTGGAGGGGTCTCCCTACATCTACCATCCCCTGGCGGTTGCCGATACTCTGGCCGATATGAAGCTCGATACCTCCACCATTGCCGCAGGCCTGCTTCATGATACCGTAGAGGACACGGGGATATCCGCGGATGATATACGGGAAATATTCGGCAATGAAATCGCCTTTCTCGTCGATGCTCTGACCAAGCTGTCCAGAGTGGAGTTCCAGACAAAGGAGGATGCCCAGGCCGAAAACTTCAGGAAGATGCTCCTTGCCATGTCAAAAGATGTCAGGGTCATTCTAATCAAGTTCGCGGACAGGCTCCACAATATGAGGACCATCGAGCACCTGCCCGAAGAAAAGCGCAGGAGGATCGCCTCGGAGACCCTCGATATCTACGCCCCCCTTGCCAACAGGCTCGGAATGGGATGGCTGCGGACAGAGCTTGAAGACCTGAGCTTCAAGACCATGATGCCCGAACTGTTCAATGATCTTGAGATGAAGGTTGCGAAGCGCAGGGAGGACCAGGAAAGGTATATCAACGAGATCAAGACCGCTGTCCTGGACAAGCTCTCCATGGCGGGGATCCCGGTAAAGATAAAAGGCAGGATAAAGCATTTCTACGGCATATACCAGAAGATGATGAAGCAGAAGATACCCTTTGAGCAGGTCCACGACGTCATCGGCCTCAGGATAGTGACCGACACCCTCAGCCATTGTTACGACATCCTCGGCATCCTGCACTCCATGTGGCCGCTGGTGCCCGGGAGATTCAAGGATTTCATAAGCCTTCCGAAATCGAACATGTACCAGTCCCTCCATACCACGGTGGTGGGTCCGGGCGGGGACAGGGTCGAGTTCCAGATACGCACTTCGGACATGAACGAGATTGCAGAGGACGGCATTGCTGCTCACTGGAGATACAAGGAAGGCGACAGCATGGACAGGAAAAACGCGCGGTTCATTGCGTGGCTCAGGGACCTGGTGAAAGAAATTTCCGATGCCAAGGAATTCCTCGAGGCGGTAAAAGGGGAAGTGGTGCCCGATACCGTTTATGTCTTCACCCCGAAAGGCGATATCAAGGAACTCCCCGTGGGTTCAACGCCGATTGACTTTGCCTACAGCATCCATACCCAGGTGGGGCATAAGTGCATAGGGGCAAAGGTGAACGGGAGGATCATCCCCCTCAGGTATAAATTAAACAGCGGTGACGTTGTCGAGATCATAACCTCCCCCGCCCACGGGCCGAGCAAGGACTGGATCAAGTTCGTCGTGACCCAGAGGGCGAAGAGCAGGATAAAACAGTGGATAAAGACGGAGGAAAGGAAGAAGAGCATCGAGCTGGGGGTCAGGCTCATTGAAGATGAAATGAAGAGGCACGGGCTTCCCCTCTCCGTCCTGAAGTCGGAAAGGATGGGTGAGGCGCTGAAGTCCTTCAGTACGCCGTCCCTTGAGGACCTCTATGTGTCCGTGGGATACGGGAAGATTTCAGCGCATATGGTGGTCAACAAATTCGTCCCGGAAAAGGCGGAGGATGTCTCTCTGCCGAAAGTGGCGAAGCCGCACAAAGAGACTAGGAGCGTCATCAGCATTAAAGGGATCGACAACGTGATGTACCACATCGGCAGGTGCTGCTTCCCTGTCCCCGGGGACGCCATTGCGGGCTTTATTACAAAGGGCAAAGGGGTCACCATCCACAGGAAAGAATGCCGCAACCTAGAGAGGCTTGCGGTAAACAGCGAGCGGCTTATCGAAGTCGAATGGAGCCAGGATGCCGAGATCACGTCAACGGCCAGGCTCTTTATCGAGAGCATGGACAAGCCGGGCATTCTTGCCAACCTGAGCGCCCTGATATCGGCGGCTGATGTGAATATCAGCTATGCACGGGCGGGCTCCACCCATGATAAGACGGCTCTCATCGAATTTGCGCTTGAAGTCAAGAGCAGGAAACAGATCATCAATCTCATGAACAAGATATCGCAGGTGGATGGGGTCTTGGGGGTGAGGAGGTAAGGTCTCCCTCTATTTCCGCGAGCGGGCGCTTGCAGGAAGGTAACGCAGGTCTGCAGGGGGTAATGCCTTGGTCGTATTTCTGTCATTGCGAGCGGAGCGCGGCAATCTCGTTTATAAATTCCTGTTTTCAAGCCCCAATTCCTCCTTTAATTACACCCTTCACAACTTTTAAACTTGACAATATTTTGCCTATATGTAAGTATATGCATTGTGAATGCTCAAAAACAGGCAAAAACGTATTCAACTGCCGAAGTCGCCTCGCTGGCGCAAGTACATCGTGATACCATTCTGCGTTGGTTAAGGCAAAAGCTCGTGAGAGAACCGGCCCGAGATAGAAAGGGCTGGCGGATATTTTCCGAAGAAGAAGCTCGAAAAATCATCGATTTCGCTGGCTCAGGCTACGATATTTCCGGGGTGGCAGAAGTCGCAGCAACGTACGCCACATTTTCTGAATTAAGGGCACTGGAGGCAATCGACTGGGATTTTACTAATGCAAAAACCAGCTACTTAACGCATGGGCTTCATCCCTATCCCGCGAAATTCATACCACAGATTCCAAACGCGCTTATTCAGGAGCTTTCATCGGTTGGAGAAACCGTTGCTGATATTTTTTGCGGGAGCGGAACAACACTTGTGGAAGCGCTAACGCTTAAGCGCAATGCCATCGGTATTGATGCAAATCCTTTAGCGTGTCTAATAAGCGAAGCAAAGATTGCACGGTTTATCGAAGGCGACCAAGAGCTTCTTTATTCAATTGTCAAGAAGGCCCAAGAACTCGCAGATGCCTTATCCGTGCAGGAAGAAAGCCTCCTCTTTCCGATAGAATTTAAATCTAAAGCGGAATGCCCATCTCATCAAGCAATTGCGTTTTGGTTTGAACCTTTTGTCGTTGAGGAACTAGCAGAGATTTTATCTTGGTGTCGTAATCTACCCACCGAAGCAAGCAGAAAAGTAGCGCTTACGGCATTTTCATCGATCATCGTCGCAGTGTCCAAACAAGATTCGGATACCCGTTACGTTCGTAGGGACAAGAAACTTGCATCCGGCGATGTCTTTAAACGTTTTGCGCGAGTTCTTTCCGAGGCCGCAAAAGCAGTTGTGGAATTTACTGAAATCGTGGAACCCCGGTTTCAGGGCCAAATCCATCAAACAAACATATTAAATGCCCCTGACATAGGCGAAGTTGATTTAGTGGTTTGCTCGCCTCCATACCCGAACGCTTTCAGCTACCATCTTTACCATATGACGCGCATGGTATGGTTGGACATGGATCAACCGACGTTTAAGAAGGAAGAAATTGGCAGCCATCGAAAATACAGCAACAAAGGACAAAATGGCGCAACCATCGATACTTTTAAAAATGAAATGACGACTATTTTCTTATGGCTGAACAAACATCTTAAAACAAATCGGTATGCCTGTTTTGTTATCGGCGATTCGATCATTAAGGGTCAAAAGATACATAACGCCGACGTTCTTTCCCATGTTGCTCAGTCATGTGGCTTTCAAGAAATGTTACGCATTAATCGAATCATTCAAAATACGAAGAAAGCTTTCAACCCTACAATAGGAAAAATAAAGAATGAGCAGATTCTCGTGCTGAAAAAAATGAGAGGGATACAATGACAAATGTCTATGTATGCCGTTTGAAACCCTATATTCAGCCGTTCGAAAAGACGCTCGCATTAGCGGAGCTTTCGAAGATAGCGTGCTCATGTCCACGGCCGATTCAGGGTACGGCCGATAACACGACAGATTATGAAGTTGAAACCGATGTTCCTGTAAAACGACTTGCAAAGCAGTTATCTTATTGGGAATGCATATCGAATGGAAAAGTCTTCATAACGACTCAAGTCCTTCGTGAAGCAACGGTAAACGTTGTGAGAAATGGGATTACCTTGGAGCAGCTTTCTCAACGGCTCCCCCTTAACGACAAGGCACCGTTGCCGAACAGGCGATGTCTCAGGTATGGGACCCACGGCCTTCACGAGTATCGCGGTAAATTTTTCCCGCAATTGGTGCGGTCTCTTATCAACATATCCGGTGTGCCGGCTAAAAGCATTATTGCTGATCCCATGTGCGGCAGCGGGACGACCTTGGTTGAGACGATATTATCCGATCGAAGAGCGGTTGGTCTTGATATGAACCCACTGTCCGTGCTCATGACCAGGGTTAAATGCAATATTCTATCAATCAATCCGAA
>JAJZPZ010000138.1 GCA_021847795.1 Nitrospirota bacterium
AGAGAAAAAAGCACTCAGGATACTTGAGTGGAAACAAATTCAACGGGAAAATAGGCTTTAGCAACAGAAACTAATTAGATGAGGTGTCTCTTCATTATCTCTCAGCAATTTAAAGCTTTTATCGTAATAATGAAGAAAAACTTCGCAGCTTACCATCATTGCATTTACTATATGTGCAATGTCGGCATCGGTAAACTCTAGGTTCTCGAAATAGTCCACAACGCCCCCGTTCGTCCTACAACCCATAGTCAAAGCGGCATAGTTCGGGTGACATCTTTCTGAAAGGATTTCATAGAAACTCATAAAGAGTTTTTCACCTTCAGGACGTTTTTTACCTTCTATCGTATCGAATAGTTTATCGACAGTTTCAACTAGAGTCACACCATTTACGGCGTCGGACATTTTTGGGGACCTTTTTTTGAACATTTTACTCTTGCAACCTAACTGCAGTCTCTTGAGTATAGATTCCAATTCTTCATAAGACACACCTTCAGCATAAAATTTCGCAAGGAAAGAATAGAAATATACTACAGCACTGGTCGTCTCGAAGTGCGCACGTGCAGCCAAATATGCTAAGGGTGGATTAATGAGGTTCATACTGTCGATTACACCACGATATAAGTCTTTAGACCTCTTTAGAGTGTGGAGCAGGTACTTTATCCCGTTGTGTCCCAGTAGTCTATGCGGCCTCTTTTCTTGGCTGACAAGGCGTTTAAAAAAACGGTCTTGATAAATTAGTGCATACTTTTCAAAATTATCCCAAGGCCGTCTCGGGAACTTGTTTTTCAGGGTATCAGTAATCACGGTTTCAGCTTTCGGAGCTTCTCCATTATCTGTTCATGGAGGTCTCTGCGACGGTTGAGCTTCTCTTGGCTTTGCAGATTTTCAAAAAAATTAGCAATATAAGTGTTGATTAAGAACCCGCCATCAGTTGAGTAGGAGAACCGCGTTACCGCAATGTATTCCTCTATCAGCTTCGTTAAGGTTTTATCAAGATAGATAATGGCCGTCCTGTTCAGATCTTGAAGCGTATTGATTTGGTCTGGAAGCCCTCCCATCATTCGCCTTATGCTCTGGTATAAATCAGGGAACCTATCAACGGCTGCATACGCATCACGTCGTTCGGGAATATGTCCGAAGTTTTCATCGAACTGCTCAAGCAGGCTCTCGCGTTCGTGGTGGTCCTTTTGGATGAGGATTGCAATCTCTTCCGCTATTTCGTAAATCCTCTTCAGTCGAATATCATCAATCTTTGCTCTTCTGCCAATCCAGTAAGTAATGCCAATGCTCATCAGCCATGCAAGCCCGCCGAGGAGCCATTTGACAGTATCAGCAGAAATATTCACATATGTATTATATTGATTTATTGAATTCAAAAACAATCTCTTTCATTATAGGGGCTAATGGGGTCAGGCATGAATTCGTGAATTTAGAATAATGATTTCTGAATCAGCCCTCTTTAACAATTATTTTGACAAATTCGCAGTAGCTGCATGGGTTTGAGCCTGTCGATTATTCAGGTCAACTTGCATTCTTGTAAATCAATGTTTAGCAGCTTTAAAAACGTTCAAGTGGTCAAATTGAGACGGAATAAGTGTCCAATTTGGAGCGGAATAGCTGGTCAAATTCATCGGAATATGCACGGAAGCATAGTTTTTTCCCTAATCATAGACTTGCCATACGATGAGGAGGTATGATGTATATCCATCCGGCGCGCCTGCGGGCTGCCGGGCGGAGGAAAAGGCCGGGTCTGTTTGTATTAAAACAGGACATTTGTTCGAATCATATTTCTGCCTGAAGCGGGAAGGGGAAAGGCGTTCCGGACGGCCGGCACAGGGGGCATTCTCAAGTGAAGAGGAAAAGCATCGATATCCTTGCTCTCCTGAATAAAATCAGGGCGGATGAGCATACGGTCCTCATAGTCCTTTCGTTTGTCATCGGGATACTTTCGGGGCTGGCAAACATTATGTTCCGTTCAGCCATGGAGTTTGTCCATACCGTGCTGTTCGTGAAAGGGACGGAGTTTCTCCATATCGGCAGAGGTGGAATGTACAAGGCGCTGCTGCCTTTGCTCCCGATGTCCGGCGCCCTGCTGCTCATTCCCCTTTCATTGCTCTTCCCGGGGGAGGTGAACGGATATGGGTTCCCGGAGTTTATAGAGAGGGTGAATGTAAGGGGGGGTTTTCTCAGGATAAGGAATATCTTCCTGAAAACCATAGGCCCGGCCCTGACCATAGGATCAGGGGGCTCCGCGGGGGTGGAAGGCCCCATTGCCATCATAGGCGGGACCGTAGGCTCAGGCATCGGGCAGCTTTTCAGGACCTCTGAAAGCAGGATGAAACTTCTGATAGCGGCGGGCTCTGCGGGCGGAATCGCGGCCACATTCAATGCGCCTATCGCAGGGGTGATGTTTGCCATGGAGATAGTGCTCCTCGGAAATTACGAGATGTCCTCTTTTGCCGCGATCGTCATCTCTTCGGGGATAGCCACCTTTGTATCAAGGTGGTATTACGGCACGAGCCCGGCATTCACCGTTCCCCAGTACGACCTCAGGGGCGTCGGCGAGATCCCGTTTTATATAGTGCTCGGCGTCCTTATCGGCGTCACCGCAGTGTTTTATAACAGGATATTCCATAAGATGAAGGACGAGTTCGCCGCAATGAAATTGCATCCCCAGCTCAAACCTGTCCTGGGCGCTTTCATCGTGGGCGGTCTCGGTATTTTTCTCCCGCATGTCATGGGGAACGGGTATGAATTCATAGAGTATGCCCTGGTGGGGAAGGTGCTCTTTCCTGTTATCGCGCTGCTCGTGCTTTTCAAGGTGCTGGCGACATCCGTTACCCTGGGATCGGGCGGGGCAGGGGGCATTTTTGCCCCTGCGCTTTTCATCGGCGCAATGACGGGAGGGAGCTTCGGGTACGTTGTTCACCAGCTCTTCCCCTCATTCACGGCCAATGCCGGCGCATACGCCACAGTCGGGATCGGTTCCTTTCTTGCCGCGGCCACGCACGCCCCCTTAACCGGGATATTCCTGCTGTTTGAAATGACGGGAAACTACAAGATAATCATTCCCCTTATGTTTACTTCCATAATCGGAACGCTCGTTGCAAAAAGGCTTTATCCCGACTCCATCGACACGGTGGAGCTTTCCAGGAAGGGAATAAAGCTGCACGCAGGGAGGGAAGTCTCGGTAATGCACACGATAAAGGTCAGGGATGCGATGCACAAGGATTTCCTGCAGGTCGAAGAGGGGACACTGCTGAAGGACCTGGTACGAAATATGGTGGACAATGAGATGTTCTACGTCCCGGTGACCGACAAGCTCGGAAACCTGAAGGGAATCGTGTCCATCCACGATATAAGGACCATTTTGTTCGTGGACGCCGTGAAGAGAGTAGTCACGGCGGGGCAGATTGCAACGGAAAAGGTCATCACCCTGAGACCTGAAGATGATCTTGCCGTAGCTATGGAAAAGTTTTCCCTGAAGGATATAGAGGAAATCCCCGTAGTGGACGGGGAACTGCCGGGGAAAGTCATTGCCATGCTGAGGCAGAGGGACATAGTTGCCCTCTATAATAAGGAACTCCTGAGAGAGGACCTGGTTTAGGAAGAAAGCCTGTCCCTGATTTTCCGGACAACCCGTGCAATGAATCCTGCGCTGCTCCCGCAGATTACCAGCTTCTTTCTATCGTGGTCGTCAAGCCGTAAAAGGCTGGAAAAGAGAGAGAAGACGCCGGCCCCGATCTGGGCGCTGGGCCCCTCTTTGCCTGCGGTAAACTCCGAACCGCTGGTCAAGGCCGATAAAAAGACGGTTGTGGAAAGGCCGACCAACACCCCCACTATCTTGGCCAGAATGAACCACTTCAGGATGCTGAGGAACATTATGGATTCTTCCGTAAGCTTTATCTTCATGGTGCAGGGCGCCTTTTGAGTTGACGGGAAGACTTATTAAATTATATCAGCTATTGAGAGTACCCGCTCTTGTATTCCCATTTTCTCCGGTTTTGTGCTAAGGTTTAGAAGTCGTCTTCTCATCGGTTAAATTACTCTTATTGAGGAGTTGTTATCGATGCAGCCCCATTCAAAAGATGCCCTCCCTGCACCCGCCAGCCCGGGTGCTGAGGCGCCTCCCGCGCCCGTGAGGGAAGCGCCTTACATCCCGTCTCCCCCGGCAGTTATTGATGAAATGCTCAGGGTCGCCGGGTTGGGCAAAGGCGACCTGCTCTACGACCTCGGCTGCGGCGACGGCCGCATAGTGATAGCAGCCGCATTGAAATACGGCGTATGCGGAGTCGGAGTTGACGCCAATCCCCGGCGCATACAGGAATGCAACGAAAACGCCCGGAAAGCGGGTGTGGGTGACAGGGTTCGGTTTTTACGGCAAAACCTGTTTGATGTCGATATCAGTGCGGCAACTGTGATGACCCTTTACCTGCTTTCTGCGGTCAACCTGAAATTACGCCCCAAACTTCTCAGGGAGTTGAAGGCCGGCGCCAGGGTAGTGTCCCACGAGTTCGGCATGGGAGAGTGGCCCCCTGATCGGATACTTGAGGCGGAGGGATATCCTGTTTACTATTGGATGGTCCCTGCACAGGTAAAGGGCCTCTGGGAAGTCGTTGCCGAAGGCGGCAGGGGAAAAAGCAACAGGTATGTATTGAGGCTCGATCAGCATTTCCAGGCAGTGAGCGGAATGCTGGAGTGGGGCGGCACGGAATTGCCGGTAACCGGCGCCTCGCTCAAAGGGGATGTGCTGCAGTTCACGGTCCGGCCTGGAGGCGCAGGGCCGGAGAGAGCGATGAGATTTCACGGCAGTGTCGACGGCAACATAATCCGTGGTCTTATTGCTTCAGACGGCAGCGGCCGTGAAGCGGCCGGATGGACAGCCAGGCGGATTCCGGACCTTTCCCCGCCTGGTTCATCTCCTGCCTGAACTTCCTGATCGAAACCGTCCCCCCCGCTGTCTGACATGCCGCTGCTTAAATATTGCATTAAAGGATGTTTTTTGATAAACTTCAAGCTCTGTTACAGCCTGCCGGTTCATTGACTCCGACGGACTGCTTATTTGCAAAAACGCTGATGAGGCAAAGGGTATCGGGGGGGAATAACCGATGAAAGTATTCAATAGCCCTTCAGCAGAGGGCACTGACGGCGCCATCAGGCTTGCCCACAGAATACTGGCGGAATCCCCTGACCTTTATTACATGCCGAACCAGTTTGACAACGCCGCAAATATCCTGGCCCACTACGAGACAACAGGGCGGGAAATCATAGAGCAGACACATGGCAAAATCACGCATTTCGTAGCGGGCATGGGTACTACCGGCACCATCATGGGTACGGGTATGAGGTTGAAGGAATTCAATAAAGACATACGGGTTGTCGGTGTGGAGCCGGTCATGGGACACAGGGTGCAGGGGCTTAAGAATATGTCTGAGGCCATTGTCCCGAAGATATTCGATCCTGCAAAGCTTGACGAGCGCTATATCGTAAATGACGAAGAGGCTTTCGATACGACACGGATGCTGGCGGTTAAAGAGGGAATATTCGCCGGCATGTCGAGCGGTGCCGCAATGTATATAGCGCAAAAGAAGTCGAGCGAACTGAAGGAAGGGACCATTGTGGTCATACTGCCCGACAGGGGAGACAGGTACCTTTCCACCGCTCTTTTCACCTCCGTCTGCGGCAAATGCCCCCCATAGGCAAGGGTGACGGCATAATCTTTTCTTCCCTGGTCACTATGTCCATACCTGTCCGGAGACCGCCATGGCGCTCTGTTTGACAAACAAATTGAAGTGTGCTAATTGTTTATTATGCTTTGTAGCGGCAGGGAGGGCGCCATGCGATAGGTTGCGTCCGAAATATGCAGCGCTTAAGACAATAAAGGTTCAACCCGAAACTTTTTCCAGGACAATAATCGAAAGGAGGTTGCAAAGATGAGTTCATTTAAGAGGCTTGTTGCATGTTATCTTGTAATGGCAATGTTTATAATCGGGAGCGCTCCGAATGTAAATGCTTCTTTTTCTCCTTCGGAACAGATCGCCCTCGCTCAGTCCGACCGGTCCGCTGATCTCCGGAAGATCCGGACTGTGCTGGAATCGAAAATGGTGAGGGACAGGCTGGAGAAGCTCGGCTACACAAAGGAGGAAATCGATTCGAGGCTTGGCATGGTCAGTGACCGGCAGATCCATCAGCTTGCTTTGAATCTTGATCAGCTGAAGGTGGGCGGAGATGCCCTCGGAGTCATTGTAGCGCTCCTGGTGATCGCTGTCCTCGTCGTTCTTTTGCTCCAGCTTACCGGACATAAGGTGATTGTCAGATGAAGGGGTATTGGTAAGCAGGTCCTGGCTTGTCAGGACCTGCATTCAGGGTTAGAGTTTTATTACGTTCGCTGCTTTCGGGCCTTTGGGACCGTCAATAACATCGAAGCTCACTGCCTGTCCTTCGGAGAGGGATTTAAACCCGTTGTCCTGAATCGCAGAGTAGTGAACAAAAACATCACCGCCGCTTTCTCTGGTAATAAATCCGAATCCTTTGGATTCATTAAACCATTTTACCGTACCATTTGCCATGCTGCTACACCTCCTTAATAAAATATAGAAGATTACAGAACTATGCTATAAGAGAGTGGTAAGCATACTGCTTAATCACTAAAATATAACAAGATCTCTGAACTTCAAATAAAGTATCGCATAAAAAAAAGGGGAGGTCAAGAATTTTTTAAAAATCATTAAAGGTCTAAAAATCAACTACTTTGCTGATAATATCCCGTATCGCGCTGTTCCATCCCTCCGGCCCGATCCCCTCAGCTTTAATGAGATGCGGAACGGCGCCGTGCAAATCGTAGTATCCATCGGGCGTTTGAACGGTTATAGGATAATCCACCTGCCTGAGCATGGGGATGTCGTTTTTGCGGTCACCAATCGCAACGGTCACAATGTCTCCGAACTCTCTCCTGTAGAGCTCAATCAAAAGGGAAACGGCCTTCCCTTTGTCATTATCTCCATGGATGTGGAAAAATCTGCCGTGGGTGATGGTGAACCCCTTTGCCCTCACCGAAGCAATGAGCTTTTGCAGTTCATCGCAGTTCCCGCTGAAGAGAAAGGGCTCGTCGAAATCTCTTTCCTTTGCCAGGAGCGCTTCTTCAACGCTCATCCCTGCCAGAACGGAAAGCTCTTCAGCTGTCATATCGCCGAATCCCCTGACAGCCAGGCCCTCTTCCCTGAGCCGGAGGATTGCCCTCCTCAGATCGGCATAGGGCGCGCCCAATGCGATAATGCCGCAATCACCCCCCTTGTCCGCTGGGCAGGACAGGCCGGAGAGGTCGAAACTGAAATAGTTTTTCGGAATGATGATCCCCCCGCCGTTTTCCGTGACAAAAGGGTGCCTGTTGCCGATTTTATCCCGGTAATATTCGATCTCCTTTCGTGTTTTGCTTGAGCAGACGACAAGGGGAATTCCCTTTCTCCTGATCAGTTCAAGGGCGGGGAGCGCTTTCTCAAAGGAATAGGTATGGTAGTCCAGAAGGGTGCCGTCAAGATCTGTGAAGATGATGGTCTGCACTATTGTATCAGCAGCAATTGAAGGTCCATGACATTCGTGCCTGTCGGACCTGTTATAAAAAGTCCGCCTGTTTTTTTGAAGAAATGGTAGGAATCGTTGTTTCTTAAATAAGCCCCGGGATCAATTCCTGCGGCCCGGGCAGCCGCAACGGCGCCTCCGTCTGCCATCGCCCCTGCTGCATCGGTCGGCCCGTCCGTGCCGTCCGTGCCTGCCGAGAGAAGGGTGATACCCGGCTCCCCTGCTGCCTCGATGGCAAAGGCGAGGGCGAGTTCGGTATTCCTCCCGCCAAGTCCTGTGCCCATTACCTTGACAGTGGTTTCTCCGCCCGAGATCAGGCAAAGAGGGAGTTTTGAAGGTTCTGAATATTTTACCTGTATGGCCCGGCGGGCGAGCTGCCTGCCTGCATCTCCGGCCTCGCCGGAAATATACGAAGAGAGCATCTCCGCGCGGCAGCCGAGTGTTTCAGCTTTTGTTTTCGCGGCCTCCAGGGCTTTCCTGTTGTTCCCGATAATGATGTTCTCCACCCTCTCAAAAATCATGTTCCGCGCTTTCGGGGTCTCGGGCAGCAGGCCCGCTGCTCCGCGATAAATGACCTCAAGCACTGTCTGGGGGGACCGTTCCATCAGGCGGTATTTGTCGAGGACGACCAGGGCATCGTTATACGTCGTGGGATCGGGAGATGTGGGGCCCGATGCAATAACATCCGGCTTGTCCCCGAGGACGTCCGAAAGTATGAGCGCTATCATGCGCGAAGGGTATGCCCTTTCAGCGAGCCTGCCCCCCTTGACCCGGGATGTGTGTTTCCTGACGGCATTCAGCTCTTCGATGTTTGCTCCGGCCCTGAGGAGCAGATCGGTGATGCTGCGTTCCTCTTCAAGGCGTATCCCGTCATAAGGAGAGACACACAAGGCGGACCCTCCGCCCGAGATAAGGCAGAGCAGCAGGGTCTTTTCGTCCGGGTCTTTGATGAGGGAAAGGATTTCCTGCGTGCCTCTCAACCCGTTCTCGTCAGGCACGGGATGCCCGGCCTCGTATACTTTTATCTTTGAAGAGGCGGGGGGCTTGCTGCAATGGCCGTATTTCGTGATTGCCGCCCCGGACCAGATGAGGTCCCCCAATGTGTCTTCTGCGGCCTTTGACATCGGGCATGCGGCTTTGCCGAAGCCCGCAACAATAAGCCTGTTGTAATCGCCGGATTGATAAACCGACCGTATCCCGCCGGAATGGAACCTCACCGCTTCATAGGGGTCAACCGCCTTCAGCGCTGCATGGAATATATCGGCAAGCAACAATCTGTGCGCAGAGATCTCCATTCTTAATTATACTAAAAAAAATCCCCGACACCACCGGGTATCACGGGGACAACGGTTCAGGCCCCATGCCAGGGCAAACGCATCAAAATAGCAATTCAATAGAAAACAACGAGATTGCTTCAGGATACGACCCTTCGCAATGACAG
>JAJZPZ010000139.1 GCA_021847795.1 Nitrospirota bacterium
AAGCCCACGGGGAACTTTGTCCTCCTGCCTTTCCTTTGTTTGTACTATTTCTTCCCTCACCACCGCCTCCATAACTAAGTTATACCACGTCTCCGTTATAGGAGGGGGAATCAGATACGATATCCCCGCTTTCCCAAAGGGGAGCAGATATGATATTCCCCCTTAACAAAGGGGATTAAGGGGGTTGTTTCTTTTCCTTCGCCGCTTGCTATAGATAATACCCTGAAGGGCCGCCCGAGAGCAACGACAAAAAGGTCTTTCGTAAATTTTCCGCTAAAAAGGCGAAATTGCTTCCGGATGCAGCCCTTCGCAAAGCTCTTACTGCGGTTTGAGGATAAGAGAGGACAGGGGCGGCAGGGTAAGGCTCAACGAAAAGGGAAAGTGCCCATGGGATGGTATTGCCTCGGCGTTCACCCCTCCGCCGTTCCCGATATTGCCTCCCCAGTACAGGTCAGAGTCGCTGTTCAGAAGTTCCCTGTAGAAGCCGCCCCTGGGAACTCCGATCCTGTACCCGAATCTCGGAACCGGGGTAAGGTTAAAAACACATACGAGAAAATCATCGGGATTCTTTGCCCTGCGGACAAAGGCCAGCACGCAATTGTCGGTATCGTGGAAATCTATCCACTCAAAGCCGTGCCAGTCGGAGCACACTTCGTACAATGCGGGCTCGGCCTTATAAAGTGCGTTCACGTCGGAAAGGTATTTCTGCAGTTTCTGATGGGGCTCGTACCGGAGCAGGTGCCAGTCAAGGCTCTTATCAAAGTTCCATTCATCCCACTGTCCGAACTCCGAACTCATGACGAGCAGCTTTTTGCCCGGATGACTGTACATGTATCCGAACAGGGACCTCAGGTTCGCGAACTTCTGCCACATATCGCCGGGCATTTTGTTCAGCATCGACCTTTTGCCGTAGACGATCTCATCGTGGGAAAAGGGGAGGATGAAATTCTCAGTAAAGGCATAGATCATGCTGAAGGTAAGATTGTTCATATGGAATTTCCGGTAGACCGGGTCTTTTGAGAAGTAATCAAGGGTATCGTGCATCCAGCCCATGTTCCACTTCATGCTGAAGCCGAGGCCGCCGAGGTACGTAGGCTTGGTGACGCTGGGCCAGGCAGTCGACTCCTCCGCGATGGTAAGCACTCCGGGGTGGTAATGGTGCACAACCTCGTTGAACCGTTTGAGGAAGTCGATTGCCTCAAGATTTTCGTTCCCGCCGTACTGGTTGGCGACCCACTCCCCGTGGTTCCTCGAATAGTCCAGGTAAAGCATGGATGCAACGGCATCGACCCTCAGTCCGTCAATGTGGTATTTGTCCAGCCAGAAGAGCGCATTGGAAATCAGGTAATTCCTCACCTCGTTCCTGCCGTAATTAAAGACAAGGGTGCCCCATTCCTTATGCTCTCCCTTGCGGGGGTCCTCATGCTCATAAAGGCAGGTGCCGTCAAAAAAGGCCAGGCCGTGGGCGTCCTTCGGGAAATGGGCGGGGACCCAATCCACAATGACCCCGATGCCGTTCTGATGGCACTGGTCAACGAAATACATGAAATCACCCGGCTCCCCGGACCTGCTGGTCGGCGCAAAATACCCTATGGTCTGGTAGCCCCACGAGGCATCGAGCGGATGTTCCGCGACAGGCAGGAGTTCTATATGGGTAAAACCGAGTTCTTTGACATGGGGGATCAGCTTTGCTGCAAGCTCCCGGTATGTCATGAAACCGTTATCTCTCTCCGGCACGCGCATCCACGATCCGAGGTGCGCCTCGTAAATGGAAACAGGGGATCCGAACCAGTTCCTGTTCTCCCGTGCCGCCATCCACTCCGCGTCCTGCCACACATGCTTGTTCTCGATATCATAGACAATGGCGGCGCTCTTCGGCCTTACCTCAAAAAAGAACGCGAAGGGGTCGGATTTCTGCTCCCTGTACTGATTGAACTTCGAGAGGATTTCGAATTTATATACCTCGCCCTCCCCGACGCCGGGAATGAAGATTTCCCATATGCCGGAACTCCCGAGAGAGCGCATCTGGTGCCTCCTGCCGTCCCAGCCGTTAAAGCCCCCTATTACACTAACCCTCTTTGCATTGGGGGCCCAGACTGCAAAGTGTACGCCCCGTATGCCGTTGACCTCCCGGGGATGGGCGCCGAGCTTCTCGTAATTTTTATAGTGTGTCCCTTCCCCGATGAGGTGGAGATCAAAATCCGTCAGAACAGGCGGAAAGGAATAGGGATCGTAAAACTCCCGGGTTTCGTCCCATTGCGTAACTACCCGGATTGCATAGCTGAAAGGCCTTGCCTCATCCTTAAAAAGGGCCTCGAAAAAACCGTCTTTGGTCCTCTTTTTCATCTGAACAGCCTGTTCGCTTTTAGTCCCTATATTCCGGACAACCCATGCGCTCTTTGCTTCAGGCAGAAATGCGCGTACGCAAACCTTGCCTTCAGGCACGTGCATGCCGAGGAGCTGAAAAGGGTCTTCGATTTCGCCCTGGAGGAGATGTTTTATGCTCTTATTTATTTGCATATTGAGTATTGTATCACAAATTCGGCCTGTTATCTTGAAAAAAGCCGGGGATGGCCCGCCCCCCGGCAGCGGGGCAATTAATTTATTGACGATACCTGCTGTTTCGCGCTATCTTAATAGCTATTATATGCTTAGATTCCTTACAGCAGGCGAATCACACGGCAGGGGACTGATCGGAATTCTCGAAGGAATTCCTTCAGGTCTTCCTCTATCCGCAGAGGACATCGACAGAGAACTGCAAAGGCGGCAGATGGGTCATGGCCGCGGCGGCAGGATGAAGATTGAAAAAGACCATGCAGAGATCATATCAGGCGTCAGGTGGGGCAAGACCATAGGCTCGCCTGTCTCTCTCCTCATAGAAAACAGGGACTGGAAAAACTGGCAGGAGGGGATGTCGCCGGACGCAAGGCATGAAGGCTCCATTGCTCCGGTGACCAGGCCGAGGCCGGGGCATGCAGATCTCGCCGGTGTTTTGAAATATGGGCACAACGATATACGGAATATCCTCGAGCGCTCCAGTGCGCGGGAAACGGCCATGAAGGTCGCGGTAGGGGCAATTGCAAAAACGTTCCTCTCATGCTTCGGGGTCGCTGTCGGAAGTTATGTGATACGGATAGGAAGCGTGGCCTGTGGAACCCCGGGCTCCAAACTCCGGGTTCCCGATATATTTGAAAAGGCCGAGAAGTCCCCTGTCAGGTGCCCTGATGAAAAGGCATCGAAACAGATGGTGCGGCAGATAGACCGTGCAGCACAGCAGGGCGATACGCTCGGCGGCGTATTCGAAGTCGTGGTGACCGGAGCGCCCGCAGGACTCGGCAGCCATATACAATGGGACAAAAAGCTCGATGCGCGCCTTGCCCAGGCGCTTATGGGTATCCAGGCGATAAAGGGCGTAGAGGTCGGGACCGGTTTTGCAATGGCCGAAAAGTCCGGCTCAGAGGTTATGGATGAAATATTTTATAAAAAAAGTAACAAGTCACAAGTAACAAGTAACAAGTTAAAAGAGAAATACTCCTCAGACTCGTTACTCGTTACTCCTCACTCGTCACTGAATGAAGGATTTTCAAGGGGCGCCAACAACGCGGGGGGGATCGAGGGCGGAATGTCGAACGGCATGCCTGTTGTACTGAGGGCGGCGATGAAGCCCATACCCACCCTCAGGAAACCGCTGCGCTCCGTGGATATCATCACCAAGAAGGCCTTTGAAGCCGCTTACGAGCGCTCCGATACCTGCGCGGTTCCCGCTGCTGCGGTTGTGGCAGAGGCAATGTCCGCGGTTGTAGTCGCCGATGCCTTTCTCGAAAAGTTCGGAGGGGACAGTATTGATGAAACAAAAAGGAATTTCGATTCCTACCTGGAGTATCTGAAGAAATTTTAGCCTTGCGTGGTATATAAATCAATGCAGATATTTAATTTATTCGTTCTTTTGCTCTCCCTGCTTTTTTTTGTACAAAGTTCACCGGCAGCCTCGTCCCCGCCGGCCGGGGAGGTCCAAAAAGCCCCTGGGGCAAAAGCCGTTGAAGACAAAAATCCCGACAATGCCCAATACCTCATCAAAGGCAAAAGCTGCCTCGATAAAGCCGATTACGACAGTGCGGTCTCCCTGCTGACCGCATCCCTTGAAAAGCTGCCGATACTGGGCGACTACGCGCTCCTGTGGAGGGCAAAGGCATACGAAGGGAAAGGCGATCAGGACAAGGCAATCGAAGACCTGAGGACGATCAGGGAGAAATACCAGGACTCGCCCCTTCTGAAAAGGGTGCGGCTAAGGGAAGTGGAACTCCTGAAAAAGAAAAAGGACTCCTCGCTTCTGAAACTCTACGAAGGCCTTGTCAGGGATTACCCGTCAAATATGGACCTTAAATATGCCTATGCCATGCTCCTGAAAGGGCGCAATGAAGTTGCACAGGCCAAAGCGCTGTTCAAAGAAATTTATCTCTCGCCGGTGCAGCGCCTGGCTGCAGGAGCTTTCAATGAATTGTCACCCGATGAAATAACGGTAGAGGACCTGATAAAAAGGGGGAAGAATTTCAATGCCGCATGGCATTTTAAAGAGGCCGAGAAAAACTTCAGGGAGGCCTTGAGCAAGGCTGCAAACAACAGCAAGGATGATGTCCTGGACGGGCTCGCCTACTCCCTGTTCAGGCAGAAACGGTATACGGAAGCAGCGGAATTATACAAGCAGATAAATAACAGCTACTGGAGGGCGCGGTCGGTATTCAGGGCCGGAGACATGGACACCTTCGAAGCGGAACTGCAGGGGTTGTACAATTCGGGAGACAAGAGGGTCGCCCCGGTGCTGCTGGCCTATGGCATGAAGAAGAGGAGAGAGGGGAACACGGAAGAGGCCTTAAAAATCTTCAACAACACCCTCGCACAGTATCCCTCCGCAAAGGAGGAAGCGCTCTGGGACATAGGCTGGACCTATTATCTTTCGAGGGATTACAAGAGCGCCTCGAATGCATTGTCCCAACTGGCGGCAACCTATGGCGATTCAAAATACCTCTACTGGAGCAACAAATGCAAAGAACGGCTCGGGAAGACTGAACACACCAAGGTCTCCCTGGACGGAGGGAACGGCAATGACTTTTACACCTATCTCTCTTCCATCAAAAACAGCCTGAAACTGCCGGTCGTTGAAAAGCGTCACCTTAAGGTCTCCCTGTCCGCAGTCCCTGCCGAGAGGATCGCTATTCTGGACAGGCTGGGACTACGGAAGGAAGCCGCTTCAGAACTCTTGCATCTTTCGCGGAAAAACCCGGCGCCCGGGGACCTCGTCTCCATCAGTTCCTATCTGAAGAAACTGGGGAACTATAAAATGTCCATAAGGCTTATCGCCAGGATACCGTACAGCGAAGAACTCCACGATCTCTATTATCCCCTGGGGTACTGGGCAGAGGTCGAGGACGCCGCAAAGAAGAGAGGGATTGATCCCTACCTGGTGCTTTCCGTCATGCGTGAGGAGTCGAGGTTTGCCCCTGATGCGAGGTCAATTGCCGGTGCAATGGGGCTCATGCAGCTGATGCCCCAGACCGCAGCCAGATACAACAGGCAGCTACAGGTCGACCTTAAGCGCCGGGATGCGCTTTACGATGCAAAGACCAATATACTGATAGGTTCCTGTTATCTGAAACAGCTGCTGAACAGGCTCGGCTCAATCCCCCTTGCCCTTGCAGCCTATAACGGGGGTGAGGAGGCCGTTAACGAATGGGTAAAAAAAGGGAATTACCTTTCCGTTGATGAGTTCATAGAAGACATCCCCTATGACGAGACACGCAACTATGTGAAAAAGGTAATGACATCCTACTTCGAATATATGCGCACCAACACTGATCCGGGTGTGACCCTGGACAGGAAATACCTTGGAGACTTTTGACTTTTCGACTTTGCCTTTATTTTTGCCGTTGGAATTGTGTATTATTTTAAATTGTAACTCTAAAGACAGTGATGAGTAACAAGCAACTCGTTACTGTCTTTAGAGTTACTATATTTTAAAGGAGGACAGTGGAGATATGCTGAAGACATTTGAGGAAAAAATAACCTATGCCGTAGAAAAGGTCAAGATATTAAAAGAGGAAAAAAGCGGTCTTGAAAAGAGGATCGGGGAGTTGGAAAGCATTATCGATTCCAAAAACCAGGAGATAGAGAAGCTTACGTCCGAGAGAGTGAACATAAAGAGCCAGATAGAGGACCTGTTCAACGAGCTTGAATCAATAGAGCTGAAATAGGCGGCTTATGGGAAATGTAGAGGTACATATCCTCGGACAAAAATACGTGATCAAAGGGGATGATTCGCCGGAATATATCGAGCAGCTTTCCGCTTTCCTGGACAAGAAGCTGAAAGAGGTCCACTCCCATTCCCCGAACATAACGCCCCTGAAGGCCGCTATCCTGACTGCGCTGAACATTGCCGATGAATTGCACAAGATCAAGAGTGAATACAGTCTTGTCACGCAGAACATAAAGAAGATGGAGGACAAGACAGATACGATAATCAGGCTTTTCGATTAGCAGGACTGTGGCGGGTGGGACCTTTTATCCACCCGGTAACAGCTCCCCCCGATGGATTTTGCGTATTTTTTCATCTCTGATGCGACCTCCGCAATTTCGCCGTAGTGGGTGAATTTCCTGAATTTGTTGTGCGTGACTCCTATGGAGAGGCCGATAATCGGAAAGACCTTCCTGATCCCCTCCCTGTCTGCAGATTCAATATAGCCCTTTGCCCTGTCATCGGGATCGTAAAAGGTCGGGATGATCCTGTCAAAATAGTCCGCAATCTTTCCTGAAGCCGATTCTATACGTTCAAACTCCATGATGTACACGAAATCATCTCCGCCTATGTGGCCGACAAATCCTCCGTGGGGCTGATGTTCCTTAACGCTGTTCAGGATCAGCCGCCCCAGCATCTTGAGCACCTCATCACCGCGGCTGAAACCGTATTTATCATTGTAAGGCTTGAAATAATCGAGATCGGCATAGGCGAGAGCGAATATTTCGCCTGAGTCCAGTCTCCTTTGTATCTGCTTGTTTATCGCAATGTTTCCGGGCAGGCGGGTAAGGGGATTGATTTCAACCATCCTTTCCGCCCGATGCATGCAGAGATCTATTTTGGGGAGCACTTCCTTCTCAAGGGACGATTTTCTGATGTAATCTTCAATATAAAGCCGGCCCCAGTCAGGGAGAGCATAATCATCATCGAATATGGCCAGGACAGGCACATGACCGAATATGGGATCGCCTTTTACCTCATTCAGAATGCTTACCGTGGATGCATAATCCGCCCCGATATCCACAACCAGCATATCAGGAATAGTGCTGTAGATATAATCGAGAGAGGAGTGCATGCTGGTGAAGGTGGTAAGGACGCAGGCATCGCCCAGGAGCCTTGCAATGATCCCTTCCAGGGCCATATCCCCGGTTACGAGCGCAATGGTGTTCTCTTTTTTCAAATGAGGAAGTCCTCTGCCTGCGACAGGGCATCATCCATTTCCCTCAGTATCTCTTTCAGGTCGCTTTCGGAAAGGTCGAGTATCTGCCAGGCAGAAGGGTTTACCGCAGGGACCAGGTTATCGCCGGCAAAGCCGAAGCCCTTTGCCTTTACCAAAAGGTCCGACAGATGCACAATCGCAGTCTGCATCGAAGTATCTTTCGAAAGATGCGGCTTGTGGTGGTATTCTATGATCTCAACCAGGTTGCGGGGGAAATTCCACCTGCGCGCAACCCATGCGCCGGCATCGGCATGGGTTATGGTGAAATGCGCTTTCTCCGCCTCATAGACAAAGCCGCCGCTGCTTTCCGCACTAGTTAAGACCTTCTCATACTCTTCAGAAAACTTCAGGCTCAGGACAACCTTCCCTATGTCGTGCAGCAGGGCGGCAACCGAGACCTCTTCAGGCTCTTTCAACCCCTTCTTTTTTGCAATGATCCTTGCAGCGACAGCACACCCTACGGAATGCTCCCAGAGCCCCACCATGGCCTTCTGCATCGCCTCGAAAACCGAGACCCCGAGGAGCATGCCCCGGACGACATTCAACCCGAGGAGAATCAGCGCCTGGCTTACCGAGGATATCCTGCCCGGGAACCCGTAGACAGGCGAATTCACAACTTTAAGCACCCGCGACGTAAGCACGGGATCGTTTGTGATGAAGTGGCCGATATCGTTCAGGGAAACCTTAGGGTTCTCGATAACTCCCAGGAGTTTTTTCAGAACGCTCGGGATTGTCGGCAGGGTATCGATTCTTTCTATCTGGCTTCTCAGCGCCTGTATGTCCATGCTACTGATACAACTCCTGGATACGCTCTTCAAACAGCCTTTTCAGTATGCCCATATAGGGTTCGTTTTCGGTTTTTCTGAATCTCACATCCAGCTCGGCAAGCGCCTCGTCTTTCGATTTTCCGGGCTGTGAGGAGCCTTCAACCGTGACACTGCCGATGCTCATATTCCTTAGTCTTTCGATGACGGCTCCCGTAATTTCCGTCCCTTCGCCGAGCAAAATCATGCCGTTCTCGTTGATTACGGGTTTTGACAGCTTCATGCCTTCTTTAAGGTTATCGACCGGAACTTTTGCCACTTTCCCCCCCAGTCACCTGTTGCAACAAAACACATTATATCATATGCAGTTCAGGCTTTTGTCATTATATCACAGGGGGAGTGAAAAGTACGCATAGTCCAAAAGGATGAATCCCGGATCACAGGCGCCGGATCCGAAACAAGTTCCAGGTCCCGAATTT
>JAJZPZ010000140.1 GCA_021847795.1 Nitrospirota bacterium
TTGAAAATCTCCTTCTCTCTGCCACTGAGCTTGTCGGCAGGAGCAATATAGCCGATAGAGCTGTGGAGCCGGACGGTGTTGTAGTGCTCGACATACTCTGCCACAAGCCTTCGCGCATCGTCAACGCTAAGAGGTGTCTTGGGGCGGATGCATTCTCCCTTGATCGTTTTGTGGAACCGTTCAAGCTTCCCGTTTGACTGCGGATAATGAGGCGATGTCCTCACATGGGTCATACCGGAGAGCCGTATGAATTCCTTGAAGTCTTTGGCAATGAACTGTGGCCCGTTGTCCGAGATGATCCTGGGCCGTGCTTCTGGAAATTTCTCTTTCGCCCGCTGTATGATTATTTCCACATCGCTTTCAAGCATCTGCTCCCGAATCTCCCAATGAACGATGAAACGGCTACACCCGTCAAGAAGACTGCACAGGTAGTAAAACGTGCCGCAAATATTCAGATACGAGATGTCTACATGCCAGTGCTCATGAGGGCGTAGCGGCTGAATGAATCCCGTCCCTTTCTTACTGGGCTTCTTATTCCACCGATCCAACAGTCCCGCTTTCGACAAAACACGCCACGTGCTGGAGGGGCTTACGGCAACAATATCCCGATCCAGCATCATGAAGGTAAGGCGCCGATACCCTTCTAGCGGCTGCTCAAGGCAGAATTTGATGATCGCCTGCCGCTCCCAATCCTCAAGCCAGAAGTCACGGGGCACAGCGGCATTGTGCTCGTTCGCATGACCATACCGGTCAATCCAGTCGTAAAACTTGCTCTTCGACACCGCCAGCCATGTGATGAAACGTTTCATCGATACTTCCGCCTTGTCGCTCCATGTCTTTGCAAAATCAACAACGGCGTCCCGCGTATCATGGGGAACCCAGACGCCGTTTAAAGCTCCCCAAGTTCTTTTTTTAGCTTTACGTGCTCCTCCATCAGCTCCGAAAGGACCTCATGTTTCCTGTGGAGTTTCTCTTCAAGCTGCTGTATGCGCTGCTCCTCCTTGAGCCTGGCAGAACGGTCACTACCGTTCCGAATAAAGGCCGCCGCTCCATTTTCAAAAAACTGCTGCTGCCAACTGTAGAAGACTTTCGGCTGCAACTGGTATTCGTCGCAAAGGTCGGATACAGCCACTCGCTCCACCAGGTGACGCTTGAGGATCATCACCTTCTCCTCGGGCGTGTAATTGTGACGCTTCTTTCTCATGAACTTTCCTCCGTTCGAGATAGTTTATCTCAAATCGGCTAAAAGTCCAATTCACGCTGAGCCAGAACAACATCATGGGCGTTGTTATATGCATAGGTGATTGTCCCGAGGCCGTTGGTGACGTACTGCACGTCGATGTTATTCGGATAATAAGTGTACGATGTAGTCGGAGTGCCGGTAGTCGGCGTCTTTGCGTCCCAGTACTTCGTGATCAGACCATTGCTGTTATATTGGTACTTCGTGGTGTGATTGTTGCCGTCGGTGATGGTTGCCACATTGCCGGTGGCCGAGTCATACGTGAAACTGGCGCTTACGCCTTCGGCAGTGATCATCTTTGTGATTGTTCCTTTTGGCAGCGTCGAGTCGAGAATATACGAGGACTTGGAGGCCTGGGTCAGGTTGTTCCTGGTTGCGTCTACATACACGACATAGGCGTTGGGACTGATATACAGTGTATTGTGTCCGTCGTAGAAGTACTCCTCTTTGTGTCCTAATGGGTCCGTTATGGTTATGCGATAATATTTTCCCCATCTTGGGAGCCGCTGCGTTCGGGTCCGGATAGGGGGCAGGATTGGTGGCGCTGTCGGAAGGCTCTATGGTGAAACCCCACGTGCCTTTTGGGTCGGTGATGCTCGCCAGATAGCTATTCCCGCCTGAACCATACTGGTACGTTGTAACATAGCCGCCCATGTCCGTAGTCTTTGTAAGATTGCGGGATGCGTCATATTCGAAGCTTGTAAAACGGCCGAAGGGGTCGGTGACGTTCTGCATAAGTCCGCTGGCATAATAGTTCAGTGTTGTGATCTTGCCCAGGGCATCGGTGATAGTTGTCAACTTCCCGGCCTGATAGCTCAGGGTCAAGCTCTGGCCATAAGCGTCCGATATTTTGGTCAGTGACGGCCTAGTCAGTCCTGTGCCCGGAGGAATATCATAGTCGTAAACCGTGCCATCAAGAAAGGCGAGTTGGTAATGGTTGCCGGCTATTTTTGTAAGCGTATTGAATACGCCAAAGGGCTGAGTATAGCTGCTTCCATTTGGAGTATAAACATCCTGTCTGCCGTCGGGCATATTGACAGTTACCTTTCCGTCACCACCGATGCTAAGATAACTGCCATAGGTGAGGGTCCATTTATTGCCGAACGGCGCAGCAGCATCAACAGTCGCCTGTGAATTGTAGCTCATCTGAAGCTCAACAGACGGACCGATTGCCGGTTTGTACCAGAGCGGAGTATCCGACACATAAAGATTCATGTTGATCTTATTGACGGACCAGACAGGCGCACCGCAATCTTTAATCTGAGTGTTCCCTGGTTGGGCGTTCGATGGCCGCCCTTTATCACTCGGTGGGTTCGGCACCGGGGGCGTCTTAGTGACTGTAATCGCATTTGTATCTGAAACTGCCGGGATACTCACCCATGCAGAACAGAATACTTGATATGACCCTATGTTGGGGTCTAACAGTCCAAAAAACGTTGCGGCACTATATGTGCATGTCTGGGTCGTGCAAGTGTAATAATTTTCATACCTCACACACTGTCCATACAGATTGGCGAGACAACATCTGATAGTCCCTGTTGATGCAGGAGGAAAAGCAGCTGTCGCCACAATATCAAATAGCGACGTAATGACACTGTTATTGCCTGGACTGATGATAGTGATAGAGAGCGAGTCATCCCCATAACCGGCAGCGCTGAAAATCAGAAGAAAGGCAAATACACTCAACGCAATGCTGAACTTTCTCATATCCCTACCTGTTTCCCTGGTGCCCTTATTACTCTTTGTTTATTAAATCAAAATCTTTGTTACAGAATGATGAAGAAAGCAAGAAATTTTTATGAAAGTTATGGCTCTCCGTCGACTTCTCAATAACCTGGCATGATGAAATAGGCAGCGATTGCTACCCGTGGGTAGCAGAACCGGGCTTCGGCAACATGCCACTCTATCAACAGAGACCAAAGAAGATATTCGAGCTGCTTGGGGTGGACATTTCAACACTGATCGAAAAAATCAAAGGAGAGGGGCTATGACGCATTTCAACAAGTATTTACGGTTAGCCGAATAAAAAAAGGGAGCACGTATCCGTGCTCCCTTTTAAATCTCTTTATCTGTCTTCTCTTACCGCGTTACTTTCCTGTCCGCTATCTGGATCCTTATAGCCGCCCTCTCGAGTGCCGCATTTGCGCGTTCAAAGTCGATCTTGTCGGCGTGCTGCAATCTTTCTTCAGCCCTCTTCATCGCTGCCTTTGCCCTTTCGACATCAATATCTTCGGCACGTTCAGCGCTGTCGGCCAGGATCACAACCTTCTCCGAGGTGACCTCAGCATAACCGGAATTCACAAACACAAACTCTGCTGCATTGCCCTTTTTCAGAATAAGCATACCCACTTTAAGCGTTGTGATAAACGGAACATGCCCCGGCAATACCCCAAACTCGCCCTCGCTGCCTGTAGCAGTAATCTCATCCACACCTTCGCTTATCACCAAGCCCTGGGGGGTAACGATATCAAGTCTTATTTTATTGTCCATAGCAACTCCCGTAAATCCTAAATTCTAATATCTAAATTCCAAGCAATACCGAACGACGTTTAGAGTTTAGCGCTTAGGATTTCGAATTTTTTATTTACCTGACCAGCCCAGCTTCCTGGCATTCTCCTCGGCCTCTTCTATCGGGCCTACCATGTAAAATGCCTGCTCCGGCATGTCGTCATACTTGCCGTCGGCAATTGCCTTGAACCCCTTGATGGTATCCTCGAGTTTTACATATTTGCCGGGTCTGCCGGTAAACACTTCGGCAACAGAGAAAGGCTGGCTCAGGAACCTCTGAATCTTTCTTGCCCTTGATACGGTGAGCTTATCATCTTCCGAAAGCTCTTCCATACCGAGGATCGCTATAATGTCCTGCAGCTCTTTATAACGCTGCAACAAGGACTGCACCCTCCTTGCAACGCCATAGTGTTCCTCACCTATAACGAGGGGGTCAAGTGCGCGGGAGCTTGAATCCAGCGGGTCAACAGCAGGATAAATACCAAGTTCCGAAATCTGCCTTGAAAGAACAACCGTACCGTCAAGGTGGGTAAATGCCGTTGCAACAGCAGGGTCCGTCAAGTCATCTGCAGGAACATATATGGCCTGCATCGAGGTGATGGCGCCCTTCTTCGTTGTGGTGATTCTTTCCTGGAGTGCGCCCATGTCCGTACCGAGGTTCGGCTGGTATCCGACAGCTGAAGGCATCCTGCCGAGAAGCGCCGAAACTTCCGATCCTGCAAGGGTGTATCTGAAAATATTATCTATGAAGATAAGAACGTCCTGCCCTTGGTCCCTGAAATACTCTGCAACTGTAAGGGCGGTAAGGCTGACCCTCAGTCTTGCTCCGGGGGGCTCGTTCATCTGCCCGTATATCAGGGCGACATTCTTGACAACTCCGGACTCTTTCATTTCACGGTAAAGGTCGTTTCCTTCTCTCGTCCTCTCACCGACACCGGCAAAAACAGAGACACCGCCGTGCTTCAAGGCGATGTTATGGATCATCTCCATGATGACAACGGTCTTGCCGACACCGGCGCCGCCGAACATTCCCATTTTTCCGCCTCTGACGAACGGAACAAGGAGGTCAAAAACTTTAACGCCGGTCTCAAAAACCTGAGATACGGGCTCCTGGTCCACAAAGGCAGGCGCAGTCCTGTGGATAGGCAATTTGTCCGTTGTCTCAATCGGACCTAGTTTATCATAAGGGTCCCCGACGACATTCATGATCCTGCCGAGCGTCTCCTTGCCGACCGGGATGGTTATCGGCAGCCCGGTATCCCTTACCTTCATGCCCCTGACAACACCATCGGTTGTCTGCATGGCAATTGTCCTGACCTTGTTGTCGCCGAGGTGAGATGCAACCTCAAGAGTGATATCAAAGCCGGGAATCCCCTTTGCAGCATCACCCGGAGACTCTATTTTCAAGGCGTTGAGAATTGCCGGGACATGTTCAAACTCAACGTCTACAACCGCACCGATTACCTGTGATACCTTACCTTCATTCATCCTTATGACCTCCTGTATCCTTATATGTTAGTTACGAGTGACAAGTAACAAGTAATAAGTCTTTAAAATGCCTTTCAACTCGTCACTCGTTACCAATAACTTGTTACTGCTTTAATGCCTCGACGCCGCCGACGATATCCATCAGCTCTTTGGTAATGGATGCCTGTCTTGCTTTGTTATATTGCAGGGTCAGGCTTGCGATCATATCGTCAGCTGCCTTTGTCGCATTCTCCATTGAAGTCATTCTCGCTGCTTCTTCCGATGCCTGTGACTCAAGCAATGCCCTGAACACCTGCACCTCAAGGTTCTTCGGCAGTAAATTATCAAATATGCCCTGCTGGGACGGCTCATAGAGAAAATCGGCAGTTTCTTCCGTGGACTCCGCTGCTCCGGTTTCAACAGGCGCAAGGGGAAGCAAACGCACCACGGAGACCTTCTGCACGAGAGCTGATTTGAACTCGTTGTATACAAGGACAACTTCGTCAAAAGTCTCGTTCGTATAGTTCTCTATGATATCGCCTGTGATCTCCTTGGCATTCAGATAGGATATCCTTCCTGAGATGCCGACCCATGAACGCCTCAACGGCAGCGCCCTCCTCCTGAACAGGTCGTTTCCCTTTTTGCCTATTGCGCTGACGCTCAACTCTATGCCTTCGGCCTGCAGCTCCTTAATGTATCTGTTTGCGGCTTTCATGATGTTCGTGTTAAATGCGCCGCAAAGGCCTTTGTCGCTCGTCAGTACGAGCACTTCGACCTTTTTCCTGGGTCTCACTTCAAGAAGAGGATGCCCTGTTTCAACTGTCCTGGCCAGGTTTGAAAGCACGGCATTCATTTTGTCCGCATAGGGCCTCAGCTCGATTATCCGCGACTGCGCCTTCCTGAACTTGGCCGCAGCAACCATCTTCATGGCCTTGGTGATCTGCTTTGTGCTCTTAACAGAGCCTATTCTTTTTCTTATCTCTTTTAAACCAGGCATTTATTTACCCCTTTACGAGTTGTTAGATTATGAAACCCTTTTTAAACTCTGCAAGTGCAGCAGTGAGTTTCTCTTTCATCGTATCGTCGATTGCCTTTTTATCCTTCAGTTCGTTCCTTACGTCCGCCTTCCTGTCTTTCATAAAGGTGACGAATTCAGCCTCAAATTTCTTCAATGCTTCAACAGGCACATCATCAAGGTGACCCTGGGACCCGGCGAAGAGTATCGCAATCTGGTCTTCAAGGGGAAGCGGCACATACTGGTCCTGCTTCAATATCTCGACCATTCTCTTTCCCCTCTCGATCTGCGCCATTGTCGATTTGTCGAGATCGGAGCCGAACTGGGCGAATGCCGCAAGCTCCCTGAACTGCGCAAGATCGAGCCTGAGGGTTCCTGCAACCTGCTTCATGGCCTTTGTCTGCGCTGCGCTGCCGACACGGCTGACGGAAAGGCCGACGTTGACCGCAGGCCTTACACCGGCATAGAAGAGGTCCGGCTCAAGGTATATCTGGCCGTCGGTAATGGAAATAACGTTTGTCGGAATATATGCCGAAACGTCACCGGCCTGTGTTTCAATGATCGGGAGCGCCGTCAGTGAACCGCCGCCGAGTTCATCGCTCAGTTTCGACGCCCTTTCAAGCAGTCTCGAATGGAGATAGAAAACATCGCCGGGGAACGCCTCACGTCCGGGGGGACGCCTCAGGATCAGCGAGAGCTGCCTGTAGGAGGTGGACTGCTTGCTCAAGTCGTCATATATTATCAATGCATGTCTTCCGCTGTCTCTGAAGAATTCACCGATCGCGCAGCCGGTGTAAGGAGCGATATACTGGAGCGGAGCAGGCTCACTTGCAGTTGCTGAAACGACAATGGTATGTTCCATCGCGCCGTGCTCCTCAAGGGTCTTAACGACACGGGCAACGCTCGCCCTCTTCTGGCCGATAGCCACGTAGATGCAAATAACATCCCCGCCCTTCTGGTTGATGATCGCATCCAGTGCAATAGCCGTCTTTCCCGTCTGGCGGTCACCGATGATAAGCTCTCTCTGGCCCCTTCCGACCGGGATCATGGCGTCAATGGCCTTTATTCCCGTCTGAAGCGGCTCCCTGACCGGCTGCCTGTCGACGATACCCGGGGCAACAACATCAACGATCCTGCTTGACTTAGTGTTGATCGGCCCCTTGCCGTCAATCGGCTGTCCGATAGCATTGATGACCCTGCCTACCATTTCCTCTCCGGCAGGAACGGACATGATCTTTCCCGTTCTCTTTGCCACATCGCCTTCTTTAATAGCGTTGTCTTCACCGAAGAGGACCGCGCCGACCGTGTCCTCCTCAAGGTTAAGGGCCATACCGAATACGCCGTTCGGAAACTCAAGAAGCTCTGATGCCATGCAGTTGTCAAGGCCGTAGATCCTTGCGATACCGTCACCGACACTCGTCACCACGCCGACCTCACTGACGTCAACGCGCTTCTCAAAGTCGGTTATTTGTTTCTTCAGATACTCACTGATTTCATCAACTTTAATTTCCATATTGTCACCCCTTTATAAGCTTATCTTTTAAAAGTCCTAATTGGCCTTTTATACTGCTGTCATACATGGTGCTGCCGACCTGCAGACGGATTCCGCCAAGGAGAGACGGATCCATAACGTATTCCAGATCAACGTCCTTTCCGGTAAGCTTCTTTAACGAACCCATCAGTTGTTCTTCATATGCTTTGCTTATCTTTACGGGCGTGGTGACGACCACCTTGGCCCTTTTCTTCATTTCGAGATATTGGGAAACTATGGCTTCAACAATCACGGGAAGCGCTACGATAGCCTTGGAGTCGGAAAGGTACTGCAGATACCGCGTAGCCTCAGGCGCCATCTTCATCTTCTGTCCCAGGTAGTCGACCGCCTTCTTGGTTTCCGCCCCGGTAAAGATGGGGCTGACCATGAGGTTCTTGAAGGTCTTGTCCTTTTCCATCAGGTCGGCAATAGCGCTCAGCTGTTCAATTCCCTGCGGCGCGCCGCTGAGTCCGACAGTGCTTAAGAATTGCTTAGCGTATTTTTTTACACCCTTTACCTTTTTCAATTTTTACCCTCTAATAATAGTTTAAGAGATTCTTTTAGGAGTTTGTCCTGATCATCAACCGTCAACTTGCCCTTTATCTTTTCCTCTGCGAGCTGCATTGCGGCATCAACTGCCTCACCCTTGATTACATCTTTGGCCCGCTTCACTTCATAATCAATATTGGCTTTTGCATGCTCCAGGATTTTTGCCTGCAGCCTCTCTCCCTCTTCCACAAGCCTCTCTTTTTCCTTTTCACCCGAGTTTTTGGCGGAGGCGATAATTTCCGCAATTTCCTTATCTTTCAGCTTAAGCCTCTCCTCCACTTCTGCAAGCGCCCTTTTTGCAAGCTCTTTGGCTTCCTGGGCCTCTTGTATGCTCTTTGCTATCAATTCTTTTCTTTGCTGGAGATACTCTTTGAGGGGCTTGCCGCCATACTTGACGAGAACGAATACAAGGATCCCGAAATTAAGGAGCCTCAGA
>JAJZPZ010000141.1 GCA_021847795.1 Nitrospirota bacterium
GGGCACGGCATCCGGTTGCTTTATATCCGGGGTAATCGGGCATTATCTGGTCCTGTGCATAGATATTATCACCTGGCTCTCAATCATAGGAGATTGCATTCCGGAAAATCAAGCTACATACAGCTACATATAAGCAGGCGCGCGCGGGAGCAAAGGAGCTGCATGCCCCAAAGTGCCTCGAACTATTATTTAATTTCAAATTAATGAAATTTATGTTATAGTAAAGTTAACTTTTAAAGTTAATGGGAACCTCGGAGACTTTAAAACCTCTGGGGTTTTTATTTACCCAAATGAATGAGGTTACCCAATGTCAAAAAAATTGTTTGTAGGCAACATTTCGTTTAAGGCTACCGAGGACGCGCTCAGAGAGGCCTTCTCCCGCTTTGGGGAGGTTGAATCTGTAAAACTTATTACCGATGCTCAAACAGGGCAGCCGAAAGGTTTCGGTTTTGTAGAAATGGCCACTGAGGAAGATGCACAAAGGGCAGTCGCATCCCTGAACGGCACACCTTTTATGGATAGAACATTAACTGTCTCAGAAGCACGACCACAACAGCCCCGGGAAAAACGCGGCTTTGGCGGCGGCGGTTATGGCGGCGGCTACGGTGGCGGCGGCGGCAGAGGACCAGGAAGAGGAAGGAGATAAATCACCTTTGGATATTAAAGTCTACGGAAACGACATCGAAAAGGCTCTGAAAGCCCTTAAACGCCAACTCCAGAAAGAGGGGCTGTTCAAGGAAATAAAGAAGAGAAGCTTTTATGAAAAGCCTTCGGAAAAAGAGAAGAGGAAGCAGATGGAAGCACGGAAAAAGAGGCTTAAGGCCCAGAGATTCAAAAGGCCCGCTTAATATTCTGTTGCAGGGGATTCTTCCGGTTTGTCACAGCCAATAAAAAAAAGCAGGCAATGCCTGCTTTTCTAAAGGCTGTTTCCATTTCCGATCATCTCAAAGTCCTCTTTATACTTTGCCCTCTTTCCTTTTCGTGATATCTGCAACATCGCTGCCTGTTGCCATATTGCTTGCAACGTTAATGGGCTTGGGCGCTCTGTTTTTTATGAGAGAAAGGACATCGGTTATGGTGTCGATGGTCCCGTCTTTCCTGAGGTATACCACCTCTTTTATCTGTGCATTCTTGATCATGCGCGCACAGAGGAGGCAGGGCTTGCCGTCGGCAAAACTCGTGTCCGCCTCGAAACCTGCCACATAAATCGTCGCATCTTTCATCCGCTCCGGAGGACTGTTAATGATGGCGTTCTGCTCCGCATGTACCGCCTCGCAGAGTTCATAGCGTTCGCCTGAAGGGATGTTCAGTTCCTTTCTCATGCACTTCCCGGTATCGATACAGTTGGCATGATCCCTCGGCGAACCGTTGTAGCCGGTGCCGATAATCACGTTGTCCTTGACAATCACAGCGCCGTACTTTCGCCGCAAACAGGTGGAGCGCGAAGAGACCACCTTTGCTATCTCGATAAAGTAGTCATTCCAGGATGGTCTCTTCATAATCCTCCCTTTCGTGCCGTGGATAGGGTTCAAAGCTTCCAGGCAACAATACTGTTTCCCTTAACCACATTTCGTAAAACCGCAGTTGCGGCAGATCGCACATCCGCCTTCATGCTCCACAGCCCCGCCGCATTCAGGACATGCGCCTATTATCTGCATAACTTCGTGATACGTGGAATGGCCGTTTCCCTTGTCCCCGTTTGAAGAGGCCTGGTGATACCTCTCGATGGCCTTGGCAATGGCATCTGAGCATGAGAGTACCTTTCCACCCTCATTCCACGAAGGCTGATGGCAGGATATGCCCTTGAGCTGCTTCACGATCTCTTCGGGCTCTATATTCGACCTGAGAGAGAGGGATATGAGCCTCCCGATCGCCTCTGACTGGCTGGATGCGCATCCGCCGGCCTTGCCGATATTGGTAAACACCTCAAAGGGCCTGCCGTTTTCATCCTCATTGATCGTCACGTAGAGGTTGCCGCAGCCCGTCTTGAGCAGCCGTGTTGCGCCTTTGATGACAGCCGGCCGCCTCTTGGGAACAATTCTGTCTGCTGCCTCGCTCCCGGCGTCTTCCTGTCCCTGCTTCTTTGTCGTGGAAAGGACCTGGTCCTCTCTTGAACCGTCCCTATAGACGGTAACACCTTTGCAGCCCAGTTTATAGGCCTGCATGTAGACATCCTCCACATCCTTTGTAGTCGCCGTTTTGGAAAAGTTTACGGTCTTCGAGACCGCGTTGTCCACGTATTTCTGGAAGGCAGCCTGCATTTTTATATGGTCAACGGGCGTTATGTCATGGGCTGTTACGAACACGTTCCGTATCTCTTCCGGAAATTCTTCAAAGTGAGCAAGAGAGCCTGTCCCGGCGATCTTTTCCATAAGCTCCCTGCTCCACAGGTTGTTTTCTTTCGCCGCTTTCTCGAAATGAGGGTTGACCTCGATCAGCTTTGTGCCCTCCATAACGTTCCTGATAAAGGAGACCGCAAAGAGCGGCTCGACGCCCGAGGAGCATCCGGCGATTATGGAAAGGGTGCCTGTAGGCGCAATGGTAGTCACCGTTGCGTTCCTGACAGGCATTTCGCCGTTGTAAATGCTGTGCTCGTAATTGGTAAAAACCGTCCTCTCTTCTGCAAGGGCGCTGGAGGCAAGCCTGCCTTCAGTCTGGATAAAGCCCATTACCCCTTCGGCCAGTTCAATGGCCTCTGCCGAGTTGTAGGGAATTTTCATCCGGATGAGCATATCCGCCCATCCCATGACGCCAAGACCTATTTTCCGGTTGGCCTTGGTCATCTCTTCTATCATCTTCAGCGGGTATTTATTGACTTCGATCACATTATCGAGGAAATGCACTGCTTTCCATGTCGTCTCTTTTAATCTCGGCCAATCGACCTCGCAGCTCCCGTCCTCATTGATCTCTACCATTTTTGCAAGGTTTATGGACCCGAGATTGCAGGATTCGTAGGGCATCAGAGGCTGCTCGCCGCAGGGGTTTGTCGACTCTATTTCCCCCAGTGCAGGAGTGGGATTAGTCGCGTTTATTCTGTCTAAAAAAACGATCCCGGGCTCTCCGTTCTTCCATGCCTGCTTTACGATGGTTTCAAACACTGTCCGGGCCTTAACAGTGGCGGCAACTTTCTTCGTTCTGGGGTTTACCAGATCGTATTCCTTGTCCTCTTCAACAGCCTTCATAAAAGTCTCGGTCAGGCCTACGGAAATATTAAAGTTGTTGAGCCTGTGATTGCTGTCCTTGCATGTCACAAAGTCGAGGATATCAGGATGATCTATCCTCAGAATGCCCATATTCGCGCCCCTTCTCGTGCCGCCCTGTTTGACAGCCTCAGTTGCAGTATCAAAAACAGTCATGAAGGATATGGGACCGGACGATATGCCTTTTGTGGAGCCGACAACATCGCCTTTTGGCCTCAGTTTCGAGAAGCTGAAGCCCGTGCCTCCCCCTGATTTATGTATGATGGCAGCATATTTCACTGCATCGAATATGGATTCCATGGCATCGTCGACCGGCAGGACAAAGCACGCCGAGAGCTGCCCCAGCCTCCTGCCTGCATTCATCAGCGTCGGACTGTTGGGCAGAAATGCCAGCGAGGTTATGAGATCGTAAAACTCATTCTCGGTGCTGCGGACCTCAGCATCTGTCTTGCCGTAAAAGGCATCTGCAGCAGCCACATGCCGTGCAACCCTTCGAAAAAGCTCGTCAGGCGTCTCGATAACCTTCCCATCCTCATTTCTCTTTAAGTATCTTTTCTCAAGGACTGTTGTGGCATTTGGCGAAAGACTCAGAACATTGGACGATTGGTCCATAAAACTCCCCCCTATTTTGATCGGGCCCATGAGGATTGAAAAAGCCTTGTTGAGCCTTTATTTAGTATCGTACCAGAAATTAAACCACAATATGTTGTGCGTGTCAAGGACGAAAATGCATTTTTTATAATCTCCTGTTTTATAAAGCTTTTCGTTGTGAAATACCTGTGAGCAGTTTGTTAACAAAAATCTGGTATAATATCCAATGATTTTCAAGGATAAAAGGATATGAAACTCATTATAAGCGGCTCAGAGGCAAAAGCACGGACAGGCTCGCTCGAGACCTCGCGCGGCACGATCCATACCCCTGCATTCATGCCTGTCGGCACGCAGGGCACGGTAAAGGCAATGTCCCCCCGTGAGCTGCAGGAGATAGAGGCGGAAATAATACTCTGCAACACCTACCATCTGTATCTCAGGCCGGGAAGCGAAATAATCCACAGGCTGGGGGGACTCCACGAATTCATTCATTGGGACAGGCCCATACTCACCGACAGCGGAGGGTTCCAGGTGTTCAGTCTCTCCTCTTTGCGGAAAATACGGGAGGACGGGGTGGAATTCAGGTCTCATATTGACGGCTCACTGCATTTCCTCGGTCCGCAAAAAGCAATGGAAGTGCAGGGAATGCTCGGTTCGGACATAGCCATGGCCTTCGACGAATGTACGCCCTATCCTGCGGAACATGAATATGCAGCCAGGTCCCTTGAGCTGACAACAAAATGGGCCAGGCAGTGTAAGGAGTACCTGGAAGCGCAGGAAGACAAAACAAGGGGCCTTACCAGCCTTTTCGGCATCGTCCAGGGCGGTATGTACAAGGAACTGAGGAAAAGGAGCCTCGAAGAACTGGCGGAGATCGGCTTTGACGGGTATGCTGTCGGGGGCCTGAGCGTAGGCGAGCCGAAAGAGGAGATGTACGGGATCATAGAATACCTTGCCCCGCTTCTGCCTGCAGATATGCCGAGATACCTGATGGGAATCGGCGACCTGGGAGATATGCTGGTGGCCGTTGAAAACGGGTTCGATATGTTTGACTGCGTAATGCCTACGAGGAATGCCCGCAACGGGACGCTCTTTACCAGCGCCGGCAGGATCAGCATCAAGAGGACCGAATTCAAAGACGATGCCGCCCCCCTTGACCAGGACTGCGACTGCTACACCTGCAGAAATTTCTCAAGGGCTTACCTCAGGCATTTGTTCATGGCAAAGGAAATACTCGCCATGAGGTTGAACACCATCCATAATCTGCGTTTCTACCTCAACTTCTTCAGGAAAATGAGAGAGGCGATAGCGGCAAAGACTTTCGGGCAGTTCAAGGCGCATTGGGGAGGAATTTTTGGACAGGACATCTAAAGTAAGAGGGGTCCTGGGTGTGACCCTTGTGCTGAATATCCTTGTCTCTGCGGCAAAGATCGGATACGGATATCTCACCTCTTCCGTGTCGATCTTCTCCGATGGCTTTCACTCCCTGTTCGACGGCGTCTCCAATATTGTCGGGCTGGTAGGCGTATACCTCTCATCCCACCCCCCTGATGAGCAGCACCCCTACGGGCACAGGAAATACGAGACGGTTTTCACTATTTTCATCGGCCTCCTCATGCTGCTGACCTGTTTTGAGGTCTTCAAAAAAGTGCTGGAATCCCTGACAGGCAAACATGAGACCATAGTAACCAGTACGAGCTTCCTTGTTATGGCGGTTACCATGCTCATCAATATCGGGGTTTCGGTCTACGAGGGCCGGATGGGAAGGAAGCTCAACAGCGAATTCCTCATCGCTGACGCCAAGCACACAAAAAGCGACATATACGTATCCGCAGGCGTTATCGCCAGTCTGATACTGATAAAGCTCGGCGTCCCCCTTGCAGATCCGCTTGCAGGGATCGTAGTGGGGATTCTTGTTGCCAAGGCAGGAATAGACATCATCAGGGAATCAACCGAAACGCTTGTGGACAGGACCCAGGCCGACATCAGGGCGATTAGCGGGATCGCGCGCGCGGTTGAAGGGGTTGCAGGATGCCATGAGATCAGGACCAGGGGGACCAAAGGCTCTGTATTCGTCGATCTCCATATACAGGTAAACCCTTTTCTCTCTGTTGAGGATGCCCATAAGATCGCAGATACCGTAGAGAAGGAACTCAAGGGCAAAATGCCCGAAGTGGTGGATGTGGTGGTCCATATCGAGCCTTCGGCATAAGGCCGGACAAGCTTTGAAACAGGGATTTTTCAGCGAATAATTTTATGCTATACTACTAAAGCTTCACCTGTCGGCCACTCTTTTCCAGTGGCCTCTTCTGTTTCAGCCTGATATGCCGGTGTGGTGGAATGGCAGACGCGACGGACTCAAAATCCGTTGTCCGCAAGGGCGTGTGGGTTCAACTCCCACCACCGGCACCAAATTTTTCAAGGACTTAGCTTCCCTCGCGTGTGTCATTCTGTACCTCCTTTCCCCTGAATGTAACCAAATTGTCACCGTTCACCCGCTCCATTCTCTCCACGGCTTCCCTGTGTAACTGTGTAATCTTTTCCGCTGCATTCTTCAGGTCTGCTTCGTTGACGATATTGTACCGGTCGAACACTGAACGGGTCTTGTGTCCTGAAACTTTCATAGCTACCTTTTCAGGAATACCGGCCCGGATCATGTTTCTAACTGCCGTTCTTCTGAGGTCATGGAAAAGCCTTCCCTCGCTTCCTACGGCCTTGCAGGCTGCTTCCCATGAGCCCCTAAAGTCCTTTAGCTTCTCACCCTTCTGATTAAAAAACACATAGGGGGATTCCGGGTGCTTTTGGTCCCTGAGCATCTTTTGATTCAGAATGGTTTGGTACAGTTCCCCTGAAAGGTAAATAATCCGGGGTTCATCGTTCTTTGTGGTCCCGGCATCAAGGGTTATCTTCCCTTCTATCAGGTTCACCCTCTGCCAATCGAGCGAAAGTATCTCCTCTCTCCTCATGCCGGTGTGATACCCCATTGTCAGTACAGGTTTCAGGTGTTCCGGCAATGCTGTTTTAAGCCTTAAATATTCATCATGCTCAAAGTACCCTGTCCTTACGTTGCTCTCCCTCAATTTCGGAATGTAAGGCACGGTTACAACCTTCGGCGGGGTCTGCCGCGCTGCCAGGGTAAAGGACCGTTTCAATGCGGAGAGTTCACGGTTAATGGTCCCGTTCTCGGCTTCCTCTTTCTGCCGTTTCAGGATATACCGTTGAATCTCTCCGGTCGTAATGTTAACGGCTTTTGTTCCGCTGAAATACTCCTTCAGGTGCCTTATGCTGAGTTCGGCCCTGTCCAAGCTCTTACGGGAATTGATACGGTAATCGTTCAGGAAGTCTTCTGCAAGCTCATCAAAGAGAATGCGCTCTACATTCAGACCATGAAATTTACCGTCAACTATGGACCCCTCGCGGCTCTTCAGAAGGTCCTTTGCGGCTTTCTCCTTGTCCGATCCGCTGCTCTCGTAGAATGGCTTTCCATTGCGGTAGTATTTTACCCAGAATATCTTACCGCGTTTGTAAATCATTCCCATGGTTACTTTCTCCTTTCCTTTTTCGTTTTCGTGGTCCCTTGATTCTTCAGTTCACCTCCCTTCTTTTCCAGGCACTCAAGGGCAAGGTGCAGGAAATTTGGAATCTTACGTTCTTCATTCTCCCATCTTGATAAACAGACATTCGTAACGCCTAAGATACCGGCCAATTCTTTTTGACTGTATCCGTTGCGCTCTCTCCATGCTTTAAGCTCTTTCGATGTCATAGTATATTTAACCATTGGTTAAATAAGAATGTCAAGGGGCAGATTTTTTGAGGAAGGGAAGCGTACCAGTATCGTGCTCGATGAATTTGTTGCCATCGATCCAGGCGTCAAGGTCGCGGAGGTCAAGAAGTTTTCTCTTGCCGTCCCGGACATAGGGGAGCTTCCCGGTGCGTACCATCTCCGCAACAGTCCAGGGACTACGGGAGAGGTAATCCCCGGCCTCTTTTATGGAGATAAGCCGTTTCCCCGATCCTGTCTTACTATCTCCTGTCAAAACCTTCTCCCATGGTTACAACGTGGTTACAGGCTGCTTTTTCTCTTTTGCTTATCAAGATGTTACAAGCACACACCGGATTCTTTATCCTCTGCGCCTAAACTGTACCAATAATGTGACCGCCCCCGGCACTCTTCCCATTGCCGGACAGGAACGGACGCAAGCTCTCTAAAACCGTTTCAGCTATAGCTTGGTAAGCGTCCGGCGCTATGTCGCTCCGCTCATCCTCACAGAATCGCGTTACCTGTCTTCTCTCGTATGCCAAGAGCGGGGTTTACGGGGGAAACGGACATTGTGTAAGAGTATCCGTAAACCCTCCTTCCGCGTCAGCGTTAATTTTCAGCATGGTTAACTCTCTTCGCACATTGAAGGCAAAAATCATAGCATCGCCTTTCGTCTACGCAGATGGCGCACTGATCCCCGTTCCAGTAACGAATCAGCTTGCTCGTTACTCCCGGGTATTTTTTAAAACACTCCTTACAGAGACTGCTTGCTGAATCGGATTTGCAAATTGCACACTGCCCTTCAATTCTTTCGTACTTGGCTAAATCACCAAACTCTATGATTGCCGGACTCATCAACTCGTCGGGGAGTTTGAAGAATGAATACTTTTCCGGTTCCTGCCGTTTTGCTTCCTGGTCATCACCGGACAGCTTGAATCCCATGTCCAGGGCTTTCAGAGAAACCACGGGGTCAGGGCTCTTCATGTGTTCGCCAAGCTTCTCAATACGGAAGGTCTTGCCAATGCCCTTTTGCTCCATCAGGTCGTCAAGGGCTGTCGTAATCTTAGGATTGTCCATAAGAGTGTTCTGCAAGGCCTTGGCGCTTTCCCTGCTGCTCACATCGTATGCTTCCATAACTGCCTGTGTCCTGCTCTTGCCCTGAGATACTGCAGATCGG
>JAJZPZ010000142.1 GCA_021847795.1 Nitrospirota bacterium
ACTTGGCGCCTACAGGAGTTATTTCAACGGGGAGTGCAATATCCACTACTCGAAAGATTACGTCGTGCTTGAGCTTGAGGAGGTTGCAACCAAGGACAGCAGGCTCCAGGTAGCCATCATCTTCTCCCTTCTCATCAAAGTCATGAGGGAGGTATTCATCGACTGGTCAAAGCTGGGCAGGAGGTCGGAGGTTGATGTTGATGAAGCATGGCTTCTCTTCATGCTGGTGATGGCCTCCGAGTTCATGAACTCCGCTGCCCGGAGGTTCAGAAAATACGAATCAAGCCTCTGCGTTATCACCCAGGGGATTGATGATGCACATGCAAACCCCACAACCAAAGCGATCTGGGACAACTCGGCCCATAAGGTGTACCTGAAGATGTCGCAGTCCGCCATTGAAAAAGCGGCTGAGGAAAAAAAGATCGTTATGGATGAGTTTTCAAAGGAGTGGTTTAAGACCCTCACCACGCACCGGGGGAAGTTCTCTGAAATCTACTTCAGGTCTCCGGGGGTGGAGGGCGTGGTAAGGCTGGTGCTCGACAGGTACAGCTATGGCCTTTCAACAACCACGGGAGAGGAAAAGAACAAGCTGAGGGACCTGGCAAAGCAATACGGCACGAACATTGGAGGGCTGTTGAAAATCCTTACTGAAAAGGAGCCGGTAGGAGACATCCTGGTGAGGCTGGGGATATCCCCTTTGGCAAGAGACCTTGCGCTTACCTACCAGACAGAACACGCACGGGACAGGAAACTTGGAGAAATTTTAAAGGAAATGGGGGCAATCACTGATGAGATGCTCCAGGAGGCCTTGAAAATACAGGAGGAACAGCTATCATGGGAAAAGGTATTCTCGACAAATTGAATCTTAAAGTAGCGGCAGTAGCAGCAGCGCTTATCATAGGGCTGGTAAATACCGCCCTTATCGCATATGTCTCGAAAAAGAGCACTGCCGATCCGTGCGTGGTCGATATCTGGAAGATCAGCGAGAACAAGGCCCTGAGCATCTCGCTCACCAGCAAGGACAGAAAACCTGAAGAGGTAAAGAACGAGTTGGACGGTTACATGAGGGAGATGAGGGTCAGGCTCTCGAACATAAAACCGGAAGAGCACGGCTGCTCCTTTGTCGCGGTGAAGGGAAGCATACTGGGTGACGCAAAGGACATAACGGACATCGTCACCAAGGGCATGAAGTGATGCTCGGCAGCCTTCTTTCCTTTCTCTTCATCGTCAATCTCGGCGTCCACGGCCATACCTACACCATTGAGGAGCCCGATCTGCTCACCGAAATCGAGCAGAAGGCGCAGTCGCCGCAGGTCAAAAAAGAGATTTCGGCGAGGCTCAGGAAATCCTATATTGCGGATATCTACCTTCCGGATGCAAAGGTCGCCTCAAAGAATTACCTGGAGATGAAGTACGAGGTTCCCGAGGACCTGATCATCAATGGCGATATCGTTGCCAGGAGAGGGCAGGTCATCAATGTGCTTGAGCGGGTAAAACTCACTACAAAGTATCTCTTCCTCAAAGAGCATCAGTTCCCTTTGTTTTTAAAGCTCTCGGGAAAAAACAAAAACATTGCGGCCGTTATCATCCAGGGAGACCTTTTAAGCCTTACCGAAAAGTACCCCGGGCACATGATCTATATGGGCAGCCGGCAGATGATCGATAAGTTCCAGGTAAGCCGGGTGCCTTCGCTCGTCTACCAGGACGGCCTCAAAATCGTGGTTGAAGAGATACCGTATGTAACGAAACATTGATTATCAGAGGCTTTCGTATTATATTCCCTCCTTAAAAGTAATATGATTCTATGAACAGATACATCCTCAGCTTATGCCTTCTCACTCTTGCCTTATTGCTCCCGATAACAGCCCCTGCAGAGGACCGGCCCTGCCTGAATCCCTTCAGTACCGTGGACTGGACCTTCTTTACAGACAAGCTTGAGTTCAAAGGGATGTGCCTCTGCTCTACCGATATGGGGACCAAAATCGGCATGAAGTGGACCGTGCCTGAGCCCATAGCATTCATCGAAGTGGTGCGAAAAAGCTATGATTACCCCTGCATCGGGACAAAGCTTGCGGATACGCTCAAGCTCTCAGGAACCAACAACAGCAAGCACGGAACCAAAAAGAACGTCCACTATATCAAATACCCGGTTTTCGGGTCCCTGAATATTGTCCTTGATTATCTATGCGTGGACAAAAACACCACCATCGACATAGCCCCGCCAAGCGAGCTTGACCCGAGGCAAAACGATGACCAACTGTCGATCCTGTTTCAGCCCGAAAAGCTTCTGTACGCAAATCCCATTGCACAGGCCATCTGTTTTGCCGATTGCATCTCCGCTTCGACCTGGAAGCCCCTGAACTCCCTGTACTGGTGCGCGGGATGCTGGGGCGCCCTTGGCAATGTCGTAACAAACTCCTACGGGAAAGACCCTGTGGTAGAAAGCGCCCTCCTTGCTACAAAGGAATTGGACCTGCTCCATGCCGATTTTCAGCTCTGGAAATACTCGGACGCCCCTGATCTTGACTATGTGGCCCAGGCGGCCCAGATCGGCGCTGTTTCCGACACTTCATGCGCTCCAAAGATGTTCGGGCGCATTGTAAAAAGCCAGTACTTTTTGAACCTGGCATATCCCACGGTCGGCAAGGCCATCGCAATTGGGGACTTCGGGATCAAATGGAGCTTTTTCAAACAATACCCCGGAGGGGAAGACTTCATCTGGACCGTATGGAGGGTGCGCAATTGCTGCACAGGCTATCAGTTCCCTTAATCGTAATCATCTTGTGGACAGGTAGCGCTCCGGCTTTAGATATGGAGAACCTTAAGCCCAGGCCCGGGGACCTTGAACGGGTAAAAAAGTTCGAAGCCCTGAAAACGCAGGAGGGCATCGGTAAGGCAAAGCAGTACGAGAGCCTGAAGGAAGGGGCTGACCTCAACAGGGTGCAAAGCCTGATCAGCAAAGATAAGGAGCCGACCCCACCAATTCATATAGCCGGGACTCAGGGGGAAAGGCAAAAATACCTCTTCTTCCTGTTTTCAAAGAGTGTCCCCGATTCAGCCATTGAATCAGTCTTTGCCCAGGCACAAAAACTGAAGGGAATCAATTTCTATGGAGTTCTCAGGGGAGTTGATAGGAATCGGGAAGTCCTGACCAAGATCCAGGGCATTAAAAATTTCGGAGAGATCACCGTCAAGGTCAATCCCCTCATATTCCGCCATGTGAATGCCGAAGCAGTGCCCGCCTTTGTCTATGCCCAGTGCGCCGCGCCTCAGATGTTCCGGTCAGGGGATTGCGAATACCGGATGATCCTCTATGGTGACCTCTCTCTCATAGGAGCCCTTGAGAAGATGGCAGATGAGGACAAAGCCCTTGAGAGCATATACCAGGAGCTGAAAGATGCGTTTTAAACTCTCATTGATAAGCATCCTTTTCCTTTTTGCCCTCCACGCCGGCGCCTATGCGTTTGATATAAATTCCCTGGCCTCGGATGTGCAGCAGAAAAGCACCCCTGAGCAATGGATTCAAAAGGGCCAGGTGCCCAATTATGACGAAAGCTACCTGAGCAATCCCCAGGGCCTTGAGGACAGCCAAAGGGCCCGGAAAGTGATGGATTGGGCTAATCAGCTTGCCAACTCTCAATACAGCTATACCTGTTCGATGATCAGGAAAGTGGAGGACAAGTCTCTTTTTACCTGCCAGGCAGACAACAGTATTTACCCGAGCATGGCGATCTGTCAGGCCAACTGCTTTCAGACCTTTGAGTGCCGGCAGGAGAGCTGCAGCACCGTCAACCTCTGCTCATCGTACCAGATATGCCCCCTGGGTGATTATCCCTGCTCAGGGAATTCTTGCTCAAAAGCGGGGGTGTGTACGTCAAACACCATCACGACTACGCAATACCAATGCCCGATCACCGGGACTTTGTATAACGACTTAACGAGCTGCAATAACAGTTGCACGCAGACAACGAGTTGTACTGCCACGCCTTATTACAATTCTGTATCCGTATCGGGAAGCCTGAATGCTGGGCCTTTACAGACTTACTGCGCCGGACTATTTGATCAAGGGCCAGCTTTATATAGGGTAGAGGGGAATGGAGACAGAATTGACTTTTTTGGGGGAAACCTCAAAATATTGGGGAACATCTCTGATACGAAATTTTATGCTGGTTCTATTTACCTTTCAGGATTTACGGCTTCTGGAGTAGTAGATTCCTCCAGTACTGGTACTAGCTTTAATAAAGTCATTGGTTCTGGGAACAGGCTTGACTTTTACACATGGGCAGGAGGAGGATATTGGTTTTACTTTGGTTCGATTACCTTAAATGGAGCTACTGCTTCGGGTTCAACAAATACTACATGTCATTATGATAAGGGATGGGAGCCCTTCCAGCAAGTATCCGCTTCAGCCAATGCCCTTTCCTGGGGTATGAATTATCAAGGGACTTATTATAACAGAGGGAGTATTTCATTCTCAGGCAGCAATTTAAGCTACAATTATATCTGTCCCCTTTCCGGCGGCTCTGCCTGTGACGGAAGCCACAACTGTACAGCGCCTCAGTCCTGCACAACGAAGAACACCTCTGTCACCAACTACGAATGCTCGCTGAACAGCACAAATTATACCACACAAAGCCAATGTACAAGCGCATGCGTCAACACCGCATCATGCAACACGAACTATCAATGCACCTATGACAACAGCAGCGGGTTCTCCACAGCTGCAGATTGCCAGGCCGGCTGCACTTTTTCCCAATGCCCCAAAGACAATGCACTTTACCTGACAGGCGCCGAATGTCAAAACGCCTGCGCCTCTTTTCAATGCCTTAGTGACGGCAGCAAATACAATTCCTCATATGATTGTCAAAGCAACTGCAAGGAGGCCCGGAATTGCGCAGCTCAATAGTCTGGACGGTTTTGTTTTTCTTCACGGTGAGTATAATTCCCATTCCCGCCCTGGAAATCGGCTTGAATTTCATGTCTCCTCGCGCTGCTTATGCAGAGCTGTACGAGAGCATTGAAGATACCTGCCCATCCGATCCCACGCAGAACGGCAAGTGCGCCCTGGACCAGACTACAGTTGACGGCCCTTCCTGTAAGACAATCGGAGGCCAGGAGGTCTGCAAGGACTGGTGGAGAAAGGATTTCACCTATAAATGCTCCGGAAGCTTCGATCCGGACACCATTTTGGCCAAGGTGGGAACTCAATACTGCGACTACACAAATGAATGCACTGAATGGCTCGATGTTGAAAAGCACGGAGGCGATACCAGCTGCCGCATATACGTGGATGTGAACCGGCCCGGGTGCGGTTCCGATCCCTTCAGCTATGATTGCGTTGTCAATGACTGCGGCGACCTCTTTGACCGCTGCACGATGAAGCAGTATATCAAGTATTCGGATATCCCGGACAGGATCAATATGACCGGGGACATCAACTGTAACACCTATTCCTGGCAATGCGGCTCCCAGGTCGGCAACTCCACGAAATCAGGCGTTAAACTCGGCATCTACAATTTCAACTGCCCTGCTGAGGTCAGGCAGGTCTGCAAGTCCTATAGCGGCAAGGTGAAGTGCCCTGATGGGAGAGAGCAGGTCTGTAACCGGGTCAAGACCTGTAAAGACCAGCAAAGTGTAAGCAGGAAGACCCTTGAACAGAAGTCCTGTGCAGCGCTGAGGGACATGCAGGCATACTCTTACATAAAGAACAGTGCCGATTCAGCCGGCTTGAAAAGCAACAGCATGTGCATCAAAACAGGTGAAGCTGACGGCTGCACTGCTGCGGGCGGCTGTGTCGATAACGGCTCTTATGGAACAGGCTTCTTTGTAAGGAACGGGCCTGACTGGGGATATGTAGAGATGTGGGGGGTTGACGCAAGCGCAAAACAGGTAAAAGTCCATGCCTATGCAGCAGGCGGCCTGGGGCAATGCGGAGACCTCACTACGACCATTTCAACGGATTCCCCTCCGGGAACCGTAGTCGGTTCAGTTTATCCTAACTGGGGCGACGGCAATTGTCATGAGGTAGTCGTAACATACGAAGGCTACACGTGTCCGGGCGGGTGCATCCATACCTTTAAGTTCACTTTCGGCGGAGAGGTGTATACGGTAAATGTCCCCATGGCAAAACCGATGGAGAATTTTAATTGTTACCAGGACAGCTACAAGGATTGCACCTTTGACAACGGGCTCCAGTGTAACAGGCTTTCATCCCCGAATATCAACGATCTTGAATGTGTCGGATACGACAATGACACGGAGGATCCCCGCAAGTCACTCTGCAAGCAGTACATTGTGAACTACGAATGCCCCACGACTGCACAGACGACCGAGTGCTCCCGATACGAGGAAGTGGTCAAATGCAATGACGGCATCTACCCCTTGCGGGATGTCCGGGCAGACAGTTACGACTTCTCCGCTGATTTCGCGCAGGCTATGGCCCTGGCCCAGGCCACCAATGAACTCAAGCACGTATGGAGCGGAGAGCCCTATGAGTGCGAGTCGGGCATGTGGTGGCTGTTTGACAGCATGAGCTTCGGGGATTACCTCATGAGCAAGGTGATGAGCGCGGCGTTTCAGCAGCTCGGGGGCGCGCTGATGGCAAAGACAGGGATAACAAGTGCAATTTCCGATGGCATGGGGTGTATGAGTTCGGTACAGAGTGCAGTATTTTCGTTTTATAAAGCAGCTGGGGATATCAGACCTGAAATAACTAAGGCACCAGATAACTCCGCCATGCAGGTAACTATCCCAAGGCCTTCAGGTGGAGAGGAATATACAATTGACACCAGTAAAAGCAAGGGGTGCGTGGCGGCAATAGGACAAAAGCTAGGCGGTGCCTTGGGCCTGGCACCAGACCAGATAGGGAAGGTAACGGATTTCTTCAGTAATACCTATGTGACCGTTGCTTTGAGTGTGCTCGTGGATATCGCAACATCAATAAAGAACTGTTCCACGTGTACCGATGAAAAGTGCGCGACAAAGTATAATGAGTATAAAGCATACTCGATGGTTTTCAACAAGCTCTGCCATCTGGTTGCTAACAAGTGTACCAGTGAGATGTTTTTGCTCGGTTGCATGAGGACCGGCTATAAACATTGCTGCTACAACTCCCTGTTTGCCCGGGTCCTGGTTGAGGAGTCCTATAAGCAGCTCGGGTATAGCTGGGGAGACTACGATAATCCAACGTGTACCAATCTGACCTTTGATGATCTCAAAAGGCTTGATTTCAAATCCATGGATCTTTCCGAGTTCCTTCAGGATGTGGAAGCAAAGATGAAAGGAAAGCTCGATGAAAGCGCGTTACAACAGAAGGTCAAAGATAGAATTGCGATACCCCAATGACACACGCTAAATTTCAGAGATATTTAGAGGAAGAGGGAGCAGGAGGAGTAAGTGGTTCCTCATGCCCCCTGTATAAGGTTATTGCGCGAGACAGGAAGGAATGTTATCTTGGCCCATTACTTTGTTTCCTACCCCGCTTGTTACAGTCGTGGTGAGTTCGGCAGAGGCTCCAAGCGCGACATTGGTTATCTGGTCATGCATAGGGCCGAGGGCAAGGGCAACGGGTGCTGCGAGAATGCTTGCAATCCCTAGGACGCCCCCCAGGATTTCTCCGACTAACGATGTTTTTCTTTTTCCCCATATGAAAGTCTGTGTTGGTCCTTGAACATTGGATCTGCAGACTATAGCTTCGGAATCGTTTTTGAAGAAGTCTTTGTAGATTGTGTCATCTATTTGGTTTCCTCTCTTCCCTGATGTTTTATACATATGACATTTATTTGGCTTTAATGGATCTTTGCAAAGAGAATAAGTATATTGATATATGCAAGTTTCCTTGTTGTTCAAGTCTGAGCATGAAAGAGCCAGTTCCTCTATGTTGTATCTCACGGGATCCATGTTTTCGGTATTGACGGGCTTGAGGAGATTGATCTCATACTTATCCGGTTTTTTTTCATCTTCGCAAATCCGCATCGATTTCCTTACCTTGCAGGTATACGGGTTATTGAGGTCCGTGCATATCTTTTCAACCAAAGTAGTTTCACATGCTTTCGGATCATCGGGGTTTTTAAATATCTCCGGCATCTCCGCGCCGGCAAGCGCCGGCATAAGTGCTGTCAGAAGGCTCAGTAGTGCTCCAATCAGTTTCATAGTCTTTTCTCCTTTGCTCATTTTGGGGGTTATTATATATAAAGACATTCGCACACCTTGTCAAGGCTTGCCCGCCCAAAAGTAATATATCTTTATATTACCTTTGGACATTCTCAAAAACGAGAGCTACTGGAGATACGATATTGCATACCCAAACGAAAGGATACTGAGATGAGCGAGAGAAAGGGCGGCAAAAAATCCGGAGATTTTTTTGAAAAAACATCCGCCTGAAGAAATTGCTGGAAATCGAACAACAAAAGGGGAATTTCTTCTGCCCGCGGGCCTCTTTTCATTTGAGCATGGTGGGAGCAAGCGGCAGGGGCGCTATCAGAATCATAGATATAGGGGAAAGCCGCTCGAAAAGCAAAAGGCAAAAACTATAAAAATTATTTACGGATGCTCAATTTTATGTTTACTCCTGAGATAGGCGCCGCGCATATCAGTAATGATAGCGCACCTGAGCTACCAGAACGGCATCTTCGGAGGGCCTGTAGACGAGTCGGTGTTCATCGTTAA
>JAJZPZ010000143.1 GCA_021847795.1 Nitrospirota bacterium
AAACCACGGATGCAGTCAGGGAAAAACTTGACGACCTGGTCTATACCGTATCGGTGCTGGTGCATGAGGCCCTTGAGTTCGGGTTTTCCGCTGAGGGCAACCTCTGCCTCTCCCTGGTGATAAAAAGCGCAGGATAAAGAAATATCAGCAGACAGGATACTTTCCCCGGCTCAAATCAATACAGAACCTGCCGGTCTCCGAGAATTGTTTTGCGAACAGCGCTTTCACCGCGCCGGCGATTTCATTCACCTTTCGTCCTCTCTCAAGGGAAACCTGGGCAGCAGCCAGTTCAGGTCTGTCGACAGGCGCGCCTATCCTGCTCAGGAGGAACACATACGCCTCCTGTACGCCCTCCACCTTCCTGCATATCTCTTTTGCGATTTTATGGGCAAGTACATTATATATCTTTCCCACATGGCTGAACGGGTTCTTCCCTGCTGCAGCTTCAGTCCCCATAGGCCTGTTCATCGATATCAGCCCGTTTACCCTGTTCCCGCGTCCGACCTGCCCGGAATCAGCGTTCTCGGCAGATGTCCCGAGAAGGCTGAGATAAACCCCTCCAAGCCCTCTTCCTGCATTGTCCAGGGCATTGAAGTGGATGCTTACCTGCCGGAACTCGCTGAATCTCCCGGTGAACTCCATCATGTTCCGGAGGACAAGGTCTTTCCGCGCAAAGTATTCGCTTTCGGATGCAATATACTGCGCAAGAAAAGGCATGGCGACAATCAGTGAGAGCTCTTTTTCTTCTCTCAGTCCCATGATCTTTACGTCTTCGCCGGTTTCAGGGAACATACTTTTAAATTCTTTCGAGTTAATATATCGCTCCAGTTCAAGGACTGCCTTTTCCGCAGCGCTCAAAGGATAATAGCCCACGGCAGCGGATGTGTCATTTGCAGTCCTGACTTTTCCGGGCCGCAGAAAAATATCGCTCAATTCCGCAGACCCCGGCGCAAGAACAACACGGAACTTCAGGTGCTTTTCAGGATTAACAAACCGCAGGTTGTCGCGCACCCATTGTTTCGCGGCATTTACGGCAATCTCTGCAACGGGGATGCGCTTTCCCGCAGCGCTGAAAGTCGCCCTGTCCCCGATGGTCAGCTCCATGGGTTTTACCACGCGCCCGCCCCCGAACGTGCATTTTACCTGCCCGGCGGCAAGCAATCCCTTATCGATATTATAGTGGAGTACAGCGCCGAATTCCCTGGTGTATTCTTTTGCCAGCGCAACGGAAATGGCTTCCATTATGGAGTCGCACATATAATCCGGGTGGCCCGTGCCCTTGCGTTCGACCACCTCGATGCGGTGTCCGGTGATCGGCGTTCCTTTGAGTGCCTCAATGATGACCATAACGGACCTCGGGACTGAAGGAAAGAAAGGGTGTGCAGTACTTCGGCAATGCGCCCGGGATGCCTTTGATCTCAGGTAATCTCAGGCCCGTTACCGTTCCTATTAAAGCTTATCATATTTTTTCGCAGAACCCTTTGCCTTTGAGACAGGGTACTTCTCTTCGTTCTTCCTGATCTTGTCCTTTACGGCGGCAACCAGGGCTATCCCGATAGCATGGGACATGAGCAGCAGGTAGATCACGACATCGGCAAGCTCTTCCCTGACGGGACCCAGGCCGCCTCCGGCAAGATACTTCCTGACTTCCTCATCGGTCTTCCATTGGAACTCCTCAAGCAGCTCTGCAGCTTCGAGCACAATGGAGATGGCGAGATCCTTCGGCCTGTGAAACTGCTCCCAGTCCCTTTCCCTGCGGAACTCAAGGAGCGAGTCGATGATGTCCTGGAGATCTCTTCCCATAGTGCAGCCATTTTACCATATTGCCGGATATGTGCTCTATTCCAGGCAGTGGGGCAGTCTGTCCGGAAAGATCTTTCCCTGCGATACCTTATAAAGTGTTGGGTAACCACTTATCAAGCCTATATGAAAACCACCTTTCTTCTTCAGCACACCTTGAATAGCTTCAATGAAGAACAATGCCGTTATCGCATCGGAAAGGCTTTACGGACAGACTGCCCCACTGCCGACACCTGCCCCACGCAGTAAGGTAGAGGTGGGCAGGGGAGGGAGGTATGGCTCAAAGTCTTTGGGGAAATGCGATAAAGAAATTATTTGAGTGCCTGTTCTCCTGCTGAATGGACAGGTGGTACTGAGATTGCCTTTATATGACGGGAGGGTTCGGCTCTGAGGAATCGCTTCCCAAAGACTTCGAGCCATACCTCCCTCCCCTGGTAAGTTTTGAGGGGGACTGTTACCGCTGCGATGAAAGGCTCTGCGAAGGGGGCCGATATGCCGCATTAAACGACTGTGATATACTAAAACCCGCAATGATGCACGTTGTTTTGTACCAGCCTGAAATCCCCCCCAATACAGGGAACATCGCACGACAGTGTGTCGGCATGGACTCCTGCCTGCACCTTATCAAACCTATCGGGTTTGACCTCAGCAAAAGCGCTGTCAGGCGGGCGGGCCTCGACTACTGGGATGAACTGAAGCTCACCGTCCATGAAAGCCCTGATGCATTTCTGGGCTGGCTCGGCAAGCGCGAGCCCTGGCTGGTTACGCGGTACGGCAGTCTCAGATACGACAAACCGGATTACCGGAAAGAAGAGGTCCTCATTTTCGGCAGCGAGACCAAAGGCCTGCCGCAAAACTGGCTTGAGCGGTGGCCGGAGCGGACCCTGTATGTCCCCATCTTAGGAAAGATCCGGAATTACAATCTTTCCAACACGGTAAGCGTGGTTCTTGCCCATGCAATCCTGAAAGCAGGCATTTATGGATGAAACAATCCGTTCTATAAACTCATCACCAGCTTATGCAGGTGAGGATATGCATCTTTTGCACAGGCGGCTTCTTCCTTAAGCATCCGCAGCGCTTCAGGCATGTGTTTGAGGAAATAGCTTTTCCCTTTCACTTTAGAAAGAAATCCGTAGGCCCCCAGCGCCTGCATGTGCCTCTGGAGGCGGCAGGGGAGAAGGGCAGCCAGGAAATCCTTTTCCCTGAATCCTTTTTCCGCACTGCACATCCGGTCTGTGTAATACTGCAGGAGGCGCGCTCTCATTGCTTCGTCGAGCCGGCAATAGGGGTCCCACAGCATGGAGGCGATATCATAAGCTGAAGGTCCCAGTCGCGCCCCCTGGTAATCGATGAGCCGCGCAGCGCCTTTTGAAACCATGATGTTCTGCGCCTGGAAGTCACGATGCACAATGGTCTTCGGGAAGGAATGCACCAGCAGGGCGAGATCATGGAATTCATGCTGCAGGGCCGGGCGCTCCTTTATCTTTGTTTCACGCAAGCCCTCCACAAACCGTTCGACAAAATATCCTGTTTCCCATCTCAGGTGGTCATAATCAAAAACCCTTTCCCTGAGCATAGGGCAGTCGGAAATATGCGCAGTCGCCGCGGTCTGCAGCCTGACCAGCAGATCCAGCACCTGCCTGTACATGGCTTCAACCTGCTCCCCGCTCCGCCGGCACTTCAGCCAGTTGTAAAGGGATATGTCTCCCAGGTCTTCAAAAAAGGCCCTCATTGCGTCCGGCTCCTCAGTGACCAGTTCAGGAACCGGGATCCCGGACCTGCGAAAAAAGCGCGTGTACTCGATGTGGCGCCGGAAGTCAGGGTCCCCGGGTGCGCACTGCATGAGCACTGCGGTTTCATCGCCGCGCTGCACCCGGAAATACTTCCTGTCCGAGCCTCCGGTACCGATCAGCAGGTTTCCGTGTTCCCGCGGAACGCCCATGTCAGAGTCATGCAGATCAATTCTCAGCCCAGGTCCGATGATGCAGTTTTCATAGACCCCCTTTTCAACCTTGCTCCCGGGAAGTACAATGCAATTCTTAAGCGAGGCCCCGCTGCATATGGAACTCTCCTTTTCGATTACAATATAGCCGCCCATTACGGCTTGCCCGCACCCCCCGGAGGAAGGGTCAATGTAGAGCGACTCTCCTTCCGACCTCAAAACATGCAAAAGCGTGGATGCATATGCTGCGGGTGTCCCGATATCGCTCCAAAAACATCCGCTCACATCCAGGGTCCCTATTTTACGCCCTTCTCCTGTTGCACGCAGCCAGGCCTTGACAACGCTGGATTTGCCCTCAGGCAAAAACTGCAGGAATTCCGGAGAATATACGGCAATGCCGGTAAAGGCTGTCCATCTCCCGGTTCCCGGCTTCAGCGCATACTCTTTCCCGACTCCTTTGAGAAAGCCTGCCTGGTCTACAGCCACATGGTTGAACCTGGGATGATCATGGACGGCAAGGGTCGCGAGATTTCCAGATGACGCATGGAAAGCAAGCAGGCGCCCTAAATCCATATCAGTGAGGATGTCTGAATTATGGACAAGGAAGGTGCTTCCGCGCAGGAAATCCTCTGCATTCTTCAGCGCGCCCCCGGTGTCCAGGACCGGGTCCTCGGGAAAGAGTTCGACCTGCCCGCGATAGGCGGAACACCCGATCCACTCCTCAATGATCCCGCGCTTATAGTGGAGGTTTATGCCGGTCCCGGCAACAGGCAATGCGTACACCTTTTCCAGCACCCTCTGCAGAACAGGCTTCCCCAGGATGGGAATGAGGGGCTTCGGGATAGTGTTCGTAACCGGTCTGAGCCGTTCACCGAGGCCTGCGGCCAGGATGAAGCAGCGTACTGGATTATTCATAGTGCAGGAACTTTTTCCTCACATTCTTCCGGAAGGAAAGACACTCTTCTTTCCATCCTGCCTCCATCCGTTCAAGGTCCGCGCCGCTGTCGATGTCCTTCCTGAGCCTGTCCGTCCCGGCAAGGATATCTATGGGCATCTTTTTTGTCTCGTATTCGTAGGGGGGTTTTTTCCATAAAGCGGCTTGGGGATAAAGGTCGCGCACCGCCCTGAGCACTGCAACCGCTGTCTTGAAGGGCCTGAGCCTGCCCCTGTCCGTGATGTGTATCTGCGCGCCCCCGCAGAGCCTGCCCGCATGCTTCTGGAAGGTGGGCTGGAAAAACATGGGCCTGAAAAATACACCGGGAAGCCTGAACTCCCCCAGCCTTTTCACCAGCGCTTCAGGCTCGATAAAAGGGGCGCCGAATATTTCGAAGGGCCGCGTCGTGCCCCGGCCCTCGCTCAGCAGCGTGCCTTCCAGCAGGCACATGCCCGGGTACACGGCAGCAGTGTCCGGGGTCGGCATGTTCGGCGAAGGGAGCACCCAGGGCAACCCGGTATTGTCAAACCACATGTCCCTCTTCCACCCCTGCATTGTGATGTTATGGAAATCGAGGCCAGGGTAGAATTCGTTCCTCAGGTAATCCGCAATTTCTCCGATGCTCATGCCGTGGCGCACCGGAAGGGGGCGCTGCCCGACAAAAGAGGGATAGCGCATATCAAGCACGGGGCCTTCAACATGCATCCCGCCTATGGGGTTGGGCCTGTCGAGCACAACTATGGATTTGCCCTCCTCCAGGCAGGCCTGCATGCAGAGTTCCATGGTCCAGATAAACGTATAATAACGGGAGCCGACATCCTGCATATCGATTGCCAGCGCATCTATGTCCCTGAGCATTCCGGGCGCGGGCTTCCGGGTACGACCATACAGGCTGTGGGCGGGAAGTCCTGTTTTCCTGTCCGTGAACCCTTCCCATTCGATCATGTTGTCCTGGGTCTCACCCCGTATCCCGTGCTGGGGGCCGAAGAAGGCACGCACTTCGAACTTCCGGGATTCCAGGAAAAGATCGGCGGCATGCTCAAGTTTCCGGTTAACCGAGGCCGGATGCACCACAAGCCCCACCCGTGCCCCTTTCAGGCTTTTGGGCCAGGCCTTTTCGAACCTGTCAAGACCGGTGAGTACGGACATGCCGTTGAGTTCTCCTTTGCACCACGTCTGTGGAATATGCGCAATTCCTTAATGATAAACGGAACGACAGGCAAGGCGCAAGTAGAGGCAAGGCGGGAGAATCAGAACAGGCTGAACTTGAAATACTTCGTGGGATTTGACTTCATGTCACGGGTCAGGCCCTTCAGCTCATTCACTGTTTCCCTGAGCCCTGCAATGGTCTCTCTCAATTCCCCGGCAAGCTCCTTGTCCCTGAGCAGAACACCGGCTGCCCCTTTCCCCGAATCTATTTCTTCCATGACGGAATTGAGCTGCCTCGATGCCTTGTTCAGGTTATCGTACAGCGCCGGGTCCTCTAAAAGCTTCCTCAGGGTACCCGTGCCCTCATTCGCCTTCCTGCTGAACTCCTCCAGGGATGAGGTGGCCGAAGCCATCTTGTTATAAAGCGACGGGTCCTCGATCAGCAGCTTCACCGTGCCCTGGGATTTCCTGAAATCCTTCACGATCTTTGCCAGTGTGGAGGTGGTATCCTTCAGGTCATTGTAAAGTGCGGGGTCTGTTATCAGCTTCCCGGCCACCCCCTCTCCCTTCTGAATTTCCTCGAGAAACCTGCCGACCTTGTCGATAAACTCCATGGCCTTCCCCATTGATTCCGTGCTTGCGTCCACCAGGTCCTTGATATCAGGCTGCGCCTTGCCCTGTATGATATCGCCGGGCCTGATCGGTCCTGCCTGCCGCGAACCATTGCTCAGTTCGACGTACTTATCGCCGAGAAGCCCCATGGTGATGATATTCGCTTTGGAGTCCCTTCTGACGAACTTCAGGGAGTCCTTTTTTATCGACAGGGTAACCAGGGCGCCGTATTCGGGCTGCAGGCTCATGTCCTCCACAGACCCGATTTCTATGCCGGAAACCCATACCGGGGCGCCTTTCCTCAAGCCCCTGACATCCCTGACCTCTGCCTTTATCTCCACTTTGGGGACAAACAGGTCCTCGATATTTCCGGCAAAGAGGACTGTCAGAAGGACAAGGGCAACTGCTGTAGTGATAACCAGGCCGACCCTGAGCCTTGCCCAGAAATATTGTTTTTTCACATCGAACACGCATTCCCTCCGTTAAAAAAGACCGTGATGCGTAATGCGTGATGAGTCTAAAGAAAGAGAGAAGAGTCTTTGTCCTTCAACTCATCACTGATCACTCATTACGCATCACGGTCTTATAGTCAGTTCGCTCAGGAATCCCTGTATCTCGGGGATATCGGAGCGCATAAGACTCTCCCTGTCACCGTCGAATATGAGCCTGCCTTCTTTCAGGAACATAAAGCGTTCAGCCACCCTCATCGCATCATATATCTTGTGAGTAACAATGATAAGCCCTTTCCCCCCCTGGGACAGCTCATTGATGAGCCTGCATATGTTGTCTGCGCTGAGCGGGTCAAGGCCCGAAGTGGGCTCATCATAGAGGAACATCACGGGATCGCATGCTGCCAGCGACCGCGCAATAGCCACCCTCCTGTGCATGCCGCCGCTCAGCTCGTCGGGCATGAGATTGAGCGCCTGTTCCACGCCTACGGTCCTGAGCAACTCTCTTGCCTTACGGTCAATCTCTTCCTCCGACATTTTTGTGTACTCCCTCAAACAAAAAACGACATTCTCTTTCACGTTCAGTGAATCGAAAAGCGCCCCCTCCTGGAATACAATGCTGAATTTCATCCGTACTTCCCTGAGCTGTTCTTCGGTCTTGTCCGTTATGTCCTTTCCGCCTATGAGGACCTTTCCCGAGTCGGGCTTCAGGAGTCCCAGGATCAGCCTGAGGATGGTTGTCTTGCCCTCTCCGCTGCCCCCGAGCATAGCCACTTTCTCGCCGGCCCCGATAGTAAAGCTTACCCCCCTGAGGACCTGCCGCTCCCCGTAAGAAAAGCGCACGCCGGCAAAAGTGATCATACCGAAAAGCCCCACGCATACAGCAGGACGCGGGTAAGGACAAAGTCGGAAACAATGACCATAATTATCGATGCAACAACAGCCGTGGTGGTAGTCTGCCTGAGGCCCATTGCTCCTCCTTTCGTAGTAAATCCCGCGTAGCAGCTCACGGACGATATGAGGAAACCGAAGATAAAGGGCTTGACGGCGCCGGAAAACACATTTTCGAATATCAAAACGTCATGAACGGATCTCCAGTAAATATAACCGCTCTGGGAGGTTACGAACACCACGATGTAATAGGCGCCCAAGAGCGAGACCGCGTCTCCTATAATGGTCAAGGCCGGCAGCATGAGTATGGAACTCAGTATCCTGGGTGTGACGAGCTTCTTCATGGGATCGACCCCGAAGACCCTGAGGGAGTCAACCTGATGTCCGAGGACCATGGAACCCAGCTCTGACGCCATGCCCGATCCGACCCTCCCCGCAAAAACAAGGGCAGCGGTAACAGGGCCGATTTCCCTGATAATGGAGATGCCGACAGCCCGTCCCGTGTACATCTTTAATCCCAGTATTGACAGTTCCGCGGAAAGCTGCAGGGAAAGCGCCATGCCTATGAAAAGGGACACGAGGGCCATGATAAAAAACGAGCCCGCGCCGGCATAGTCCATCTGTTCGACCATATCTTTATAATAGAAAGGCCTCCTGAAAGCTCCCAGAAGACCGCGAAAGGAGAGCAGATAATAGTCCTGGAGATCGCTGATCAGAGCTTTTATATTCATGTCCCTTTTAATATTATATCAAGCCTGAAAGCAAACGGACGGGTTTTAATTTTAAAAATGACAAGAAAGGTAGGGATGAGGGTTAAAGGCTGAAAAACGGTATGGATTTACTGCTTTCTTTTATTTTATTCTTTTAATTTCATCCTTCGGCCTTCAA
>JAJZPZ010000144.1 GCA_021847795.1 Nitrospirota bacterium
TAATGTTTGTTTGGCAACTTTCATTATCGCAGGTTGTAAGCCTTTTGTTCTTCTTACTTCATCGCTACCCTGACTTTCAGGTGCGTAACTCGTGTTATTTATATTTTGTTGTTTGTTCATTAGAGGGTCTGAAATATGCGTATGCGCAAGTCAGTCTATCATTACTGGCAGGTGCCTCTGCTTTAAACGACAGGCAGCGTACGATTACCGAACGAGATTCAGAGGTATTAAGGACCATAGTGCGCTCACTGCACGGCTGCCAGCAGGCGCTCAAAATCTTCCGCCGGAAGCGGCTCGCTTATGATATTGCCCTGCGCCCCGTCGCACCCGCTCGACTGGAGAATGGACATCTGCTCTTCCGTCTCTACCCCTTCAGCAACTACTTTCATAGCCATGGCATGTGACATCGCTATGACTGCCTTTACCACAGCCATATCGCCCGGGTCGGACGGGATATCCCTGACAAAGCCCCTGTCCACCTTTACTCTTTGAATCGGAAGCCTCCTGATCCACTGCAAAGACGATGACCCTGTGCCGAAATCATCAATGGCAAGGCTGATGCCCATGTCCCTCAGTTCCTGAAGATGTATGGCAGAGAGCTCCACATCCTGCATAACCGTGTTCTCGGTAATCTCAAGCTCAAGGGCATCGGGAGATAAGCCTGAATCCTGCAGTGCTTTTTCAGTCAGCTCTATAAGGTTAGGCAGGTGAAACTGCCGGTTGGAGAGGTTGACGGTAACGCAAAAGTTATGCCCTTTTCTTTGCCATTCCTTCATCTGCTTGCATGCGGTATGGAGGACCCATTCACCTATAGGGACAATAAGCCCCGTTTCTTCCGCTCTGGGGAGGAAGTCTTTGGGTGGGAGGAGCCCGTTTTCGGGATGTCTCCACCTCAGGAGCGCTTCAGCGCAGATGATTTCACGGGTATCAATCCGGACCTGGGGCTGAAAGTAGAGCACCAGTTCCCCTCTGTTCACCGCCTGCCCCAGACGGTTTTCCAGTCTCAGCCTCTCAATGGAGCGCGCATCGATTTCACAACTGTAGAATTGGTAGGCGTTCCGGCCCTGTTCCTTTATATGGTACATGGCAATGTCGGCATATCTGAAAAGGGTCTCCCGGTCCTGGCTGTCATCGGGGTAAATGCTTATCCCTATACTGATGGTGATATGGATTTCATGTCCTGCAATCAGGAAAGGAGCTCTGCATCTGTCAATAATTTTTTGGGCAATCTGCGGCGTTTCCAGATCCAGGCCAAAGCCTTTGGCCCGGTCCACATATTCCTGAGGACGTTCTTCAAAGACCGCCACAACACACGGCTCTCCCTGCCCGAGGCCCTCGGCAATGAACTGGGTTGCTATGGTCGATTTCCCCGACCCGGAGGTGCCTGCCACCAGGACACTGTCTCCTTTGGGGATTCCCCCACACATCATCTTGTCCAGTTCGGCATTCCCGGTGGAAACGCGTCTCCGGGCAGACATCTTTTCTCTTTTTTCGGTCATGCCGAGGGTGCGCGGGAAGACCTGCAGCCCGGCATCGGTAATGCGGAAGGTATGCAACCCCGGCACGGACGCCTGCCCGCGCAGCTTTATGATCTGCACCTTCCGCACAATGGAATTTCTTTCCGCATGCTGGTAAAGCCAGAAGAGGCCGTCGGCGACGGTGAACACGGGATTGTCGCGAATCTCCCCCTCGGCATACTCGCCGATCAGGAAAGTGGTGGCCTGCCAACTGGTCAGGAGCAGGGCCAGCTGCTGGACAAAATCCTGCAACTCCATCTCGCCGGCTGCAGCCTGCGCTTTCCGCACCACTGTGCGAAAGGAATCCACAACCACAATGCCGGGGCCGGCCGCCTCAACCTCTTTGGTTATCTCGTGCAAGACCGCGTTCAGGTCCTTACTTAACACAACCTGGCTCAGGTTGATGAAACGGATGGAATTGTTCAACCTGGACTGGTCGAAAAACGCATACTGTTGCTGGTACCTCAGCATCTTGATTGGAGGTTCGCCCAGGATGGTGAAATAGAGCGCAGGGTGCTCCGGGGTCGCGTTAGCAAAGGCGATTTGATGCGCCAGAGTGGTCTTGCCCGATCCCGGAGAACCAGCAATGATGTTAAAGGAAAATTCCGGGAGCCCTCCGCCTATGACCTCATCGAGGCCCGGAACCCCGGTTGACAGTTTGCGAATGGTTACCTTTCCCTGTTCACTCATCCTTTTCCCTACCCTCCGGAATCCTTATCGTTGTATGGCGCATCGGGCCACACGTCACGAACCAGGCGCAGCATCAAAGGTTCACCAATGAACGTGGCGAGCAATCCGAGCAACTGCGACACAAGGGTGATACCCCCTCTCGCAGTCTCATTCATGCCCAATTGCGGCTCAGTCTCGTTGTGCCACTCTAAAGAGCCGTCTTCCCTTATCTGCACAGAGCTAAGCCAGGGGACTTCCGACCTTGCCAGTGCCAGAGAGCGGGAAATGAGGGACCTGGAACCAGCGGCCCCAGCGAGCGTCGAAAGCGGCCGGCGCAGCTTCTCGCACACGCGAAACGCTGCACGCATGTTTGTCTCGGAGGGCCGGCCTGCAACGGTTTCGTTGAGGAGTAACCATTGGGCCAGATTGCGCACTGCAGGAGCAGCCTGGGTGATCATCATATAAAAAGTATAGGGCATTTTGAGTCATGCTGCTACACGTTGAGCATTCCCTATATCAGCATCGTATTGGCTGGTTGCGGAGAATACCTTATAATTTAAAAATACAGGCGCCTCCAACGGATCTGGGGGGAAAGGCAACTTTGCTCTTATATGGAGAGTCCTGTACCGCACCATTTTTCACATGAATCAATAATCCCCGGGAGAGTATCATGAACGATAAGGAAACATTACTCAAGGACATAGAAAAACTTCATAAGCGTATTGATGAGCTGGAAGAATCAGAGCGAAAATGCAAAAAGGCGAATGCAGGATTGACCTATTCAGAGGCCTGTTATCGGAGGTTTTTTGAATCAACAACGGACGGTATCCTGATCCTTGATGCAGAGACCGAATCAATAATTGACGGCAATCCCTATCTCACAAAAATGCTCGGCTACACGCCGGGGGAGTTCCTGGGCAAAAAGCTCTGGGAACTTGGCGCTTTCAAAGATATTGAAGAGATCAAAACGGCGCATGCGGAGTTGCTGAGAGAGGGACATATACACTATGAACATATTCCCCTTGAAACAAAGGATGGAAGGGTCATCAGTGCAGAGTTTGTCGGTAATGTCTACTCCGCCGGTGATCGGAAATTGGTCCAATTCAGTATCCGGGACATAACAAGACGCAAAGAAGCGGAGGAGGCCCTCAGAAAGAGCGAGGAGCGCTATCGCATCATCGCCGAGAATGCCCGGGATGCCATCATTACCATTGATGAGGAAGGCAGGATCATGCTTGCCAACCCTGCTACGGAGAGGATATTCGGCTATACAGGCGCCGAATTGTACGACCAACCGCTCACTATGCTCTTGCCCGGGCTCCTCGAATCAGAAAAAAAGCAGGTCGTTAACGGCAACAGACACTTGCCCTTGGGTGTCATTGAGATTCCGGGACTTCATAGGGACGGCCACGAGATTCCCCTTGAAATCTCATGCGGTGAATTTATGAAAGAGGAAAAGCGCTTTTTCATCGGCATCATCCGCGATATCACGCAACGAAAAAAAGCCGAAGAGACGATCAAGTACCAGGCCTTTCACGATCTCCTCACCGGTCTGCCGAACAGGGCGCAGCTCATGCTCCGGTTTGAACTCGAATCGGCACAGGCAGAACGAAACAACAAGAAAATAGCGGTGCTCTACATCGACCTTGACCGGTTCAAGGTAATTAACGACTCGCTGGGGCATGCGGTGGGCGATAAGGTGCTCCTGGCTGTTGCCGACCGGTTGAGGGCTTCTATCGGCAAAAACGATGCTCTGGCCCGCATAGGCAGTGAGGAGTTTGTCATCCTCCTTCTTGACATAAACCGGGCTGAAGACGCAGTCCTCTTTGCACGCAAACTGGTTGATATCATGAGAAAGACGTTCCGGATCGACGCACATGAGCTTTATGTAACGGCAAGCATCGGCATCAGCATGTATCCGGAAGACAGTATGGATGCCGAAGTCCTGCTGAAAAACGCGCATGCCGCCGTATCCTATGTAAAGGAGCGAGGGAGAGACACCTACCAGTTCTTCAACCGCGCCATCAACACGCGGACGATCGAGAGGCTTCTTCTGGAGAGCAGTCTCAGGCAGACGATCGAGCGCGGCGAACTGGAACTCCACTTCCAGCCGCAGGTGGATATCAGGACCGGAGCGGTCCTCAGCTATGAGGCGCTGGTCCGGTGGAATCATCCGGAGCTGGGCTTGCTCCTTCCGTCAGAGTTCATCCACATTGCCGAGGAGATCGGGTTCATTACCGCTATTGACGAATGGGTGCTGAGGGCAGCCTGCGCACAGAACAAGGCATGGCAGGATGCCGGATACTCTCCACTCTGCGTGGCCGTGAACATCTCGGCACAGCAATTTCAGGAGCCGGCGCTTGTGGAAACGGTAACCGGGATAGTGCATGAAGCCGGCCTGGACCCTCGTTTCCTGGATATCGAAATTACGGAAGGCGCGGCAATGCGTGACATAGATACGGCGATCCGGCATCTCAGGGGACTGCACCAGATGGGGATCAATCTTTCAATAGATGATTTCGGCACAGGGTACTCGTCCCTGAATTACCTGAAACAGTTCCCTGTGCAGAAGCTCAAGATAGACCAGTCGTTCATCAGGGGTCTCGTGACTGACGCCGATGACCGGACCATCGTCAACGCGGTAATTGCTTTGGGTCACAGCCTGAAAATACGCGTTCTTGCCGAAGGAGTGGAAACGGATGAACAACTGACCTTCCTTAAAGAAAACGCCTGCGATGAGATGCAGGGATTCCTCTTCAGCAGACCCCTTCCTGCGGAAGAGTTCAATCAACTGGTATTTTCGGGCAGGTAACGCAGCACGGTAGTCTTTGGACTGATCCTGGTGAGTGCCGAACCGGCCGGAAGTTGTTTCCCATAGTATCCCTCTCACAATGAGAGGTGTATAAAAAGGTGACCTGAGCTACATCAACAAAACAAGCATTGGTACTCCTGATCGTCTGCTTCAGCGGACTTTTTCTTCAGAAAGTCCAGGGGACTTCTCCGTGATTCTGAAAGCAGCCGGGACAGGGTAATTCTTGTATCGAGGATTTCCTGCCTGTAGAAATCAACTGCGGTTGCGGGAGAATATTCCTTTGTGCTTTTTGTGAGCTCGATGCCTCTGGTTATTACAAACAGCCCATTCCTCTTACGCCGGTACTTCTTTTCTTGCATGCTTCTTACTCTGCTTCCTGTACTTTCTTTTATTATTCGTACTCACACCAGCGGATGCTGCGTTACTCTTCTTATTATACTCTATCAGCTCAATGATACTGTTATTGCTCTTGTCCAGCAAATGTTTTCCCAGATCAGACGTCATATCCATGATATCACTGCCAACCTCCTTTGCCGGCAATCCCAGGTCGGTCAGTTCTTCCAGATCGATAACAAATCCATGGGACGGATATTGTTTTACAAGGGTTTTGACGACAACTTCGGCTCTGTCTTTAGGCCACCCCATGTAGCGCGTCAAAACTAAAATGCCGTAGCGTTCGCCAATTTCCAACGCCCGTGCATATTCTCCTATTTTGGTGGGATTGAGTTTTGAATAGAGTGTTCCGCTGGTTTGCCCTGAAAACTCTGCCGCCAGATGAATGGCCTCGGTTGTTTTCATCCTGCTCCGAGACAGGATCAGTTTTGTCGCGATATCAAGTGTTTCCAGTGTGTGCAGTTGGACCTGCTCAAGGGCCTTGAACCCGTTAAGCGCGGATACATAGCCGGACATGCCGCCATCCAGTGCTTCGTATATTTGAGTGTCCAACGGACCTAATTCCGACATGGTCGTTAAAAGGATGTTGTCGGCGCCCAGGCAGATGAGCGTCCCCGCGCTTTTGGCATAGCGCGGGACGATGACATTCACCTGGTGAGCGCATTTTCGCAAGAGTTTTACGATGAGGAAGGCGACGTCGATATCGCCGCCGGGAGTCTGGAGGACTATATCGAGTTCTGTAAAGGCTTTCGTCTTTAAAAGATCATGAAGTTCCATCAATTCCGTTTGCCTTATTTCCTTCAGATACAGGACCAGGACGGAATTCTTCCGTATCTCACTTATTTGCCCGGTTACATCAATGATTTCCTGTTTGGTGCTTTTTATTGTCATCGAAATAAAAGTTACGCATCCTGTTTGCATAAATAATGAGCATAAAAGATAGAGGGCTGATCAACTAAACTCTATAGCTTTTAGGATTGCTTGTCAATGACTATTGAGCACATCTACCCGGCAGAGTTGTCCCTCTTAAATGCCTTTTCTATAAATTCAGCTGCTCCAGTACCTGCTGTACTATCTTAGCGCTGGATTGAAGCAGCTTCCGCTCCTCTTCGTTTAAGGGCAAAGGATATGCGTTCAATATCCCCTCGCCCCCGACCAGATGCGGCAAAGAAACAGTTACTTGGGATATACCCTCTATCATTGCAGTTTGAGAAGATACGGTAAGGATGGACCTCTGGTCGTGAAGAATGATTTCAACAATGCGTGACAGTGCACTGCCTATGCCGTAATAGGTTGCCCCCTTCCCGCTGATAATGCCCTGGGCTGCAAACCGTACTTTGCGATCAATATCCGTTCTTATGGAATTATCCATTACAATCTGCTGCATAGAGCAAAACTCCTCCAAAGGAATCCCGCCGATGGTAACCAAGGACCAGACCAATACTTCCGAATCGCCATGCTCTCCGATCACATACCCGTGAATATGTTGAGAATCTATGCCGAGATGCCCTCCTAACAGGGCACGGAAACGCGCGGTATCAAGGGTGGTCCCTGAACCGATAACACGGGTTGCAGGCATGCCGCTGCCGGCAGCATAAAAAGCGGCAATATGCGTCATTATGTCCACGGGATTGGTAGCGACCACCAGGACTGCATTTGGTGCGTATTTAATGACCTCAGGCACCACTTCTTTAAAGACTGCAGCGTTTCTCTCCAGAAGCTGGAGCCGGTTTTCACCGGGCCGCTGGTTTACTCCGGCAGTTATGATAACTACCTGGGCTCCGGTAAGGTCATCATAATTACCTGCACGCAACTGCAAGGGGTGCGCAAAAGGAACGGCATGCTGAATGTCATCCGCTTCTGCGTTTGCACGGGCGGCATTCTTATCTACCAGTACGATTTCCCTTCCAATACCATTCATGACCATGGCATAAGCTGCCGTTGAACCTACAAATCCGGTCCCTACAATGCCTACTTTCATTTTACCTTCCTTTTTTGGTCTGCTATCCGTGGAACTGAGAATGATTTGCCCCGTGACCTTCTCGTGTTATGTGATCCATTATTTCGGCAAAGTGAAGCAAAAGGCGCCGCCTTTTGCAAGTGTGCTTTCAGCCCATATCTTTCCGCCATGCCCTTCTATTATTGTTGAAGCAGCCGGGGCCAGGTATTGGTCCTTAACATAAATTTTTGCGAGGCGAACAAATGTTAAAAAATAGACCCGGCCCAAAGGGCCTTGCTTTCTTCCATTGCATCGGGTTTTATACCTGTTGTCAGGTGAACCAGAACGATGCCGGCTATGCCTGCAAGCAGGACAGCGGCGGCGACGATGTAAAGCCGTTCTCTAAAAAGTGCCATTGACCGTTATTCTACCATGCTCCCGGCCATATTCATAAGGTCAAAGAAAATGAAGCGATTGGGGGCAGACTGGTGTAAGCAGATGGGCCGGGTCCTGATTCCTACCATAAATCTCTGTGAGGCGATCCGACGTTAAGAGACTAGACCCCTCTTCGCTGCCATGGTTTCGTTTCCGGAATGATCCGGAAGCTCGTTCAGGATCTCTCGATGAGCAACTCTTCGAACTCCTCAGCTGGAATCGGTCTGCTGCAAAGGTATCCCTGCATTTCATCACACGCGTTTGAATGCAGGAACGACATCTGGTCTTCGGTTTCCACTCCCTCTGCCACCACCTTCAATTTCAGGATATGTGCCATGGCGATCACGGCATTGACGATTGCCTGGTAATCCGGATCCCTGATGAGATACATGATGAAGGATTTGTCGATTTTGAGCTTGTGGATGGGGAGTTTTTTCAGGTAGCTCAATGAAGAATATCCGGTGCCGAAGTCGTCTATGGAGAACCTGATGCCCATGGCGTTCAATCTGTTCAGGTTGCGGGCGGTAAGCTCCGTATTCTGCATGGCTATAGTTTCGGTGATCTCGACTCCGATCGATTCAGGGCTCAGGCCGCTCTCTTCCAATGCCTTTGCAACCGTTTCCGCAAGATCGGGCTGCTGAAACTGGCGGGACGAAAGGTTTACTGTAACATAACGGAGCGGGTGCCCGGCCTTCTGCCAGGCCCTGAGTTGCGCGCAGGCAGAGCGCAGAACCCACTGGTCAATCTGAACAACGAGGCCGGTCTCTTCGGCAATAGGAATGAACTGTAGAGGGCTGAGCAGTCCCAGTTCCTGGTGCCTCCAGCGCACCAGCGCCTCTGCGCCGATGATTTCCTTT
>JAJZPZ010000145.1 GCA_021847795.1 Nitrospirota bacterium
TTGGCTTCCTGGGCCTCTTGTATGCTCTTTGCTATCAATTCTTTTCTTTGCTGGAGATACTCTTTGAGGGGCTTGCCGCCATACTTGACGAGAACGAATACAAGGATCCCGAAATTAAGGAGCCTCCATACCCACTCCATTGCCGATCCCCCACCGTGCTCGCCGCCTCCTTCCGCAGCAAAAGCCGGAATGGCGGAAGTCAGAATCCAGAGGCCGGAGGCCGGAATAAAACCGAAAGGATTAGACCTGGATACTTTATCTGTTTTGGGCTCTGTGCTTTGCGCTCTGTTTTTCATGCCTTCACCAGCTTTCTCACAATCTCTTCGGAGAACTTGTCGATATCGGCCTTCAGTGCAGCTCTGGCCTTTTCAGCCTCAGCCTGCAGTTCCTTCCGCGCCTTTTCGATCATGTCAACGGCCTGCGCTTCGGCCTTTGACATGGCCTCTTTCTGGACCGCCTGGCCGCCCTCTCTCAACTCATTGAACGCCTCTTTTGCCTTGTTCCTTGCCGCCAGGAGCTCGGCATTCATCTTCGCAACAGCATCGTCCTTCTTTACCGTCATTGATTTGGCTTCCTCAAGGGAGCCCTCTGTAGCGCTCTCCCTCTCCTTTGCCACCTTTGCGAGGGGTTTAAAGAGGATGGAATTAAGAACGAAAAGCAGGACGAGAAAATTTACGAGGCACACGAAAAACCATAATGGATTGAACTCTAGCATATCTCACCTTCTTAGTTATTCTATGGTTTTTAAAAGATACTAAAAACCAAGATAACACACGGGAATTTTATAAGTCAAGAATTTGAGCGATTATAATTTTTTATAATCAAATTAGCTGAAAATTAAAATAATCAGGAAGGCCGCAGCAGGCCCTTTACGGAGGGAATTATTATTTTCGCAGCTTCGTCTATTTCTTGGGATGTGTTGTCCTTGCCGACGCTCAGCCTGACCGATGCGAGGGCATCCTCGTCGGATATCCCCATTGCCTTTAAAACCGGGGACGGCTTCCTCATACCGGAATGGCATGCCGAGCCGGAAGAAAGCGCTATCCGATCCCTTACAACCAGGATCAGATCTTCGGCGGCAATGCCCTTTATGGAGATGTTCAGCGTATTGGGAAGCCTCAGCGCCTCATGCCCGTTCAGCCTTATATCCAGTTCCTCATGCAGCAGGTTGAAAAGCCTGTCTCTGAGCTTCAGGGCGCGCTCATATCTTTCCGGGAGACTGCGCGCCGCCGTTTCGCATGCCGCGCCGAGTCCTGCAATGCCGAGGATATTCTCGGTCCCCGGCCGCATTCCCCCTTCGTGTCCGGCCCCGAAAATTATGGGAGCTGGGACCCGGGATGCAGAGGATGCGCCCACCCTTTCATCATGCCCCACGCCGCTGAACCCTTTTATATAAAGAGCGCCTATGCCCTTTGGCCCGTAAAACTTGTGGGAAACGACAGTGAGCATATCGACCCGCAGATCCGGGACATGCACGTCCATCTTGCCCACGCTCTGCGCAGCATCCGAATGAAAGGGGATATCATGCTCCCAGGCGATCTCTCCGATCTCCCTGACCGGCTGCAGAACACCTGTCTCGTTATTCGCATGCATGATCGTTATCAGGACCGTATCCTTCCTGACGGCCTTTTTGAGGTCGCCGGGATATATCCGCCCCCCGGCATCCACGGGCAGGTATGTCGCCTTGAACCCATTGAGCTCCAGCCACCTTACGGGATTCAGGACAGAGGGGTGCTCAATTTCGGAGGTTATGATATGTCCACCCCGGAATTTACGGGCAGTGCCGATTATCGCAAGATTATTGGATTCGGTCCCCCCGGAAGTGAACACTACTTCCCGGGGATCGCAGGCAAGGAGCTGCGCGACCCGCTGTCTAGCCCTCTCCACCGCTTCCTTTGCAGCCGCGCCGGCAGCGTGGCTGCTTGACGGATTGCCGAAAAGGGGGAAAGAACCGGCTATCGCTTTTCTTACTTCCTCGTCAAGAGGTGTCGTGGCATTGTGGTCAAGATAAATCATACGTTAAAATCCTACATTCCAAACTCTATAGCAGACGTCAAAAGAAAGGTGGCCTATCCTGTCATTGCGAGCCCGGTCTCATCGGGCGCGGCAATCTCAGACTTCAACGGAAAGATTGCTTCACTGCGTTCGCAATGACACCTCTCTTTTGACACTTGCTATCGTGCTTACAGGTCCATGTCCCGGTGGATTTTGCTCACGGTAATGCCGTGGCTGTGTTTTATGTGGTCTGCAATCTCTTCCACGATCGCAGGAGACCTGTGTCTCCCGCCCGTACAGCCGATACCGACTACAAGGTATGCCTTACCCTCCCGTACATAATAGGGGATAAGGAAATCGAGCAGGGCGGTTATGCGTTTTAAAAACTCCCTGGTTTCATCTCGCCCCAGGACGAATGCGGACACAGCGCCGTCCGTACCCTTCAGGGGCTTGAGATCCGGCACAAAATACGGGTTGGGCAGGAACCGCACATCAAACAGGAGGTCGATGTCCTGGGGTGCCCCGAACTTGAACCCGAAGGATATGAGCGAGATATTGAGGCCCTGGGTTACGCCGACATTACCGTGGGTGGATATTATCAGGTGCCGCAGCTGATGGGGCGTATAATTGGAAGTATCCACTATCCTGTCCGCGGCGTCACGGATGGAAGACAGGAAAGACCGCTCTTCCTCGATAGCGGTATCGATGCTCATACTCCCTTTCAGCGAGAGCATGGGATGGGGGCGCCTCGTCTCTTTATATCGCCTGACCATCACATCCTTCTCGGCCTCGAGGAAGAGTATTTCGATATGGTATTTGCTTTTAAGGACCGAAAAAATCTGATAGGCGTCGGAGAGAAAAAACTTTTCCCTTATATCTATGCCTATTCCGATTTTTTTTATGTCCTCGCTGGATTCCACCGTGGAGAGAAAGGGATCCAGCAGGGTGATGGGCAGGTTGTCTATGCAGAAATAGCCGACATCCTCAAGGGCCCTCAGGGCCACTGTCTTCCCCGCGCCTGAAAGCCCGCTGACGATGACGACTTCTATTTTACTGCTTTCCATACCTACTTTACAGGCTCTATCAATCCATAATTCCCATCGTTACGGCGATACACGACATTGATGTCGCCGCTGGCCGGGTTGGCGAAAACGAAGAAGTCCTTGTCCAGGAGTTCCATCTGGCTGACTGCCTCTTCCGAGCTCATGGGCTTCATGTCGAATCGTTTGTGCTTTATTATCCTGCCGCTCTCGGCTGCTGCCGTTTCCGGGGCCGGTTCCACCGCCCTCTTCTCGCCCTTTCTGTATGCATGGCCTTTTTCCTTATACTTGACCACCTGTTTGTCCAGCTTGTCCACAACCTCATCAATGGCGGAGTACACTTCACCCGTTACGCTTTCCGCCTGGATCATGATCCCGTTGACCTTCAGGAGCACCTCTGCCTTATGCCTGTATTTCTCCACACTCAACGTTACGACGGCTTCCGTGATGTTGGACAAGTACTTTTCAAACTTTCCGATTTTTTCCTCGGCGTAACTCCTCAAGGCAGGAGTAATTTCAAGATGACGACCGTTCACGATAACCTTCATGCTTCTCCTCCATTCTGTTTCACTTAGTCAAATCGCTTTCTCTGGTTCTGGGGGGGTATCTTCAGCTCCTCCCGGTACTTCGCAACCGTCCTTCTTGCAATGTTGATATTGTGCTCCTTCAATTTCTCAACCACCATCAGGTCGCTGAGCGGCTTTTTCGGATCTTCGTCCACAATGATTTTCCGTATCAGGTTCTTGACCAGCGTGGAAGACACATCGCCCGCATCGGACTGGATCGCGCTGCTGAAAAAGAACCTGAAGCTGAACACCCCGTGATCACAGGCAAGGAACTTGTTCGATGTCACCCTGCTTATGGTGCTTTCGTGCATGCTGATGTCCGCAGCTACATCTTTCAGGTTCAGCGGCCTCAGGTGCTGCATCCCCCGGTCGAAGAAGTCCCTCTGAAACTTCAGGATGCTTTCCGAGACTTTGTATATCGTCTTGTTCCTCTGGTCCAGGCTCTTTATCAATTCCGTGGCGCGCTTCAGCTTCTCCTTCAGGAATTCCCTTTCCTCTTTTGTCAGCATCTCTTTCTTGAGGAGCAGTTTACGGTAACCGCTGTTCAGGCGGAGTTTCGGCATACCGTCCTCATTGAGAATGATCTGGTACTCCCCATCCAGCTTGCTTATATACACATCCGGAACGACGTAGTTGGTTTCCGCGCTCGAAAAACTCCTGCCGGGCTTCGGCTCCAGACCCTCGATTATCTTCACCGCAGTCATAATATCTTCAACAGAGGAAGTATATTGTTTCGCTATGTGGCTGTATTTCTTTCTCTGGAGGTCTTCGAGGTTGCTGCTGATGATCTTCTCGACAAGGGTACCTTTGAGATTGAGCGCATTCACCTGCAGGAGCAGGCACTCTTTCAGGCTCCTTGCGCCCATGCCGGGCGGATCAAAGCCCTGGACCAGGGTTATTGCGGAACTCACCGTATCGCTTTCGACCCCCAGGGACGACGCCAGTTCTTCTTCCGTGGCCCTGAGATAGCCGTCCTCATCGATGTTGCCGATCACCGCTTCGGCAGCCATCCTGATGTCGTCATCAGCAGTGCACAATCTCAGTTGCCATAAGAGATGGTCATAAAGGTCGGGTTTCTTTGAATAGAAGAGCTCATACGAGGGCTGCTCGTCGACTCCGGGAGAGAAATACCCGAGGTCCCTTCCATCGCTGCTCCTCTCGTCGAAATAGTCATCGACGCTGAAGTTGACTAGGCTGTCCTCAAACGAAACCTCTGCGTCGTCGGACGCAGCAGCCGGCGCAGTCTCGGCATCCGAGGAGTACTCCTCTATCTCGGGCTCTTCAAAGGCCTCCTCCAGGAACGGGTTTTCCACAAGCTCCTGGTTCAGGACCTGTGCAAGCTCAAGCTGGGGCATCTGCAGGAGTTTAATTGCCTGCTGAAGCTGCGGAGTGAGAATGAGCTTCTGTGAAAGCCGTAAATCCAACCTGTTCTCCAAAGCCATTAGAGTCTGAATTCCTCCCCTAGATATGCTTGTTTTACAGATGGGTTGTCTATAAGTTCGCCGGGGATGCCCTCGGCCAGGATAGAACCGTTGCTGATTATATACGCACGATCGGTGATGGAGAGTGTCTCCCTTACATTGTGGTCTGTTATCAAAATTCCAAGCCCCTTTGATTTGAGATAGTTTAACATCTTTTTCAGTTCAATGATTGCGATGGGATCGATACCGGCAAAAGGCTCGTCAAAGAGCATAAAGGTGGGCTTCAGGGCAATGGCCCTGGCAATCTCGGCACGCCTCCTCTCTCCCCCGGAAAGCCTGTATCCGTTCCTGTCGGCAAAGGACTTCAGGTTGAACTCCTCGAGAAGGGTGTCCACTTCCCTCTCCATAGAGGCCCGGGAGCCCCCCTTTTCCCCGGAATCCCTGATCTCCAGCACAGCCTTCAGGTTCTGCCTCACCGTCAGTTTTCTGAAAATGGAAGGCTCCTGCGGCAGGTACCCCATTCCCCTCTTTGCCCTCTGATACATCGGGAATTTCCTGATATCCTCTCCATCGAGCAGAATGTTACCCTGCTCAGGGCTTATCATGCCGACAACCATATAAAAGGTAGTGGTCTTTCCGGCGCCGTTCGGACCGAGGAGCCCCACAATCTCTCCGGTTTTAAGGGAAACATTCACGCCCTTCACCACATACCGCTTCCCGTATGCTTTTGAAAGGTTTTTTATTTCAAGAGCATGGCTGCTCATAATCCGTATCGGTCAGGGCTGGGGATATCTTTACTTGCGCGTTTCAGCAATTCCGCTCTTCCGTTCCGCCAGAAAGACTTTGCTGTTTTCCACTATCGAACGGTCGTCCTTCATGAAATATGTCATCTTCGTGCCTGTCACTACGTTTTCACCTTCGGATGCCCGCGGTTCACCGGTGAATATGATATGTTCCTCGGGCTCTGCAAAATACGTGGCAAACTTGGAAGTCACCACCCTGTCGCCTTTGATCAGTTTCACGTTGCCTTCCGAATCGATTTGCTTAATGTTGCTGCTCCCCTTTTCATCGGAATAGGTGACAAGCATCTTGTCCGCGTACTGCGTCATTTCCCCCTTCTTTGCTACAACATTCCCTTCGAAGAGAGCGGTATGCGCCTTGTTGTCAGCCGTAAGGGTCTGTGAGGTAATGACCGTCGGCTCGTTTGAGGGCTTTTTTTGTCCTGCATGCGAGGGCTTTTTCTGTTCCGCATACACTGCGCCGGGCATAAGGCAAGGGGCAAGGAACAAGAGGAAGACCGCAATAAATCCTATCGCCCATTGCCCATAGCCTCTCGCCTTTTCGTTTTTATTTTGCATAGAAGATCGCCTTTACATTATTGTTTAATTTTGCATTATCCGTTGTTGCCGTCAAATTGTCACCTTCGATATAATATTTTTTCCCGATAATCCGGACCTGTTTGTCCGACAAAAGCTCGTTCTTGGAAGCATCCCAAAACAATGTTGTCGCCACGATATCATAATCCTTTGTCGATGCCTTGATATTGTCATCTATTTTCAGGTTTCTCTTTTCAATATCATACATGCCTGTATTCGACGTGAGCGTCAACCCTTTCTCGGGGAACACTATCTGCAAAGAGATGAGCTTTACATCGTTGTCCGTCAGGAATACCGCCTTATTGGAATTCAGGAGCCATTTGGCTATGCCTCCTTTTTTCTGCGTTATACTGACATTGTCCATGTAAGAATTGCTGTCGAGATGCACCTTTTGAGTCATATCACCTTCCCTGTTGGAATACACGGCAAGCGCAGCAAAAAAACATATAAAAGCCAATAAGAACAATAATTTTTTCATACCAAAATATTACCACAGGGGCAAAACCTTGTAAAGGCGGCCGCGCGAATGCAAACCGGCACTGGGCAACCCTTTTTCCCCTGCCTTAAGTATACAATCTTTACAGGGAAAATCTCCAGATTATTTGCCGGCTGTTTTAGTGGAGCGGCTGAGGGCAAGCGCTTTCTTCATCACCTCGACAGGCGGCACAACTCCTGTCCATAGCTCAAAAGCGAAAGCTCCCTGCCATAACAGCATGCCGAGTCCGTCCAGGGTCTTGCAGCCGACCCCTGAAGCTTCCCTGAGAAGTGCGGTTTCCCTGTAGATGAGGTCGCATACAACCTGCTTGCGGTTGATGAGTGCGATATCAACCGGCAGCGGGTCATCGGGTTTCAGTCCGAGCGGTGTGGCATTGATCACAATATCAATGCCTGAAAAAAATTCATTGTTCTTTACAGCGCTGCCGTCTGCAAACAAGGCATTCCCCCTGAGGGCATTGAGGTGATGCACAAGGGAACCGGCCTTGCCGGCATCGAGGTCATGCAGGTAAACGGCTGAAGCCTCTTTGCAGAGATAATAGCCTACGGCACGGGATGCGCCCCCCGCGCCCAGGATAAGGACTTTTTTGTCCTGCGCCCGGATCCCCGCCTCGGCAAATGACTGCATGAAGCCCCGTCCGTCCGTATTGTAGCCGGTCAGCCTGCCGCCGTTGTTCGTTATCGTGTTTACAGCGCCTATGAAAGACGCCTCTTCACTTACTTCGTCCAGAAAGGGAATGACCTTTTCCTTGTGGGGAACGGTGACATTCACTCCACCGAGGCTCAACGCCCGCACGGCATTTACCGCATCGCCCACCCTTTCGGGGGGCACTGGAAAAGTCACATAGCAATAATCAAGGCCCAGGTGTTCAAAAGCAGCGTTGTGCATTGCAGGAGAAAAGCTGTGCTCCACCGGATAGCCGAACAGTCCTACTACTTTTGTCTTACCGCTTATATCCATGAAACCTCCCTTGTTGAATTCTCAACAAATCCGAAATCCTAAGCACCAAACCCGAAACAAATTCCAAATCACAATCACCAAATTCCAAACAAATGACCGAAATTCGAAACGGTTTGGAGCATTTGAATTTTGAATTTGGATATTGTTTAGGATTTCGATATTCGGATTTAGGATTTGCCTTTCATTTCGGATTCAGAGCTTCTCCTTGTCCGGTGCGTATCTAAAAACCGAACAATCCCTTTATCACGTTCAACGGGCTGCCGCTGCCCTCTTTGCCTTTTGCCCTTCCTTCAGATGGGCTCCCTTCCGCACCCGGGGATTTCCCCGGGCTTTTACTCCCTTGCTCCCGTGCCTGTTGTTCGTCCGGCTGCCCCGGGTTGCCGAGCGGCGTCATTCCCGTGGATTTCAGCCTGACCTTTACAGCCCAGAGAGGGTTCCAGGGCTTTCTGGGATCTTTGGGTTTGGGCGGATAGGCTATCTGCAAATCATCGCCATAGGCGATAAATTGCAGCATCGCCCCCTCGGAGCCGCTGAATATCCCCTTCGGGACAGAGCAGCTTGTAACATCAGGAGGCATTATAACCTTTTCCCTGATAAGGCGGCGCACGTCCGCACCCGGGAGGTAGTTCATAAGGCCGTAGCCGGGCTCCGGGACCCCACTGGTCGTCCAAATGATGGTCTCACCGTTCTTCTCATTACGCGCCATGGCCATGGCAAAATACCCGGAAGCCGTCGGTATTGCCCGCCACCGGAC
>JAJZPZ010000146.1 GCA_021847795.1 Nitrospirota bacterium
CGATCTCGGTAACAAGCTTTGTTGTGCTGGCGGGCTGAAGCTTCCAGTGGGGATTTTTTGCATATAATATCTTTTCAGTTGCGCCGTCAATAACAACAGCTGCTCTTGCGTTGACCTCATCGGCATACGCGGCGGGAAGAAGACAGAGGGCAGACGATAGGACGGATAAAACAGAACAAAGGAGAAAAAAATTAAAGCCCGCCGTCCCTTGCTTTTTGTATGCGCCCCGTGCCCTGTGCCCCATGCTCTGCTTTCCGGCTCTTGTCATCTGTTTTCCGCCTTCTTTTTTCCGCTTTCCGACTTCCGGCTGCCGACTGCTGCTTTTCATTCATATCACCTCAATTTTAATGTTGCAAGACTAAATAATGCAAGGATTATTCCCACGATCCAGAACCTCACGATCACCTTCGGCTCCTGCCACCCCTTTAGTTCAAAATGATGATGCAGCGGGGCCATTTTGAATATCCTCTTCCCCGTAAGTTTGAACGAGGCCACCTGCAGGACAACGGAGATGGTTTCTATCACAAAGATACCGCCTACTACGACCAGCACGATCTCGTGTTTCGTAATGACTGCCAGCGTCCCCAACGCTCCACCCAGGCCCAGGGAACCCACATCTCCCATGAAAACCTCTGCGGGATAGGAGTTGTACCAGAGGAAGCCGAGCGCAGCGCCCAGCATGGCGCCGCAGAAGACCGTCAGTTCGCCGATTCCCGGTAGGTAGAGGACCTGCAGGTATTTTGCGAACAGGGCATGGCCCGATACGTAGACCAGCACGAGATTGGCGGAAACAGCGACCGCCACAAGCCCGATCGCCAGGCCGTCTATCCCATCGGTAAGATTTACCGCATTGGAAGCTCCGACAATGACAAAGACCGAAAAAGGTATATAAAAAAATCCCAGATCAAAAAGCCATTTTTTAAAGAAAGGAACGTTGAGGACGGTATTGTAGGTATCATGCGGATTGGCATAGAGGAATGTCCCGATCGCAACGGCAATAGCCATCTGCGCCCCGAACTTATACCATGCCCGCAGACCCTTCGGGTTTTTCTTGACCACCTTGAGGTAATCATCAAGAAAACCGACACCTCCGAAGCCCAGGAGAGAAATCATCATCATCCAGATATAGACATTCCTGAAATTGCCCCACATCAGAACAGAAATCATAATGGCCGACAATATGATAATGCCCCCCATCGTGGGAGTACCGGCCTTTGCAAGATGGGTCTTCGGCCCGTCGTCGCGTATCTGCTGGGTCATGCTGATCTTCTTCAGCCACCTGATCATTCCAGGGGCGATGACAAAAGTAGCGATCAGTGCGGTCAGGGCGGCCAGGGAAGTCCTGAATGTTATGTACCGGAAAACATTCAAAGGTGAAAAATAATCATGAAACCTGTAAAGCAATTCGAACAGCATCCTTAAACCTCTTTTGCCGCGGGATTCTTCCCGAACACCGCGGACAAAGCCTTTTCCATCTTCATGCCGCGCGAGCCCTTTATCAATACGATATCGCCTTCCCGGACGATGCTGCTGAGCGCCGTCCCGGCGTCCTCTGAAGTGCCGGAATGCATGCCCTTACCCTTGAACTCGGAAACAGCAAGCGCCATGAGCGGCCCCACTCCGATAAATACCCCGACAGGCAACCCGGACATCCATTGCCCCAGCTTCCTGTGCGCGGTGATACCGTAATCCCCGAGTTCGAGCATGTCTCCCAACACCGCTATGGCCCTCTTATACTTTTGCCCGTTACCCCCTGCCGGTTGCATGCGCCTTGCAAGCTCCTTCACGGACTCCTCCATGGATGAGGGATTGGCATTATACGAGTCGTTTAAATAGGTCACGCCTTTGTCCTTCCTGACCTCGAAGCGCATGTTGACCCCCCGGAAGGACTCCAGCCCCTTTTTGATCTCCTGAAGGCTGAAGCCGACTGCATAGGCGGCGCAGGCGGCAGCAAGTGAGTTGTATATGTTGAACCTCCCTGAAAGTCCGGAGTGTATGCTGATGCGCTCACTGCCGGCGCACAGGGAAAAATGCATGCCTTCATCAGAAAGAGAAATGTCCCCGGCAGCCATATCCGCATGGCTGCTCTCAATCCCGAAGGAAAGCGCCTCTCCCTGAAACCTCTCCCTGACCCCTTCAGAGAGAAACGCATCATCGGCGTTCAGGACCAGTTTCTTTGCATAGGGAAGGATTTCGAGTTCCGAATCCCTGACCGTGTCGAGAGAACCGAACCCCTCGAGGTGCTCAAATCCTATGTTGGTGATGACCCCGATGTCGGGAGGCGCGATGTCGCAGAGTTCCTTTATATCCCCCGGACGGTTCGTCCCCATTTCCAGCACCATGGCCCCGACGTCCGCATCGGACCGGGCAAGGGAAAGGGGCATGCCTATATGATTGTTCAGGTTCCCCGTTGTTTTCAGCACCTTCATCCGCGTGCCCAGGATCGCGGCAAGGAGTTCCTTGGTGGTTGTCTTCCCATTGCTCCCTATGACACCGATCACCGGGCCTCTGAATTTCTTCCTTATGGAGCGCGCCAGGTTGTGCAGGGCGCGCAGGGTATCGTCAACCAGGACAATGGCCTTGCCCTGAACGCTGCCCCCGATACCCACTCCCTTAAGGGAAAACCCGCCGGCAGCGGCACTGAACTCACTGCGCCCCACCAGGACACCTCCGCAAATTTTAAGGACATCGGGCACATAGTCATGGCCGTCGAACCGGTCGCCTTTAAGGGCTATGAACAATTCACCCGGTTGTATTGTCCTTGAGTCTATGGACACTCCGGAAACGCAGACCTCCCCCCCTGAGGCGATCTCCCCTCCTGTTGCTTCTGCTATTTCCCTTATACTCAGCATTGATCTCCGGGTTCCTTCTGTCGTTTGGGCAAGGGAATCAATTATCAGCCGGCGCCGGGGGAAACATCCCCTCAAAAGCAGCATCGCCGCCAAAGGCGGGTCTGCTGGTTGTCCGCTTTATCGCGTCTTCAAGCACGAGCCTGTCGCTGAAGTTATGGCGCACACCCTGTATTTCCTGGTATTCCTCATGCCCCTTTCCCGCTACCAGCACGATATCCCCCGAAGATGCAAGCTCCACCGCCATACTGATGGCGACATTCCTGTCGGGGATAACGATGTAGTTGTCGTTTTTGATCCCCCGCTCAATATCCTTGATGATCATTTTCGGGTCTTCATTTCTCGGGTTGTCCGAGGTCACTATCACAAAGTCGCTGAGTTTTGAGGCGATCTCGCCCATTTTCGAGCGTTTGCCCTTATCCCTGTTGCCGCCGCAGCCGATAACCGTAATGATTTTACCTTTATCTTTTATCTCGGGCATGGAGAAGCTCTGCCTCTTTGCCTTCATGAGCCTTTCGGTTTTTTCAGCGAAACGGTATGCCTCCAGAAGCCGGCGCGCCGTCATCAAAAGCCTTTCAAGGGCATCCTCCGTATGGGCATAGTCCACAACTGCAAGAAAATCCTGCCCGATGTCCACCTTTTCAAACCTCCCTTTCACCAATCCTGTCATAGCGATCCCCTCCTTGGTTATCTCAACCGGGATATCCAATGCTAAAGCTGTACATACGGCGGAAAGCATGTTGTACACATTTGTAGTGCCGACAAGCGGAGAAAGAAACTCATGCTCTCCGTAACCAACCCTTATCCTGAACGACGTTCCCTTAAACGAACTCCTTATATCGAAAGCGCGCACATCCGCCTCTCTGTTTTCCAGTGCATAGGTGAGCACATGTATATCAGGCCTCAGCTCGCGGACCCTGCCTGAAAGCTGCGCTCCATAGGGGTCATCGATATTGATAACGGCATGTCCGTCCTTTGCAATAAGCTCCGTAAACAGCCGTTCCTTGGCCCTGTAATACTCATCCATCGTCTTATGGAAGTCGAGGTGGTCCCTGGTAAGGTTCGTGAAAATCCCCGCCCTGAAGGCCGTATGGTCAACCCTCTTTTGCACCAGCGCGTGAGAAGACACCTCGGCAACCACATGGCTGCACTCCCGGCCTTTCATCTCGCGCAACAATGCCTGGAAATCCGCTGATTCCGGCGTTGTATGGGGCGCGTCATATACTGCCTCTTTGATCATATAACTGATCGTCCCTATCAGCCCGACCTCTTTTCCCCACTTTTCCAGTATGGCTTTCATCAGATACGATGTAGTTGTCTTTCCGTTTGTGCCGGTAATGCCGATTACCGCGATTTCTTCGGAAGGCCGGCCGAAGAAATCGTTCGCTATGCTTGCAATAGCAGCCCTCGGATCTTCAACCCCTATCCAGACAACACCAGGATATTTCTCTTTCAGTAACGAGTAACGAGGAACCTCTTTAGTAACAAGTGACAAGTGACCAGTAACAAGTAAAGGATCTGAAGACAGTAACGAGTCTTTGTCGTTAGTCTTTAACTCGTTACTTGTTACTTGTAACTTGTCACTGTCTTTAGAGTTACTTGTTACTTGTAACTTGTCACTGTCTTTATGGTACACAATGGCGGCTGCGCCCCTTTGGATCGCATCTTCGGCAAAACCATTGCCGTCGAGCTTTTCGCCCTTTATGGCAACAAACAGCTCACCGCCCTTTATCCTCCGGGAATCATAGGCGATTCCTGTAATCTCCCGGGCGGTGTCGCCTTCCGCAACGAAATCCTTTTTTAAAATGTCCTTTACTTTCATACCTGATCCTCAAATATTGAACAATTCTCTAATGCCCGTCGTTTTCAACCAGCAGCAATCTCTTTTCTTCAAAATCGTCCCTCGGGACGCTTAGATACGACAGGGACTCGCTCGCGATCTTCCTGAAGACCGGGCCGGCAACTACCCCCCCGTAGTTCGATCCCTTGGGCTCGTAAAACACCACGATCATCGCTATCCTCGGATTATCGGCAGGCACAAATCCCACAAAAGAACTTACATATTTGTCCTTCGAGTATCTCTTTGTCCGGGGATCCATTAGCTGGGCAGTCCCTGTCTTCCCGGCGACCTGGTTGCCGTCGACAGCAGCTTCCGTCGCCGTACCGCCTTCCTCTGTAACGGTCTTGAGTATTTCCCTGAAAGTGGCGACGACTTTCTCGGAGAGTATCCTCTTCGACTCCGGAACAGCCTTGTAAACAACACTCCCCGCAGGGGACCTGATTTCCGAAACCACATGGGGTTTGACAAGATACCCCCCATTTGCAATTACGGCATATGCCCTCAGCACCTGCAGCGGGGTCACGGCAACTTCCTGGCCGATGGAGATGGCGCCTATCGAAGTGCCCGACCATCTCTCCGGGGGCTTCACCCATCCCGGGGCCTCGCCGGGAAGGTCGAAGCCGGTCTTCTCGGCAAATCCGAACTTTTTTATGTAACTGTAAATCTTCTCCCTGCCGAGCTTCAGTCCGACCTTTATGGTTCCGACATTGGATGACTTCTGGATGACTTCCTTAAAAGTGAGTACGCCATGCCTGTGCGCGTCCTTTACTTTCTTTCCGCCGACCTCTATATACCCGGCGCTGCAGTCGAAGACGCTGTCAGGGGAAACGATACCTTCCTCAAGGGCCGCAGTGCCGACTACTATTTTAAACGTTGAACCCGGCTCATAGCAATCCGTAATGGCCCTGTCCCTTCTCTGCGCCGCCGTTACCTCGAAGGCATTGTTGAGGTCAAAGGTCGGGCTGCTCGCCATGGCGAGCAGTTCGCCCGTACGGGGGTCCATCATGATCGCGGCAGCTGATGCGGGCTTCCATTGCAGGACAGCCTCCTCGAGGTTTTTCTCCAGTATATACTGCAGGCCCTCATCAATGGTCAGGACGATATTGTTGCCCCTTATTTCCTTGTCCTGGCCCTCTGAAAGCGCATTCCCTTTCGCATCCCTCTGGACAGCTATTTTTTCTCCCTGTGCGGAAAGGTACTTGTCGAATTTCCGCTCGATGCCCTCAAGCCCGTTGTTGTCCATACCCACGAAACCGATGATATGAGAGGCCAGGCTCCCTTTCGGATAAAACCTCCTGATGTCGGGGGAAAAGCCTATGCCCTTCAGCCTCAGCCCCCTTATTCTCTCCGCATCCTCCATGCTGACCTTCCGTTCTATCCAGCCGAATTTGTTATTGGAGGATAATTTTGCAAGAATAGTCTCGGGCTTTCTGTTCATTGCATGTGAAAGGGCGAACGCGGTCTGATCGGGGGATGCGATCTCCGCAGGGTTGCAGTAAACGGATTCGGTATCAAGATTGATGGCGAGTTCTCTTCCCCTCCTGTCCATAATAATGCCGCGTTTGACGGGGATCGATTCTTTCTTTATCTGCTGCCCTTTCGCCTTTGCAAGATACCACTGGTGGTTCAGGAGCATAATATCCGCAAGCCTGAAGATAACTGCAAAAAAACCGAAGGCTATGACAATGCTTAATATGATCGACCGTCTCTTCACGCCGGCACCGCCCTGCAGGAGACCTCATGGGATGCCGCCGGGGGAAATCCCGGCGCGGAAGACGCTTCTCTCTCTGCCACTCCGGGAATTTCCGCCCCTACCGTATAATCAACCATACAACCACGCCCCACAGCGCGAGTCCTAAGGGGGCGGCCAGTAAAAAAGAGCCCAGGAGCATGATATCTTCGTCATTGTCCAACTGGACGTTGTTTTCCATGATTCAGGTCCTCTGCTTCATATGGCCCTCCCCTTTTTATCTCCCGATTCTCAAGGATGCCTTCAGCGCTTCCTTGTCTTTAGCCTTTGCCACGTATACAACCCTTACCCTGTCGGGAAAGGTGAGGCCTGCCCCATCGGCAGCAACGGCCTGGAGCCTTCCGACATAGAGCAGGTTCGCCTGTTCAGCAGCCAGCAGCTTCCTGTCCCTCATGAGTTCCGCTTTCTTTTTTTCGAGATTGCCGAGGCGGTACTCAAGAGAAACAACGCTGGATCTCAGCCATACCATCGAGAAAACCAGAAAAAGCAGCAGCATGACCGACAACGGCTTCAGCAAACAGAAGAACCTGTTCCGCTTTCTCAGCATCATATCTTCTCAGCGCCCCTCAGTTTTGCGCTCCTTGACGAGGGGTTCCGCCTCATTTCATTCATGCCCGGGACAAGGGGTTTTTTTGTCAATAGCCTCACAAGGCCGCTGCGCGCATGATCTCTCATGAAGTTCTTCACGATCCTGTCCTCAAGGGAATGATAGGAGATGACCAGCATCCGCCCCCCTGCCTTCAGCACGTTCAGGGCCGCGGAGAGGCCTTTTTTCAGTTCATCAAGCTCTTTGTTCACTTCTATCCTTAAGGCCTGGAAGGTTTTTGTGGCAGGATGGGTCCTGCCCCTTCCCCCGAATACCTCTTCGACAAGGCCTGCCAGATCAGTCCCGGTATTGATGGAAGACTTCTGCCTGCGGCTGACAACAGCCTTTGCAATCCTTTTTGCGAAGCGCTCTTCGCCATATTCCCGCAATATCCTCTCAAGCTCTTTTTCAGAATATCTGTTGACCACATGCCATGCAGTCAGGTCCTGCGATGTATCCATCCTCATATCGAGTTTATCTTCAGAGAGGAAACTGAACCCGCGCCGGTAATCCTTGAGCTGGAGCATGGACACCCCGAGGTCAAACAGCACGCCGTCAGCCTTTTGCACGTTCATCCGCGAAAGGAGGTCCTCCATTTCGGAGAAGCTCCCCTGCATCAAATGGACCCTGTCGTTTCCAAGCTTTTCACGGGAATGCTCCAGGGCCTTTTCATCCCTGTCTATTCCCACAAGCTTCCCTGCCGGACCGATCATCGAGAGAATGCCGGTGGCATGCCCCCCGAGCCCTGCAGTTGCATCAATGTAAACACCGTTTTCCCTGACATTAAGCATTTCCAAAACCTCCTTCAATAAAACCGGGACATGAATCGAGCCAAAGGATGAGGGTTGAGGGTCGAAGGTTGAAAGACGGCATGGCTTCTCCATCTTTTCTTTTTTATTTTTAATTTCATCCTTCAACCTTTATAATCCGTAACCGGCAAGGGTCGATTTAAAGGCCTTTGCATCGATCTTTTGCGGATCTGTAACAGCGTTCCATTCCGCTTTGTCCCAAATCTCAATCTTGTCCAACTGCCCTACCATAACGACTTCGTTGTTTATCCCTGCATCCTGCCTGTGCTCATAGGGGATTAATATCCTCCCCTGCTTGTCGAGTTCGCATTCGATGACCGCTGCGATGACCCGCCTGAGAAAATAATTGACGGACTCCTCCATTTTGGGAAGAGACCTGATCTTTTCTTCCAGTTTGTTCCATTCTTCAAGGGGGTAGATATGAAGGCACTTGTCAAAGGCGGCATTAGTAATATATAGTTTTGAATTATCGTATTTTTTTAAAATAATATCGCGGAGAGGAGCAGGGATGATAATTCTCCCTTTCGGGTCTAATGAATAATAGTATTTACCCAAAAAAGATGTCATTTTTGCGGCGCCCCTCCACTTTCTACCACTTTCTACCACTTTTATTATGTATAATTTATCGGATAAGTCAAGGAGAAAATTAATTCTTTCGGGGAACTGCCACATTATGTGGATACTTATAGCAACAAACACTAGATGTTGAGGTTTATTGAAGAGGTTGAAATGTTTTAGATCG
>JAJZPZ010000147.1 GCA_021847795.1 Nitrospirota bacterium
CCAGGAAAACAAGGCTGTTATGGCGAATTTCAAGTTCCTTGATTTTCCCGGGATCTGGCAGCACTTCGCAGTACCTATAGCAGAACTGAAAGAGGAAATATTCGAAGAAGGACTCGGCTTTGACGGTTCTTCCATAAGAGGATGGAAGGCGATCAATACATCGGACATGCTGATCATCCCCGACCCCACCACCGCTTTCATGGATCCCTTCATGGAGTATCCCACAATAAGCCTGGTCTGCAATATTGTCGATCCCATCACAAAGGAATTTTACAGCAGGGACCCGAGATACATCGCCCAGAAGGCAGAGGCGTATCTCAAATCCACAGGTTTGGGAGATACCGCTTACTTCGGACCTGAAGCGGAGTTTTTTATTTTTGATGATATTATGTTCGACCAGAACGCACACAGCGGGTATTACTTCATTGATTCCGTCGAGGGCATCTGGAATTCAGGCCGCGATGAGAAGCCGAACCTCGGCTATAAGCCCAGGCACAAAGAGGGGTATTTCCCTGTTCCGCCTACGGACAGCCAGGTAAACCTCAGGACAGAGATGGTCATGGAGATGCTGAAATGCGGCATCTATATTGAAAGGGAGCACCACGAGGTTGCAACAGCAGGACAGGCCGAAATAGATATGAGATTCGATTCCCTGGTCAAGATGGCTGACAAGAACATGCTCTTTAAATACATCGTCAAGAATGTTGCGAAAAGGCACGGCAAGACAGCCACCTTCATGCCGAAGCCGCTCTTCGGAGATAACGGCTCCGGCATGCATGTCCACCAGAGCATATGGAAAAGCGGCAAGCCGATGTTTGCAGGAAACGGCTATGCAGGCCTGAGCGAAATGGCCCTTTACTATATCGGCGGCGTACTGAAGCATGCGAAGTCCCTGGCTGCGCTCACCAACCCGACTACAAACTCTTACAAGAGACTGACCCCGGGCTTCGAGGCCCCGGTCAACCTTGCCTACTCTGCAAGGAACCGTTCGGCATCCATAAGAATCCCGACCTACTCCGCAAACCCGAAGGCAAAGAGGATCGAGGTGAGGTTCCCTGACCCATCCTGCAATACCTATCTTGCTTTTTCGGCAATGCTGATGGCCGGACTTGACGGCATAGAGAACAAGATACATCCGGGGGAACCCCTTGATAAGGACATCTACGAACTCGGGCCTGAGGAGCTTGCATCTGTTCCGACAATGCCGGGGACCCTCGAAGATGCGCTCAACAATCTTGAAGAAGATCACGAGTTCCTGCTGAAGGGCAACGTCTTTACACAGGACGCGATCGATACATGGATAAGCTACAAGAGGTCCAAGGAAGTGGATGCGCTGAGGTTAAGGCCGCATCCCTATGAGTTTTTCCTGTATTACGATATTTAAAAACAAGCTGCATTGCAAGAGTGGCGCCCGGATACGGGCGCCACTTTTTTTATCATCTCACCTACGGCACTCTCTTTTAATTCCATCCAAAAGATTTCCGATCTGGTCCGAGATGCCCTCAATTTCATTATAGATGCGCTGTGCCTTTGCATTATCTCCGGCATCAAGAGCTGAGACGGCCTCTTTTGCCAGGGTATGTATCCTCTCGTGCGGGATGTTAATGGACTGGTAACTCAACAAGCTGCCGCATCTCTGCCTTCCCTCTCCATCGTACCACTTGCCGAACCTGCAGGAGTGGTGGTCCGGTAATTGCGACACATCCAGTTTCACATCGCCCTTGAGGTGCGCGTTGATCTTTCCCACAAACACCCGATGGTCCGTCTTGGCCAGATCAAGTATCATAAATTCGCTGCCTTTTGTTTTGAATCCTGCGGTTGAGTTCCTGAGGTCCTCGGCTATCTTTGTCAGGTCATTCACCTCATGCATGACCTCTCCTGACATCTTCTCCATGTCCCTTGCAATGGAAGAGGTCTTCTCTATATTGCCGGCCACCTCTTCGGAAGCAGCCGACTGCTCGTCCACTGCTGTTGCGATCTGGGTGATCTGGTCCCTTACCCTCTGGACCGCATCCACTATATGGTTCAGGGAGTCCCCGACCTGCCGGATGTACTCCGTGGCCTTGGTCACCTCCTCAGAGGCCTCGCCCATGGATTTCGTGGTCTGCTCGGATTCCTCCTGCACTGCCCCGATCTTCTCCGAGATCTCCCCGGTGGCCCTGATCGTCCGCTCCGCCAGCTTCCTGACCTCATCGGCTACAACCGCGAACCCCCGGCCCTGTTCCCCGGCCCTGGCCGCCTCGATCGCCGCGTTCAGCGCCAGGAGGTTCGTCTGGTCGGCTATGTCCTTGATCACGGTTACTATGTTGCCTATCTCCCCGGCCCTGCCGTTGAGCTTGTCCACCATGGTGGCCAGCTCCACGGTCGAGGTGTAGACCCGGTTGACTGTCTCTACCGCCCCGTCCGTCACCTCTTTGCCGATCGAGGCCGTCTGCATCGCCTCGGAGGAGGTCTCGGATGCAACGGAGGCGTTCTTTGCAATGTCCGTTATGGTCTGGCTCATCTCCTCCGCTGCCGTGGCTATCTGCGCAGCCTGCCCGCTCTGGTCTTTTGCCCCTTCCGCTGTCTTTGCAGCCCGTGTCCTCAACACATCCACGGTGGATACTACATGGTTTGCCCCGTTCAATATGCCGTTGATCATGGTGTTGAAGGACAGCGCCATCCTGTTCATGTCCCGGACAAGCATGCCGATCTCATCTTTACTGTCGTAGTCCAGCGCCACGTTAAGATCTCCGTTTGCAATATGCCCTACCTTTTCGGTCAGGTCGGAAAGCGGCTTTGATATCTTGTTCCGAATCATAACCCATATGGCTGCCAGGATGAGTAGATTCAATACCAGGAAGGCCACCTGTATTCTCTTGAGGTTTCTTACCTTGCCGTCGGATACCGCAGCAGCGAGAATTGTTGAATCATTCGCTATCTTTAAAAAGTTTTCGCTGTCCCCGAAGAGTTCCTTGTAAACCTGTGGGTCTTTGTTGGCCCTCTCGACAGTGTCCTTTAACTCTTCCCAGGTGTCTTTCACCTCTTTCATCTTGGCAATGAACTTCTCGTCCCCGGCCTTTGGGAGACCCCATTCTGCATTCCCGTTTATCAGTCCATCAATGATCTTGTCCATTGTTTGAGTCAATTCCCGGATTTTTGCGCCGTCATAATGCCCCTGATTTCTGGCAAAAATCATTTTCACTATCCGCTGGGAGACTGCCCTCTGCCTCCCGGCATAATCGACAACGTTTCCGTCTTCCGCCATCTGGTTCAACTGCCGGAAAACCGCTATGGTATTGACCACCGCGAAAACCAGCAGGATTGCCACGATGCCTCTTAATTGATCGGTAATCTTCATGTAAACCCCCGCGTAATATAGCGTTTATGCAATCGCTTTCTTTGCCACAGTCTCGATCATCGCATTCTCTTCAGACTTCCCGATCAGCCTGTCCATGTCAAGGAGGATGATAAGCCTGTCCTCCATTTTCGCTATCCCGCGGATAAACTCCGAGCTTATATTCGACGCCATTGGCGGAGTCGGCTCAACCGTGCTTGCGGGTATCCTCAGCACCTCCGATACGGAATCCACCACCAGACCCATGGTGATGCCCTGGATATCCATGATCATGATTCTTGACTGCTCATCGTTCTCTCTTTCCGGGAGCCCGAACTTTTTCCTCAGGCTTACCACAGGGATAACCTTGCCCCTGAGGTTTATCACCCCTTCGACATATGGCGGCGAGTTCGGCACCCTGGTGATCTCTTTCATCCTGTTGATCTCCTGGACCTTCAGGATATCGACTGCGTACTCTTCATTTCCCAGGGTGAAAGTTACCAACTGTAATATCTCTCCGACCACCCCAAGCTGTTTAGTCCCCTCATGGGAGCCCGGCGCTGCCAATGCATCCATATTACACCTCCTTTATTCAGTAACTCTAAAGACAGTAACAAGTAACGAGTTAAAGACTAACGACAAAGACTCGTTACTGCCTCAGGATCCTTTACTTGTTACTTGTCACTCGTTACTTGTTACTGCTGTTGATGTTACTCGTCACTCGTTGCCTTTTTTACACTTTGAACCAGCTTATGCTCCGGGTCAAACTCTTCTCCTGTTCATAAAGTCTGTCCATAGTCTGCCGCGCATCTCCGATCATTTTGATGGTGTTATTCAAATGGCCTGTTATATTCTCCATGTTCTGGGCAATTTCTTCGGATGCCGATGACTGTTCTTCAGTTGCCGCCGCAATCCTTTGTATCATGTCCATGGCCTTTTGCGTAGCCCCGACTATCTCCTCAAGCGCGCCGGCAGCGCCTTCGGCCAGGCTTACTCCACCTTCTGCGTCCCTGGTGCTATTGCCCATAGCATCTACTGAAGCAGCTGCCTGGACCTGAATCCCTTTTATCTTTTCCGCTATCTCTCCCGTAGCTTTGGAGGTCCTTTCAGCCAGCTTCCGCACCTCGTCCGCCACCACGGCAAAGCCCCTCCCCTGTTCCCCTGCGCGGGCAGCCTCAATGGCGGCATTGAGCGCAAGGAGGTTTGTCTGATCGGCAATATCATTGATAACTGCCACGATCTCTCCAATCTCCTGCGAACTTTTGCCAAGCTCCTCTATCGTGAGTGAGGATGACCTGACTGATCCCGAAATGCCGATGATGGCGTCCACAGCCTTCTTAACGATATCCTTTCCTTTTTCTGCAATCTCAGTCGCGCCTTTTGCCATCTCTGATGCATAGGCGGCGTTTTTTGCCACGTCCACAATCGTCTGGGACATTTCAGCAGTGGCTGAGGCCACATGATCTATTTGGGCAAGCTGGTCTTTTGCCCCGGAATCTATAGTGTTCACATTGGTTGCCAGTGAGCTTACGTCCTGTGTAACTCCCTTTGCAACATTGTTGATGTTCAGCACAGTTTCCCTGAGCGTCATGAGTATCTTGTTGTAGACATCTTTCAGAAAGTTACTGCTGTCCGTGATCCTGTACTCTTCTTTAAGCTCACCCTTTTCAAGGGTACTGAAACACTGGAGCGCCTGGGCCATATTCTTTTGCATAGTCCTGTTGATAATAAAAAGAAATACTGAAAACCCGGCCAGTGAAAGCAGGATAACGATAACAAGAGTTGTTGTGCCTGCCCTCATCGCTTTCCTGTCCTGCTCAAGGCTTTCCTTGAATTTCTCTTTCTGCTCCTTCATCAAAGCCGAGAGTGTTTCCTTGATGTCCCTCCACTGCCCGGTCTCCTTTTGCGTCAGCAGGGCTATTGCCTCATCCCTTTTCCCGGCAACAGCAAGGTCCTGAACTTCTGACTTGAGCTTATTGTCCTCCTCCCACATGAGTTGGATTGCCTTAAGGTCCTGACTGATCTTTCCGACAGACAACTTTACCGCCTCATTGTTTGATTTTATGAATTCCTCGTGGGCCTCCTTATAATTGTCCTTTGCCTTCTCATCTTTCGGGTCAATAAGAACATTTCTTGTCGCCTGCCCTGTCTGAAGCCCCTGGGCATACATATTATTCAGGTCCAGCAGCAATACCTGTTCGGTATTGATCATTTTTTCAGTCCTTGCCTTCATGCTCCCGTTATGGTTGATAAAAAGGACAAGGATCACAGCTAAAACAAGCGCATTCGCAACACCTACCATAAACAATAACTTCCGGATACTCATCAACACCCCCTCATCTTCGTGTAAAAGTCATGTTATTTTACAATTTTCCTGCATTTTTTGTACTGAGATCACAGTGCTTCCCAGAAGCCGCTGATCTGCCGTTTCCTTTCATTGAGGGCATTTAAAAACTTTTCCGGTCCGGTATCCATAATGCTGATCATGCCCGTCAAGGCCTTTCCATCTCCCCTGAAGAGCGGCTCACTGCGCAAGCGCAGGATAGTCTCGATATTCCTGTAAAATTTATAAGCCTCCCTGAGCATCACCGCATGCTCCTCTTTTAAAACATCTTCACTATTCAGGCGCTTTATTGCATCAAGGGTGCCCTGCACAAGCAGCCGGGGAGATGCATGGCAGTTCTGCAACTGAAGATACTGGACGGAAAACTCCAGTTCCTCAAGACCCCCTGAGCCGAGTTTTATATCGTAAACCCCTGCACTGAGCGATTCTTTTGAAAGTTCCTTGTAAATCCTCTCTCTCATCTTTTTCAATTCGGTGATAGTCAATTCCCTGCCGCGCTTCATGAGGATCTTCTCTCTCATCTCCATAAAGCGCCTGCAACTCTTTATATCGTGAGATATGGGCCTTGCCTTGAGCAGGGCCTGCAGTTCCCAGGACTGCGCATGCCTGGAATAGTAACCGGTAAGCCCTTTTACCGAACTCACCAGGGGGCCCTTATTCCCCTCCGGCCTCAGGCGGGTGTCCATCTTATATGCAAGCCCGTCTTTCGTATAGGACATGGACAGCTTCAGCAATCTTTCCGCTGCCCGTATATCCTCAGCCGTCGGTTCATCAGGGGTTATGAATACCAGGTCCAGATCGGAGTTGAAAGTGATTTCCCTGCCCCCGAGTTTCCCGAAGCCCGCTATAAACAAATTCGGGCTCTGCCCGACCAGGGACAGCACGACTGTTTCCGCTACCTTGCCCAGGGCATTGGTAAGCTCCCGCACATCTATCTTCCTGTCCAGGAAGAGGATTCCCAGTCTTATTTCCTCAAGCCTTCTGAAGAGCCGTATGGCTTTCGATTCCCCATGCGTATCAATCAGCAGTTTCAGTTCAGCCCCCAATTCCCTGAGACTCTTTTTCCGCATTCCACCCTCGGCAAGGGATTCCAGGTACTCGGGATTGCTCATAAGGATCTTAGACAGGTACTCACTGTTTGAAAAGGCAAAGTTGAGCACCGACACTATCTTATGCTTCTGGGATATGATCTCCAGGTACGACTCCTTCGTCGACATGAGGGCCGAGAAATCCACGAGGTTAAGAAGGGCAAGCTCCGGATCAGGGCCTTTCAGGGCCTCATCGATAAAGAGGGGGATAATGTTCTCAAGCAGCCGCCTTCCTTTTATTGTCTGAAAAGAATGCAGCGTGTTCCGTATCTTGACCAGGTAACGGATTGCCTTGGAGACATCTTTTATGCGTGTCTTCGAGAGTTCTTCCTCAAGGAGGTGTTCAATGGGGGTTTCCATGTCCCAGAAGATGTTGCTCAGCACACCTTCCGAAGAAGGTCCCGGGTCTTCCGCCTCCCGGTTGCGCACCTCAAGGAGGGAATCATATATGCTCCTTACCTTGCGCCTTCTCCTGTCAAGGTCGGCTAAAAAGGCCGCCTTGCCGTCCAGCCCCATTTTCCTGCCGAGGACATCAAGCTCCCTGTCGCCTGCAGGCAGGGCATGGGTCTGGATATCGTTCAACTGCTGGAGCCTGTGCTCAAGAGTCCTGAAGAAAATGTAGTTCTCAGACAGGTGATGAAAATCATCGTGGCCGATCAGTTCCTTTTGCAGGAGCCTGTGCAATGTCTTTAAGGTGCTCCGCTCCTTCAGCATCGGCTCCCTGCCGCCATAGATCAACTGGAAGATCTGGATAAAAAACTCAATTTCCCGTATTCCTCCGTAGCCCCTTTTTATGTCCTTGCTCAGGGTGCCTGATTTTATCTGCTCCACCTGCGCCTTCATGCGCCTGATCTCGTCAATGGACTGGAAATCAAGATACTTCCGGTATACAAAGGGCTTTATCATCTCTATGAACTCGTTCCCGAGCCCCGCATCTCCGGCAACGGTCCGTATCCTGAGCAATGCCGCCCTTTCCCACAATTGTCCCCACGATTCATAGTATTCCTCGTAGCTTTTTATAGACAGGGCAAGCCCCCCCCGCTGCCCCTGGGGCCGCAGTCTCAGGTCCACCCTGTAGGCAAAACCGTCAGCGGTGTTGGCGGAAAGGAACCTGTTATATTCCTCGACCAGCTTTGTGTAATACTCGAACGCGGATATCCTGTTCCTGGTCACCCCCGGCGCCGTGGATATCCCCGAGGTCTCCCCTTCATCGTTTTTATACACAAAAATGATGTCCACATCCGAGCTGTAATTCAGCTCCTGCGCCCCCAGCTTGCCCAGGCCCATAACAGCCACGGCATTGCCCGCCGGCATCCCGTATCTCCGGGAAAGAAAGGTTTCGAGAAAACGCAGGGATCCCGATAAAATCACATCGGCAAGATTGCTCAGATCAGAGACAATCTCCTGGAATTCGGCCTTTTTGAGGATGTCTTTCAGGGTGATGATGAGGAGTTGCTGTTTTTTGAAGATGCGGACCGCGCGCGCGCCGTCCTCCACGGAGCTGTGCGGAAGCAAAAGTTTTTCCAGTTCCTCGCTGAGCTGCGCGGCTTCGAGCGGGGCATCCACCCTGTCCAAAGCATCAAACAGGAGATCAGGGTTCCGGATGCAATAATTTGCGAGGAACTGGCTGGAGGAAAAGAGGATGGAGACCTGCCGCAGCTTGTTCGCCAGCCTTTCGGCAAAAGCGGGATTTTCGGACAGAAAGGTTTCGATATTCTTGCCGGCCCGTTCAGGATCAGGGCATTTGTCTAAAATGGAACCGAAATCGGAAG
>JAJZPZ010000148.1 GCA_021847795.1 Nitrospirota bacterium
ATGGGGATTGATAAAGAGGCTTACCGGGATGTTTGCATCATGGATTTTCCTGATGGCCTCTTTCAGGTGCTCTTTCTGGCCGGCCACATCCAAGCCCCCCTCTGTGGTAAGCTCCTGTCTCTTCTCAGGCACAAGGGTTACCATATCAGGTTTCACTTCAAGGGCAATGCGGACCATCTCTTCTGTTGCCGCCATCTCAAGGTTGAGTTCGCACTGCACGACCTCTCTCATCAATCGTAAATCCCTGTCGTGTATGTGCCTGCGGTCTTCCCTCAAATGGATGGTGATTCCATCAGCCCCCCCAAGGATGGCAAGGGTAGCGGCCATAACAGGGTCCGGTTCAAAGGTCTTTCTTGCTTCCCGCACCGTAGCAACGTGGTCAACATTAACGCCGAGTATCATCGCGGTCCTCCTAATAAGCAATTTTATAAAATAATAATCCTAAGTGCTCATGCAGGGCAACTGCCGTGCCTTCGAGAGATGAGGCGCTTGGCAGGAAGTCCTCCCAGAGGTACTTCCTTTGTTTTCCCGCTTTAAAGGCGGCAGGGAAAGGCAGGACTTTGCAATCGGTCTTTTCAAAACTCGCTACCGCACGCTTCATATGGAACGCCGAGGTTACCAATAAAGGTTTCCTGTATCCATGCTCCCTGCATATCTCGCAGGTGTACTTTGCATTTTCGATAGTGTCCCTGCTTTTCGCTTCCATAAGAATTTTACTCTCCGGGACCCCGAGGTCGGAGAGGAAGCGCCGCACAATCGGGGCCTCGGCTTTCCTGCCCTGAAAAACACTCCCTCCGGATATGATGACAGGAACATTCAGTTTTCTTTGAAGCCGTACGGCAGTGACAATCCTTGCGAACATCTCCTCGGATGGGGCGCCGGCGCCTGTAAGGTCAGGCACATCCTCATGAACACCGCCCCCCAACAGGATGATCACGTCTCCCCTGGGATTTTCCGGGATCTTAAAGTCACCCTCCAGCCCCCTCAGCAGGTAGGCAGGAACAGGCGGCATGGACAGTGCCCAGAGCAGCATACCGATTATCAGGTTGGTAAACCCCGCGGCCCAGCGCTTCCTGGTGAGAAAGACAAGAGCAGTAATCAGCAGGAGAACTATGATGATCCCGGGCGGTAAGATAAAAGGACTTAAGGCTTTTTTCAAAACAAAGATCATAGGTCAGTCGGCTTCGGCAAATTTAACCAGGGTCCCTTTCCTGGCGCCGTAACGGAAAAGGGTGATGCCTTTGACGCCCTTTTCGTATGCCAGGATGTAGGCCCGTGCCACGTCCTCCTTCTTTGCGCTTTTAGGGACATTTATTGTCTTGGAAACGGCATTATCGGTGAATTCCTGGAAAGCGACCTGCATTTCGATATGGTCTTCATAGGAAATCTCAAGCGCTGTCTTGAAGAGTCTTCTCACATCGGCAGGGATTCCCCTGTTCCCTTTCAGGCTCCCCTGCGCAATGACTTTATCCATAAGCTCTTCCGAATAGAAGCCGCGTTTCCTTGCAATCGCGGCAAAGTACTTGTTTATTTCGCGCAACTCAGTATCCAGGACAAGCCTCCTGTACGCAACCGCAAAAAGGGGTTCTATGCCGCTTGAGCAATCGGCAATTGTTGAAATGGTGCCCGTGGGGGCAACAGTTGTTGTTGTTGCATTTCTGACACGGGGCATCCCGGGCGCATCATACACCGAGCCCCTGAAATTCGGGAAAACACCGCGTTTGTCCGCAAGCCCGGCCGAGGCCTCCCTTGCCTTGTCTCTTATAAAGTTCATAGTTTTCCGCGCCAGGGCAAAAGCCCTCCGGCTATTATACGGTATCCCGAGGAGAATAAGCATATCAGCCCACCCCATGACCCCCAGTCCGATCTTTCTGTTCCCCTTGTGCATCCGCTCAATTTCAGGCAGGGGATAGATATTCACATCAATAGAGTCGTCCAGGAATCTAACAGCTGTATGAACATCCCCGGAAAGCAAATCCCAATCAATGGCCAAAGACGGTGACGAGTGATGCGTAACCTTATCAGTAACGAGTAACGAGTGACGAGTAACAAGTAAAGGATCCGGAGACAGTAACGAGTAACGAGTGACAAGTGACGAGTTTTTGGAGTCTTTAGTCTTTAACTCGTTACTTGTTACTTGTAACTCGTTACTATCGTTAGTCTTTAACTTGTTACTTGTTACTTGTAACTTGTTACTGCCTTTAGAGTTACTGTCTTTCACGTATTTCGACAGGTTGAGAGAACCGAGTACGCACGCTTCGTAGGGCAGGAGCGGCTGCTCACCGCAGGGATTGGTGCTTTCGAAATTCCCTATATGCGGTGTGGGATTTGCGCGGTTGATCCTGTCGATAAATATCAACCCCGGATCTCCTGTTTCCCATGCGCTTTCTACAATCTCATCAAAAACAGCTCTTGCCCTGAGTCTTCCGGCAAATGCCCCTGACCTCGGGTTTATGAGTTCGTAGTCCCTGTCTTCCCTGAGCGCTTCCATAAACGCGTCTGTTACGGAAACAGATATATTGAAGTTTGCAAGCTTCCCACCCTCTCTCTTGATTTTGATGAATTCCAGGATATCAGGATGGTCCACCCTCAGTATCCCCATATTTGCCCCCCGGCGCGCCCCACCCTGCTTTATGACATCCGTTGCGGTATTATAGATTTCAATAAAGGAAACAGGCCCGCTTGCAACCCCGCCCGTTGATTTCACGATATCAGATCTCGGCCTGAGGTGTGAGAAGGAAAACCCGGTCCCCCCACCGCTCTGGAGAATCAAGGCAGCGTTCTTCAGGGTATCGAATATACTCTGCATGGAATCTTCGACAGGCAGGACAAAACACGCCGCAAGCTGGCCCATTGACTTGCCCGCGTTCATAAGAGCGGGAGAATTCGGGAGGAACCTTAGAGAGGACAGCTGGTCGTAATACTTTTCTTCCCAGAATGCGGCATCATCATGATAGAGCTTTTCGGCTTCAGCGATGCTGCGCGCAACCCTCCTGAGCATTTCTGCGGGGGTTTCAACAGTATGGCCTTTTTCATCCTTGAGTAAATAACGCGCCTGCAGTACTTTTAAGGCATTTTCTGAAAATTCCATACTGGAATTATAGTATAATATCCGGTGGATGTCATTAAGCTCATCGAGAAGTACTATGCCCCCGACTCGGAGGCCTGTTATTTTCTGGTCCGGCACAGCCGGCTCGTGGCAGGAAAGGCCCTGCAGGTCGCTGAAAGGCTGAAAGAGCAAAGCCCCGATTTCCAATTCATAGAAGAGGCCGCCATGCTTCATGACATCGGCATATTCAAAACCGATTCGCCCAAAATAGGCTGTCATGGCGTACACCCCTATATTTCCCACGGCTATCTCGGCCGCGAAGCGCTTGAGAAAGAGCGCCTGCCCAGGCACGCATTGGTTTGCGAAAGGCATATCGGCGTGGGGATTACGATCCAGGACATCGAAGACCATAAATTCCCCATCCCCAAAAGAGAGATGCTGCCCCTCTCCCTTGAAGAGAAGATTATATGTTTTGCTGATAAGTTCTACACGAAAAGCAAAGGCCGGCTTACAGCGGAAAGGTCCGTACAGGAGGTCAGGGAGATGATCTCGGCTTTTGGCGTGGACAAGTTGCGTATTTTCGATGAGTGGCTTGTTTTGTTCAAAGAGCCTGCCTGACCTAAACAGGACTTACGTGGTATCCCCGCTTTTACGGACACAACTTTCTTGCAAAATTCCTGAAACGATCAGGTATAATGCCAGGGGAATCCGCAATTACGGGAAAGCGTAAAGGGGAGATTATGAACAGCTTTTGGGGAAATATTTTCAAGGCGAAACAGAAAGAGGAAGACAATATCCGGGATATCTTAAGAAAGGTCCCTATTTTCAAAGACCTGAATAATCGTGAACTGAACCGCCTTGAGCGCATCCTTCACCGCAGGGAATACCGGCAGGATGAAGTGATTTTTCATCAGGGAGACCCGGGCCTCGGCATGTACGTCATTGAAAGCGGCTCGGTAGGCATTATGCTCGTCCCTGCACAGACGGCCATCGCAGAATTGTTTGACGGCGAATTTTTCGGAGAGCTTTCCTTGCTCGATGACTCCCCCCGCACCGCATCTGCAATCGCAAAAACGCCCTGTAAAATGCTCTGCCTTTTCCAGCCCGACCTCTTCGACCTTATCGACCTGGATCCGCGCCTGGGAGTGAAAATCCTCCTCGGACTCTCCCGTACAATCGGTGAACGCCTCAAGAGGACAAATGAGCACGTCCATATCCTCAAACACCTCAAGGTCCAGCCTGAAACGGACTGAACCAATGGAAACCGCCTTCAATAAGCTGTTCAAGGCAGTAGTGCTCCTGGTCCTGGTTGCTGCGTTCGTGTTTTTTATCGCCTCTATCGGCGGACTCGTAAAGCTGCTGATCATAGCCGCCCTCCTTGCCTATATCATCGATCCCGTGGCAAGCTTTTTGGAGTCCCGCTGGATGAGCCGCACGTCTGCAACTGCCGCCATATTTATAACCATCATCTTGCTCACAGCAGTCGTTCTCTTCCTTGTCCTGCCCCTTCTGAGCAGCCAGATAACCTCAGTTCAGGAAAGCTTGAGTTCAGGGCGCGCTGATATTTTCATCGGCAAGGTTGAACAGGTGATTGCGGGTAAACTTTCCTTTCTCGGTATCAGGAATCTAGATCTCGCAGGCAGGGTGCATAAAGCAACGGCCGGCATTGCAGCCTGGATATTCAGCCATGCCCTTGATGTCGTTTCCCTCATTACCGATATGGTGCTCATCCCCTTTGTCGTCTTTTTCCTGCTCAAGGACGGCCGCGCCTTTAAAAAACAATTTATCAGCATAGTCCCGAACCGGTATTTTGAATTTGCCCTGAATCTGCTCTATAAAATGGATTTGCAGCTTGGGAATTATCTCAGAGGACAGTTCCTGGATGCCGTGATCATGGGAATTCTCTCCACCTTTGCCTTGTGGCTGATCGGGGTAAAGTATTTCTTCCTCTTCGGCGCTTTTGCAGGCATTGCAAATCTTGTCCCCTATCTCGGTCCGGTTGCAGGCGCTGCCCTGGCAATCGCGGTTTCGACCTTTGAGACGGGGGACCTGGCGATGGCTGCCTACATTGCGCTGGCATTCACCCTTGTAAAACTGACGGATGATGCGCTCATACAGCCCCTCATTGTGGCAAAGAGCGTGGATATGCATCCTATGCTCGTCCTGCTTGCCGTAATCATAGGGGGCAGGTTCTTCGGGGTCCTCGGCATGCTGCTTTCCGTTCCTGTTACCGGCTTTGCAAAAATCGCAATCCAGGAAGGCATCACCACGTTCCGCAAGTACGGATGATCTTATGGCCGGACCGCTTCTTTGTTCAAAGCCCGTTCAACGGTTTTGATAGCGCAGAATTCCCCGCACATGCTGCAGACCTCTTTCTCTGTCGGGGGCGCCTGTTCCCTTCCCTGCCGGACCTTTTCAGGATCGAAACTCATGGACATCTGTCCTTCCCAATCGAGATTTTTCCGGAACCGGGCCATTTTCCTGTCTTTTTCCAGGGCGCCGGGGACTCCCTTTGCAATATCGGCTGCATGGGCGGCTATCCTGGACGCGATCACCCCTTCCCTTACCTCATCGATGTTCGGGAGTTTAATATGTTCAGCAGGGGTGACATAGCAGAGGAAGTCAGCTCCCGCAGCCCCGGCTATGGCGCCGCCGATGGCGGCAGCAATGTGATCATACCCCATTGCAATATCCGTGACCAACGGACCGAGCACATAGAAAGGAGCGCCCTTGCAGATCTCCTTCTGCATTTTTATATTCAGTTCGACCTGATTCAAAGGGACATGGCCGGGACCTTCGATTATGGTCTGTACTCCGGCTGCCAGGGCCTGGTCCCTCAATTCTCCGAGGGTTACCAATTCCTCAAGCTGGCTCCGGTCCGTGGCATCGGCAATGCAGCCGGGCCTGAAACCGTCTCCGAGGCTCAGGGTCAGATCATATTTCTTTGCCGTCTCGAGGAGCCTGTCATACTGCTCATAAAGGGGATTTTCCCTGTTGTTGTAGATCATCCATTCCAGGAGAAATGCCCCTCCCCTGCTCACCACATCGAGGATGCGCCTGTCGTTCCTCAACCTTTCAATGGCTTTCAGTGTGATGCCGCAATGGACCGTGACAAAATCGACGCCGTCTTTCGCATGGTCTTCAATGACCCCGAAAAGATCGTCGGCAGACAGTTTGGAAATCTTCCCGTATTTCTCAACCGCCCGCACTATGGCTTCATATATAGGCACTGTTCCTACGGAAACAGGGGATTTCCTGATAAGGGTGCTCCTCAGGTCCCTGATAGCGCCGCCTGTAGAAAGGTCCATTACCGCGTCTGCGCCGTATTTCACCAGGACCTCGAGTTTTTTCAATTCATCTTCATAGGAGATTTTATCTTTTGAGGTGCCGATGTTCGCATTAATTTTGGTGCTCAATCCCCTGCCGATCCCGAGCGGGACAATATCATGCAGGGTGTTTCTCGAAATCACGGTCACGCCCCCCGCGATATCAGCTGCCAGCCGTTCAGGGGATATGGATTCACGCAATGCGACTGTTTTCATCTCTTCTGTAACAATGCCCTTCTTTGCCTGCTCTATCCTTGTCATAGCTGTTCTCCCAATAGTTTTAAATAGTTTTCTGCTGCAGCCTTCCTGTTGCCTTCACCCAGTATCCCGCTTATTAATGCAACTCCGTAAGCACCCGCGCTCATAACCTCTTTTACGTTTTCCCTTTTGATTCCTCCAATCCCGAAAACAGGCAGTGAGATCTTTTCTTTTATTCGTTTGAATGCAGCTGTCCCCACAGGCGCCCCGTACCTGAGCTTGGAAGGAGTGGGGAACAAGGGGCCGAGGGTGATAAAATCCGCGCCCTCCTTTTCAGCTATGTCCGCCTCTTCCAATCCATGCGTTGAAACTCCTATCAGCATTCCCTTGCCTGCAACCCTTCCGGCTGCAGAAGGCGGTATGCTGTGCTGCCCCAGGTGCACTCCGTCGGCATGTACGCACAGCGCTATATCAACCCTGTCATTGATGAAAAGTTTTGCACCGTACCGCAACGTCAGCTCCCTCATCCGGCGGGCCACGTCGAGCAGTTCCCTTGTGGCCAGGTCCTTTTCCCTCAGCTGTATCGCCTTAACGCCGGCCTTCAGCGCATCTTCCACAGCCTCCAACAAGTGACCAGTGACGAGTGACGAGTCATCAGTTTTGGTTACTATTTTTCTATCCGTAATGAGATAGAGGTTAAAATCTACCCGTTTTCTATTTGTCACTTGTTACTCGTTACTTGTCACTGCCTTTAAAGCATTCCTTCAAAGGGGCTGCTTGCAGATGCATACAGTTTTTTCCCCATTCTCCCTGCCTTATACGCAAGTCTCCCGGAAAGCACGGCATGCTTCATAGCTTCCGCCATGGCAACCGGGTCTTTTGCACCGGCAATAGCTGTATTGATCAGGACCGCATCACAGCCGAGTTCCATCGCAATAGCTGCATCCGAGGCAGTACCGACGCCTGCATCAACCAGCACAGGGACCTTCGCAGCCTCGAGTATTATTTTTATATTATAGGGGTTTCTTATGCCCAGGCCGGAGCCTATCGGCGCACCGAGGGGCATTACTGCTGCCGCCCCGGCATCTTCAAGGCGTCTGGCCATAATAGGATCGTCATTCGTATAGGGAAAAACAATGAATCCCTCTTTGGCGAGGATCTCCGTGGCCTGCAGGAGCCCGATAGTGTCAGGGAACAGGGTCCTTTCATCACCGATAACCTCGAGCTTGATCATATCCGACACGCCTGCCTCGCGCGCAAGCCTTGAATACCTCAGTGCATCTTCAACGCTGTAGCATCCTGCTGTATTGGGAAGGATTTTATATCTCTTCGGGTCTATGAAATCCAGGAGGTTTTCAGACTTCCTGTCCGTGATGTTGACTCTCCTTACCGCTACGGTAACCACATCGGCGCCGGAGGCCTCCACAACCTTTGCAGTTTCCTCGAAATCCCTGTATTTACCTGTGCCGATCCACAGCCTTGAGCTGAACTCAATTCCCCTTATTGCCAACGTATCTTTCATTGCATCCCACCTCCTACAAAGTAGACTATTTCGATACGATCACCCTCTTGCAGCCTGCAATTCCCGAAATCCGTCCTCTTGATGATTTTAAGATTCACTTCCACCGCAACCCTCTCAGGAACGATCTTCAATTCGTTTAAAAGTCCGGTAATGTCCTCCTGAGATGTATCGTAGGCCTCACCATTGACTTTAAGTCTCATGTACTTTCCTTTTCCATAAAAAAACCTCTATCCCTGATTAGGAATAGAGGTTTGTATATTTTCCATATTCCCGCTTCCTACGCCGGAATTATCCGGATCAGGTTCAAGGGGTCTTTCCCTTTGCATGGAAAACTCTCAGGCCTCAGGCCTCCCCCAGGGTTACTTAACTATAAAAGAAAAACAGAGGTTTGTCAATTTACGGTATGCGCATGTTCCATAG
>JAJZPZ010000149.1 GCA_021847795.1 Nitrospirota bacterium
GATCTTACGGATGCTCAATTTTATGTTTACTCCTGAGATAGGCGCCGCGCATATCAGTAATGATAGCGCACCTGAGCTACCAGAACGGCATCTTCGGAGGGCCTGTAGACGAGTCGGTGTTCATCGTTAATGCGACGCGACCAGTAGCCGGAAAGTCCATGTTTGAGCGGTTCCGGCTTTCCGGAACCGTTGAAGGGATCGTGCATGATCTCATGAATCAGACGGTTTATGCGTTTCAGCATCTGCTTATCTGTTGCTTGCCGGTATAGGTAATCCTCCCAGGCATGTTCGGAAAAAACGAGCTTCATTCTCTAAGCTTGCGTACTTTTCCGCCGCCGCGTTCAAGTTCCGCAATGGATTCCAGAAGCCTCCTGGCATTTTTCGGCACGCGCAGAAGGTAAGACGTTTCCTCAAGTGCCTTGAAATCTTCGAGCGAGAGCATTACCACCGCGTCTTCTTTTTGCCTGGTAATGATGATAGGCTCATGGCTGTCACATACTTTTTTCATGGTGGATGCTAACCGGGTCCGGGCAGCCGAATAAGTAATCGTATCCATGGACACCTCCTTTATCTTGTACAACTAATTGTACAAGATAATTACTCCTATCGTCAAGAAACCTTAATGCCGTAATCGTGGTAGCGACTCATCCCTTGCCGTAGACAGGTTTTGCCCCGGAAGCAGCGGTAGAAACAGGCCGGAATATGCCACAGCCAACGGGCCTGCTGTGATGCTCTTGTGGTAAGCTCTCCGGTAGGCCTCTCCCCATGCATCACACTGCAATTTCCAGGGCTATTTTGTCATAGTTGATAACCGGCCTAGATTTATGATCAGCGGTTTTTTTCTCTATAAGCCCGATCTGTTCCAAATACTTCACATCCGCAGTTACGTTCTTGATATCCCTGTGTGCCATACGCGCAAGTTCATTGACCGAAGAAGGGCGCTCTGTTTTAATAATGTGCAGGAGTTCAAGCCGTTTTGGAGTTAATGCCTTCCGGACCCCTTCAAAACTTGTAAAATACATCTCCGGCTCAGTAACCGGCTTCAATCTCTCCCCGGACTCAATCTTATTTACCGTGCCTTTTACATCACTGAACACGTCCTTGACACTTTTTATACCGATCTTTACCTTTTTCACCCTCATGGCTTATTGCCTCCTATATAGCGTTCTATGTCTCTACCAAAATCCGCCAATAGCCTATCGATACCTTGAAAGGAATACGCGGTCTCCTTGCCCCCGTAATGCCTGTGATCACCTTTTCCTTCTGAGTTGTCGTAACCTAAAATTCTCACACCATCTACTATATACGCCATCGAGTATTTATACCCATGGGACTTATCGGGAGATGGAGCTTGTAACTGCCAAATCTTGATCTCTATGAGATTGCCCGCATCGTCTTCAACCTTCACATGTTTTACAAGGTGAGCCTTCATACTGGTATTATATACCAGCACCCAACAGTGGTCAATATGTCGGATTGCCTTTAATCAGGGGCAGCGAAGTGGTCAGTCGCACGTATTTCAGTGCGAAACCGATATTTCCCGTGCCGGGATGGCAGGCTTGCTCCGGAACGGGCGCCGGAAATGGGCCGGAAAATGCATCCCCTGGCCCTGGCAGTTTCACCAGTCCTGCTGAAATCGCTCCTCTATGATGGTCTTTATTTAGGAAAGGACGAAAGAGGACTGCACCATAAGGTGATGTTCAGGAATCGCTATATTGATGACAAACACAATATTGGCGATATAATAACCCTGCCCGGCAGTAAGCTATCCCCGGACTTATGGGCTGTTGATGAAGAATTGAAAAACTTCACTTGTGATACTGCTTCAGTCCGGGAATGCTTGAGAAGTGGTCGTCCAGGGTAAAGACATCGAGGCTGTGCTCTATCGCCAATGCGCCTATGAGGAGGTCCGACATCGGCAGGGTGGTTCCTTTCCTACGCAGTCCGGCTGAGATGTTCCCGGCCCTTATCCAGGCGCTCGTATCAATTAAGACGTTACGGCCTTCTTTTGTCAATTGCCTTTTCCCTTCTCCCCTGAGCTTTCAGTTCCTTTTCCTCTTCGGCCTTCCAGTCAAATGCGAGCGAGGCATTCCCCCTGAGGCACAGGAGCTTTTTTGCCTTCTGCTGCCGTATATACTCCTGCATGGCAATGGTGATGGCCTTGGTCTTTGACTTCTCCCCTGAGGCTTTCTGTACTTCCTTGATAAGATCGTCAGGTATGTTTAATGTTGCACGCATTGTAGGCACCTCCCGTATATGCTTATTATATGTGCATGCCGGCTGTTTTTCAACTGACAGCCCTTTATCGGGTCCAGCAACATGAATTCATCTGAATAAGTAGCTTATTCTGCGGGCGGCCCGGTAATTTTTTGCCTGGCTTGATTTTATGTATATCCCACGGATATACTTTCTTTAAGAGCAGCCGTTACAGGAGGATATTGATATGATTACAAAGACAGCCCAATGGGGCAATAGTATAGGGGTGAGGATACCCCGGGACCTGGCGAAGAGGGCCGGCATCGGGGTGGACTCCACAGTCGAAATTGACGAAGTCGGTGATGGAATAACTATCAAGCCCGTAGGGAAGAAGGAATACTCCCTAAAGGAACTTGTCAAGGGGATTACTGACAAAAACCGGCATGATGAGGTTGACTTCGGACGTCCTGTGGGAAAGGAGCTTCTTTGATGAGAGCAACTCCCGATCGCGGAGACATCATCCTTTTGAGTTTCGATCCGACTTTGGGGCATGAGCAGGCAGGCTTCAGGCCGGCTGTTGTCCTGTCCCCGGAAATCTACAATAAGGTTTCCGGACTCTGTCTTGTCTGCCCGATCACTACGAAAGTCAAAGGTTACCCCTTTGAGGTGCCTCTTGACGGCGCCAAAAAGACCTCAGGGGTTGCCCTTGCCGATCAGGTCCGCTCTATCGACTGGCAAGTGCGAAAAATAAAGGTTGTCGACCGCATTTCGACAACAGCTCTCGCAACCATTCTCGCAAAACTCAAGCCGCTTTTTTTCTGATCTCCTGCTGTCGTTGCCTTTAGCCAGTCCCCGTAATGTCACTCCTCAAAAGTAATATATATGCAAGTCGACTTAAAAAGTAATGGAGGGAGCATGGAGAAAGGACCAATATTAAAAATAGAAGTATTTTCAGGTGGGACTCTCAAGGAAGCTGCGGAAAAGGCAAACACGTTTTTTAATGAGCATCAGCCTTGTGCATATCACCCTCCTCAGGTGGTGATGGATAATGAAACCTGGCAGATTATCGTACCGACCATTGAATAAGATTCCCGACTAAACCAGGAGGATGCAATAATGGAAAATTCATTCACAGTCCATGTCTTCAAAGGTGATTCCATAGAAAAGGCGGCGGAAAATGCAAATAAAGAGTTTGCTGCACATCCTCCCCATAAAATCGATACATCTCATCTAATTGTCGGGGAAGATACTGTTACATTAGTGGTAATAACGACAAAATGGGGCTGATATGGTTTAATTGATTCCTCTATAAAATATGGCAACAGCTATATTATGGCTATATCCACTATTAGTCAACGAAGTGTTAAAGATTTCAATGGAGGGATTCTCCTCCAGCCATAGATTTACTGATTTCTCCAAACGTTCTATATGGTTGTAATCCCCTTTAAATATTTTGCATTTGTACTTGCTTTGCATATTTTCTCCTGAATGCCTGCGAGTATCTTAAAAATAAACACTATCTTCTGATGTCCCTCTTTCTATACGTCTCATCGTGCGGGCCGAGGGCCACGAATTTGATCGTCTTATCAGCGCACTCGGAGCAATCACCACAGAGCACCACCTTGTCATCTCCTTTTTTTCTGCAGACCTCACAATACAGGTAGATGATGAGAAAGCTTCTCTTTACCGGGCAACTGTAATACCCCCTGAAATTGCCCTTGAGCGGCTCGCCCAGCGCAATTGGCCTCTCCATGATCGCATCTACTTTCTTCTTTACGATGCTTTTTATCGAACTGTGCTTTCGGAGGGCGGTTACAAAGGAATCGCTGAAGAGAACTTCCACTAAAAGACCTCTTTGTATTTATGCCACTTCATCTTGCCGGACCTTATTTGCGAAATGGTGTCCAGGAGGCTTCGGGTGAAATCGGGATCAGAGAGGATTATATCGGTGGAGCTATCTTCTTTTGTGCGCTTTACCGTCAATATGAACTGGGTGAAAATCTCGGAAACAGTTGTCCTTTGCTCTTCAGCATAGCCCTTCATATATTCTATGAGATCCTTATCCAGGGTAACGTTTAATTTGCCTTTCTGCATAGTGCTCACCTCCCTGCATTTACTATACGCCTATCATGCGCCTCTGTCAACGGCTGCTTCAGCTGCCCGGTGCTTTCTAAAAAAGAACCCTCTCCAAAAGTAATATGAGTAATATGAAGACCTTAGAAAAAGGCATAATTCCGCTGGTAGATGCGCTTAACGATATAGAGGGGCTCAAAACCCGATATAGTTGCCATGGACACGTAAGAGACCCGCGGGCATGGGTTATATTTTCATCTCTGGATGTTGAGCTGCCTTATCAGTTCTGTGAGAAGCTGAGAGCTGTGGCAGAGAATCATTCCTATCCGTTCAGGCATTTATGGACTATAAGGCCCTGGTTTCATTTGTATGATCAATTGCCGGGATTTATCATCGAAGGAAGGCCGGTGGGCCACTTTGGATTACTGCTTCGAAAGTACCTTTCTGAAGAAACGATAAAGCTCAAGGAACTGCTCTTTATTGATGGCAATGAACACCAGAATCCCGATAACGGTTGCAAGGAAAACAATGAGGTTCCAATTTCTGTAGACCCATCCTCTCCCAGGGTTTTTCGTCTTGCAGCTGGGGCACCTGTCGTCATCAGGGGCAACCGTTTTACCACACCGGTAACATTCAACGAGCTTTGCCATGAAGTTCTGTATCAAATGGCCTTTCAAAAAGCAAGGAATGGGAATAAGGCTCTCATTTCAATAACATCTCCTTTGAACCATTCTCTTTACTTATGGCACTTGATAAGCACGCTCAGGGGGATGGAGCATGAAGATGCCTTTGGCAGGCGGTTTGAGACAGAAGGGCATTTCATAGGCAATCGCCACGTGATCCTTAACATACGGTGCTGTTAGCATGCTCCTAAAAAAATCCCCTACCAAAAGTAATATGAATAAAAGGGGAGTACATATTAATGACAAAGGTACGTTTTAAGGGGGTTAGATGCTGAAATTCCTTTCAAAATCAAACAAGCCACCAATAAAGAGGCCGCCGATCAAGGCCCAGCTCTGCGAGCTTATGAAATGGGTGGGGATCATCACCCTGACTGTATTTGCCTTTGTAGTGATCATGTTCATGATCAATGTGAAAAGGGCCAAGGCCGAGGCCATACACGGGGATAAGCCGGTAAGGGGCTGGCTCTGGTACGAGGACCCCGAAGAGGAAAAGAAAGAGCAACCCCAAAAGGAGCAGCCCCGTGCCCAGGAGCCGGAAAAAACAACCAAAAAAGAAGAGCCCGCAAAAAAGGAGTTTGAGTTCCCTGTCCAGGAAAGCGCCCCGCCGGCGCTGAAGAAATTCCTCCTGGACCCCACAGAGGAAAACGCAAAAGAATACCTGGTCTACCAGTACAAATATCTGGAGCACCTGAAGAAGATAGGCTACGCCCTCAGGGACGTATACCTCAGGTTCGGAGGTGACATCTACCCTATCCAGGGATACCCGGAGTCCCCGCTTTCCTCCACATTCTATTACGGCATGAAAGACAGCATCTTTCAGTCCGTGATCAACAAGGTCAAGGACAAGGTGGGGCTTGTGTATTTTTATTCAACCACCTGCCCTGACTGCATCCGTGAGAAAGACACCATCATCGCCCTATTGAGCAAGTACGGGCTTTCGATGCGGGGGGTATCGGTGAATGGCGCACTTGATAGCGGACTGCCGTTTCCTTCCGTCTATAATCCCGACCTCATTGCACAGTACGGGGTGACGCAGATCCCCTCACTGATCGCGGTAGTGGAAAAGCCGGAGGGCCCGAAGGTGGGGGGCCTCAGTGCAGGGATGGCCTCGCTGGATGAGATCGAGCGCATGCTGGTGAGATTCCTGGTTGTAGAAGGAGTGGTCAAAGAGAGAGACCTTAACCCGGTATTTATGAACAAGTGAGATAAAGGAGGGCGCCTCATGATGCATAGGATGAAAATATTCATTTCAATAACACTTGCTGCAGTCATTATCGCAACCCCTGTCATGGCCGACATTGACAGCGTGCTGGACAGCGTGGTTTCAGGGGTCTATACGCAGCAGCCGGGAGTCTACAAATCCCCCAGTTCAGCCACCCTCTCAGCCGGAAGCGCCTCGTTCAGGGTCAAAAACACTGTCCTCGGCACCCCGAGCTTCTCCTTCACCAAACCCAGGGCAAACCTGAGCTGCTCAGGCATGGACTTCGATGCCGGCATGATCTCGATTCTCAACCTCGACAAACTGGACACAATGCTCTCCCAGTCGGGCGCATCCCTTGCCTGGGGTATTGCCGTAGGCCTGTCATACTCACTGCCCGGGATCAAGGATGCTTTTCAATTCCTCCAGGACTTTGCCAGAATGGGACAGACGCTTTCACAGCAGCCGTGCTCTCTGGGAATCGCCCTGGGGCAGACCATAGGCACCAAAATGTGGGGCAGCAAAGAAGCGCGGACTGATAAAGTTGCAGACAACACCTATTCAACATATGACGAGGCGCTCAAGAACATCCGCAAGAATCTCAAGATCAACGAGTTAACGCAAACCTTTCCCTATGGAGCTCTCAGCAGCATCGGGATCAACGATTCAAGCATACAAGACCTGCTTGCAAGCTGGTTCGGGGTGCTGGACATCTTCATCAAGGACAAAAACGGCAACAAGATCTCCCCTGCCAACAACCAGAGCATATCCCAGGCCTGCGGGGACGACTGCGGCCCTGACAACATCGGCTGGGACATGAAACTCAGGCTGGTCACCGATATCGACTCCCTGATCAACGGCGGCAAGATGACCCTCTACCAATGCAGCGGCCTCATTGTAAACGGCGCCTGTGACGGAACGATTGAGACCAAGGAAGATGTCGCAACCGTAGGGCTCAAGGCAAAGGTAAAGGATACCCTCGTACAGATACGGGACATCCTTAAGAGCAACGACCAGATGAACCTCATCACCACCTTCTATGACCAGAACTCCAGCGGCAAGATCTACGCCTATTCCCGGCTGGCCGCGAACTTCTTCGATGTGCTCAGCTACTCCACAGCGCTCAATAACGCAACCGAAAGCTCCCTGAACGATGCCTCTGAAACAGTCCTTGACAATGCAGCGGAGTATATTGCGCTCCAGATAGTGGACAAGACCACAGACCTCGGCTATGAACTCACCGGAAACGCCATAGGAAGGAGCGATTCGGTCGGCAAGGGCATCCCTGAGGGGCTTGTAAAGATGTACCGGGATGAGCTTGAACTTTCAAAGAACGCTTTCCAGGCGCACATCAAGCGCGTGGCCGATGTCTACCAGATGAACGTGAATTCCTTTGAGAAGTTCAAAGCCCTTAAGAGCCAAGGCACCGAACTGGCGCTGAAGAACTTCGGCAAGGGCGCGGCAATGTTCAGGTAGTTTCTCAATAAGCAGGTGTTTTGTAAAAAGGAGGATTGGACGATATGGCAATGGCAAGCCTGGACGTCTACACAACCGGAGGGATCGAGTATCTGACCCAGGTTTATAAAGGCCTGGTCATGACCATAGGGGACAGCGCCTTTGACTCCCTTGTCAGGGTATTCAGCGTCTGGGGCCTGATCGTGGCCTCCTTTTACCTTGTCCTCGGCAACAAGCTGCAGCTTTTCTTTAATCACCTTCTGGGCTCCTTTCTGTTATTCAATATATTCTTCACCCTGAAGGCGGATGTAACTATTCAGGATACGAAGTTCAACCAGACCTATGTGGTCAGCAACGTGCCGCTGGGCCCTGCCTTTGTGAGTTCGCTTTTCTCCACCACGTCCTACTACATCACCAAGCTCTCCCAAAACGCCTTCCACACAGGGACGGTGAGTGTCTGGGACCCGCTTTCAGCTTCGGGAGATAATGCGTGGGCCTCTGCCAATCTCGATTACTCCAGCACAGGGTTCGGCGGGTTCTTTGATTACCTCGCAATCATGCAGAAGATGGAGTTTAACGGTATTGCCAATAAGGATGTGATCAGGTTCGACGCCATGGTGAACGCCTATTTGTACCAATGCACCATGAATGAGATAGCGGTAGAGGACAAGATCCAGATACAGACCCGGTTTTACGACACCAATTCCCTTATGGAGGCCATCACCCCCTCGTTCAATCAGTTCATGAACTATGACGGCCTCACCACGTGCAAAGACTTCTACGACGGCACGGACGGTAAAGACTATGGCTTCGGAGTAGGGGGAGGGCTCTATAAGGCATGGACAGATACGATCAAGCCTCTTTTTGACGGAAACGGGGACGGCAAGATACTTGCATTCCTCAAC
>JAJZPZ010000150.1 GCA_021847795.1 Nitrospirota bacterium
ACCTCCAGGATGATTATGAGCTAAAATTACTGCGCTGCAATCACATGCAATGGCATATTTTAATACCTCTCTTGGATAAACAACGGCTTGTCCAACACTTCCTTCTGACATGGTTTTTGTTTCAATCACGTTATTGCCGTTATCCAGAAAAGCAACCATGAACCTTTCTTTATCCTTCATTCCACTAAAAAGGGCTAAAAAATATTGACCTGACACAGTTGACGAATTTAACTTAATCTTCTCCTGACTTTCATGGATTTTCAAAAGGTTATAAGAGGAAATGAACTCATTGAGCAACCCTATCTTTTCAAGTTGTTTTTCATTTGGTTCCATGATCTGAGGATGTTCTAAGATATTAAAGGGGTTATTCTCTTTTGCATACTGCTGAATCTTTTTGTAAGGCAACCCCGTCAAGCTTGTAAGCCCTTTTAAAAAGCTTTCGGTATGCTTCATATCTTGTTTCATGTTATGCCTGACCCCTTTCTTCATCAAACATCTCAATGATGGATTTTATGCTTGTTAGCTTCTCAGAACTCTCCTGGGATAGACCTAGCAATTCGAGATGAAGAAAAAAGTTTGTGATCCCCATACTTTGAAAATATCTATAAATTTTTTCTTCTGTATCAGCATCTAATCCAATCAACTCAGCCAATAAACCTGTACACTTTTGATACTCCGTATCCATTAATTTTTCCAAATCCATCCACTCTTCCACCTTTTATATAATATAGTCACTTAACTACTTTGTTTCTTTTCTGATGTTAGGTCATTTCTTAGAGAGGGGAGTTCACTGCATAGCTCACTGTGAGCCGTACCATAGTTCACCAAATGAATAGATTACCCCCTTGTTTTGAAAATAAGTTTTTTTCAGAGCTTCACATAATACATGTTGCTGCTTTTGCCCCCGTTTTCACGCCATCTATTTTCCTTGCGAAGGTAGCCAGTCTTTTCAAGGTCTGCGATGGCTCTTTTTACGGTACTTCGTGACAGCTTCAGCTCTCCGGCAATGGTACCAATCGCCGGATAACACTTGCCGTCCTTGTCGGCCCGGTCACAAAGGTACATATAAACAGCAACAGCCCGATGGGGAAGCTCTGATGTATAAAGTGATGAAAAGTAGCCCATCTCACCCCTCCTTAATCCGTGCGCAACGGTTCCTGTTGAGATTTAGGCATAGCAGGTGTATAGGATATTCCGCCTTGTGAAGAAATCGCACCTTGTTGAACTTCTTCATCTTCTTCGTCACAGGCAATATGACGTTTGATGATTTCCTCTTCAAGCTCTCTGCGGTCAGCATAGGCAACCTTGCGGGCGGATTTTTCCTCAATCTCATACACCTTTTGAAACTTAATACCCCATTCCAGGAACAGCTTCAGGACGGTTTTCATGGGGTAGCTCCCAGTTTTGGTGACAATGAAGTTTCCCTTGGGCAAGGTCTTTAATTCATCGGAAGTCATCAGTGGCCGCTGGATCATTTGCAGGGATTGGGATGGGTCGTTCTTGCCTCGACTGACGGAACCGGACATAACCGTCTTGTTGCCAAGACTCTTGGAGAGTATCTCCGCTGATTCTGAATTGGGGGCAAAGCCGCCGAAAATGGTGTCCTGACAGTTGTCAATGATAATGGCTGAACCTTCCTTGCCATAGTTCTTTTCAAGCTGTGCAAAGCTCTGTATGATGGCCACAATAGAAACCCGGCGGGAACGGGAAGCGGAGAACATCATCTCCGCACTATCAATTTTGGGAATGGTGCCAATCTCATCAAGGTACATCATGACACGGTTCTTGAGCTTGCCGCCTGTTTCATCGGCCACCGACAATATTTCCCGGTAGAGCTGTTGGACAATGAGAGAGATTAGAAAATACTTAGTGTTGTCTTCTTCGGGCATCACAAGGAAAATGGCAGATTTCCTATTGCAAAACTTTTCCGCGTCAATAGCGGTGTCAAAGCAGAGTATCTGTTCAAGCTCCGAATCCAGGAATGCGTTCAATCTTGAGAGTGCTGTGGAGAGAACACTTTGCATAGCCTGCTCTGCGGTGTTGAGTGCTGCACCTGCGAACCATCTTGCCTTATGCTCTGAGGGAAGCTTTTCGATTAATAGTTGGAACTGGTTCCTTCCTTTGACACCCGATGGAGCCAGCAAGTCTTGGATCATCTTAAACACAGATATAATATGACGTTTTTCTTTAGGGCAGTATTCTGCTATTAATAAAATGACGGCGGTCAGCAAGCCTTCAGCGGCATCATAGAAAAATGCATTTTGGCCATAGGAGCCTGCATCCAGCCCTCCGGAATAAACAATGGTCTTAGCCGTTATTTTTGCATATTTTTCGGCTTTGGCTTTTGCCGCAAGGCTATCAGGATTTGCCATGTACTGATCCATGTACCTGTTCACAAGGTGAAGCATGTTGTTGCCATCACTGCGGGTAGGGTTTCTCAAATCTATGACAGATACATCGTAGCCGTAGTAATCCCTGGCGATGCTCCCATAATTCCTATAGAGATCTCCCTTGGTATCCGTCGTCACAAAGCTCATGCCTGATGCACAGGCATATTCAAGGTTTGGGTATAAAAAATTGGCGGTTTTGCCGACACCCGCCGCACCGATCATCAGCGCATGTACATCCCCTTGGTCTACAAGGGCGATAACTCTGCCCCGAGATGTTTTACAGCCGACCACAAGCCCTTGCACTGTGGGCAGTTTTTCACCTTTGCGCCACCGCTCCGGCTCATAGGGTACATGGGCATAGGTCTTTCGGACTTCATGCTTCGTTGCAAACCTTGCGGTGCCATACTGGCCGTCACCCACTGTCTTAGACTTGATGCCGTTTAAAGTGTAGTAGTGGGCCAGCAGAATAATAAAGCCAATGACTCCAAACATGACTACAGCGATGATAATTAGCATTACAACCTGTGATACTTGCATTGGGCACCTCCCTTTGTAAATGAGAAAGCCATGTACCCGTTGTTTTGATTGGTACATTGCTTTCTCTGAATTTCTTTATTCCATTTTGATGTGAAAGCTCTCATCATCCATCTTCGGTTCATCTCCGACAATGGTTACATATTCACCAATGATATTCAGAGCTTCATCGTAGCTGCCGGACTTTATGATCCGGCTGCACATTTCACGGGCTTTTTCATCAAGATCATTTTCTTTTAGAGTTCTTGAAGCAATGCCCATGAGATTAAAAATGTTGCTATCCTTACCCAGGAGAGGGCACTCAGGTTTAAAGCTATTGTTTTCCATGAATTCATTCTCCTTTACGATAGATTAAATTTGGGCTGTACAGGTTCTTCATGAACTGCCTGTTCACAATCGCTTTGGTTTGCATTCTGTTTTTGTGGTGCTTTGGTTTTCTGCTCCTGCCCTTCGAGGTCTATAAAAAGATGAGTCTTGACACAGTTAAGCGCAAGGCTCATGAATGAAGAAATAAGTTTTTGTTTATCATCAAGGCTACGGATACCGACCATGTGGAGCTGAGTATTAATAGCAGTGATATCTTGTTTAAGGTTATCTGCTTTGACTCTTAACTTATCACGATCTTGATGGGGATGGTAGCTAGCATAAAGTTCATCCGTTAATTGTTCTATGGTCACCGGCTTTTGAAGCTGACGGTATTGCTCCTTAGCAGCAAGTAGAGCATAGGATGCCATGCTTTGCAGCTGCTCCATCATGATAGCTTCCCTGCTGTACATCACTTTTTCATTTTGTATGAGAGATATAAATTTTTCATAATGCTCCATCAACATTCCATGAGAATTTTTAATGAATCTTATACTTCTGCATAAATCGCGAAGCTCCTCACACAAATCATGACAGGCTTCTTTTTTGGGATGTTCCTGCGCTGGAATTGGTGTTATGCCATGGCGTGCTTTTAAATCCTCATTCCAATCTTTAAATGTAGATTGCAAACATGAGACTTTTTTATACCCATTCTCACACAGTATTTCTGCAAGGCGACCCGTGGCCTCAATTCCCGCTGGGTCATGATCGAGGCATAGCACCACATTACTCAGGTGCTTATTTTGTGCCAGTACATGCAGCATGGCATGTTCAGCCACACCGTCCAGGGTCACATAGCTGTGCCGCTGCCAGTTGCTTTGATGCAGGCTGATATATGACAGCATATCGATAGGAGCCTCAAACACATAGAGCATATCACTTGTACCAATATGGTTGAAGCTATACTTAGGATCGGAACCCTCCACATTGCCACGATAACCTGCAGCGTTGGAATAGGTTCCTCTTTTATGAGCGTGACGGACGATGCCGTTTTCATCAAAGCCTACAAAGACAGCGTTGTGATATTCCTTGTCCTCATAGATTCTTTTCTCTCTGACAAAGTGGGTAAGGACATACCGGTTAATATATCTCTGTTTTAAGAGATAGGCATACACTCTGCGCATGGAACCGGCACTCTCTGGCAGAACAAATTCCTTTCGTTTTGGCGACGGTTCATTTTTATCGGTTTGCTTAAATTCCACGCCCTGTTCGCCATCAAGCAACAGTGTCACCGCATCGGGAAAGGGGAGGCCGTAAAACTCCTGTACAAAGTCGATAGCAAGACCGCCCTGTCTGACACTGTGCCGGAACCACTGATTGCCACGGACGGTCACGCTATCGTGACGCTTCCATCGCCACTCCCTGCCTGAGTGTGTGAGCTGCTCTCCCTGCCGTCTAAGAAAGTCCACAAGGTCAACAGAATTTGCCCGCTGTTTTTGCTCATCGGTAAAATGTATATAGCCTGCCATCGTAGCCCTCCTTTGTCAGCGGTGCCGTTTTCCGGCCCTGCGAAAAAAAGCCACCTTTTTGAAAGGCAGCCTCAAAATGGGGAATATATATTTGTTTGGTAACTTCTCTTTTTTATGCCGGTTGTTCTTTTTCATACTGAATCCTCCTGCTAATAGGTTTGCTGCGGTGCATGGTCATCGTAGGCATGCCCCTGCGCTGCTTTCTTTTCTCTGAGCTGCTTCTGACGCTTACGGTCAATATGCATATAAGGACTGCCGCTATTTCTTCGCTGTTCATCACGGAAGGCATTTCCAAGGTGATGCATAAGCCTTGTGGCGGCAAGCAGTACCGATGGATTACGAAAGGAGTCCATATGGTCAATCAGAAATTGGGCATAGATGTTCCCCTGTGCTGCTGATGCCATCAGCCATTGCAGGGCAGTGTCTTGATCACGCGGTATGTCATGACCCATGAGATAAAGTTTGCCAAGAGCGTATTGGGCGTATTGATTTCCCTGCTCTGCAGAAGCGGTAAGCCATTTGATAGCCGCCTCCACATCCTTTGACATATCCTCCCTTATTAAATACAGCTTGCCAAGCTGATAGGCTGCATACTGATTGTTCTGCAATGCGGATTTGGTCAGCAACACTACCGCCTTTGCAATATCTTTGTCTATGTCCTCTTCGGTGAGGTACAGCTTTGCCAGGGCGTACTGGGCGAACTGATTTCCCTGATCCGATGAGAGAGTGAACCACTTGACGGCAGCAGCGGTATCCTTTGGAATATCCTCACCGGACATATAGAGCTTGCCGAGGGCATACTGGGCATACTGATTTTCCTGTTCTGCCGATTTGGTGAAAAGCTGTACAGCCTTTGCCACATCCTTATCCACATGGCTACCGTCACGATAAAGCTTTGCCAATGCATACTGGGCAAGAGCATCTCCGTTATCAGAAGCTTTGGCAAGCCACTCTAGCGCCTTCTCTACATTTTCACGATCGGTGTCTGCTTCGAGATAAATCTTGCCTAGCATATATTGGGCATTGACATTGCCGAGCTTTGCCGACTGCTCAAAATACTCTATAGCGGCAGCGATGTCTTTGTCGGTACCGGTTCCGGTATAGAGCATCTGACCGAGACGGTACTGAAGCTTGTCATCCTTGCTTTGAGCCTCCAAAACTAAAAAGCCGATGAACGCTTTTTGAAAGTGCTCATCGGCTTTCTCTATATTTTTATCTGTGCCTACACCATCCCGGTGCATTTTGGCCAGCTCATAAGAAGCGTAAGGATTTTTCTGTGCTGCAGATTTTCTATACAGGTCGAAGGCTGTTTCATAGCATTGCTCCACACCGTGACCGGAATAATAGAGTCCGGCAAGGGAGTACTGCGCATATTTATGGTTTTTTGCAACGGCCATATGAAACCAGTCAGCAGCTTTTAAATAATCCTGCGGCGTGCCTAATCCTGCGTTATGCATTTTCCCGATGCGGTACTGGATGTATGGACTGCTTTTGTTTGACTCTACTTCAAAAAAAGCGGTAAGGGCTTTGGCATACCACTCCTGCGCAGCATCCGCATTCATCTCAACACCGAGACCGTCCATATGCATCCGCCCAAGATCATACATTGCCAGAGCGTTTCCTATTTCCGCTTCCTCCATAAACAGGCGGTAGGCTTCGGAAAAGTTCTGCTCCACCTCATCACTACCATAGAGAAATGCGCGGGCTGCTTTATACCGGTCACTCCACCTGACATGGTATTGAAACTCCGGCGGCTCGTCATCGTCTGAGGTATCCTCCAAGGATGGGTCAGCAATAAAATCCGGATGCTCATAGCCAGTATCTGATAGCACCTCATCGGCTGTTAGTGTATCTTCTATTGCTGGAAACATACCAGCTGTTCCATCTTCATTATCTTCATGTTCTGCGATTGATGTTTCATTTTCATAATCCGGTTCAAAAACAAAACGGTGACTGCCGATATTTAACGCTTCGGCAATCACCATGTTCTTAATGCTTTTAAACTGTTTCTGAGTCGACAGCGGTTGAAGTGGAGGGAGTCTGTTGGCATAGGTTTTCAGAATTTCATTTTGCGTTTCGTTCCATGCGGCATAGAGCTTTGCCACACGCTCGTCCTTGGCAAACTCATCGATAATCTCATCAATGACTGCTTTGAGGGGCGCTTTCAAGTACCCGTATTGCTTTTTGCCGGAAGTATGTTTAAGCCTCTCGGCTAAGTGTGTAATCAGTTCCTCTATCTTTTTGTTTTCACAGATACCTGATTGTATTTCCCGAATCATCTCCCGCATGACGGCTGCCGCCTTTTCCTTGAGGGAACTGCGGTATTCATTCTGCCTGTCATAAATGTTCATGAAGTCCTGCCGGAAGATGCTGTGTGCAAGTTCGGAGCGCATGGCTTCAATACCATTGTTGGTGAGGAAGCCCTCTTTTTCATTTTTGGAATAGACCACAAGATGAATATGGGGATGATGACTCTCGTTGTGAAAGGCACAGTACCATTTAAGGTTTTCACTTGCTATCTTCATGTTTTTTGAGAGCATCACTCTCTTACTGCGGATCAGTTCCTGCCACTCCTTGGCGCTGTCGTATCCAAGACGCACCGCGTCCTCCCGGCGCAGGCTGATGACATGGGTCCAGACCACGCCCTCGTGGTTGGCGATTTCATCGGCCACCTGGTAAAGCACGACAGGCGTACCCGCATCGGTGAACAGACCATGCTCGCCGAGTTTCTCAACTCTTGGGCGGTTTGCAATGTAGTCTACATAGTTTTTCCGCTTACCGATCAAGTCGAGATTGTTTTCTAGAGCAAGAGTAATAAACTCTGAGGCATTTTCCCTTGTTGGGTTTAAGAGGTAGTCGGTATACTCATGCATATTCTTTGCACCATCAATGTCTTTCAGAATTTGCTTGATTAGATTCCGCTGTTTGACTGTTGCAGGCAGCAGCGCCTTGCTTTCATCTATTTTTTCAACCCCCTCACGGGTGCCGATATATTTTACAAAGTTTGATAGATGCTCCTGCGGCGCGTCCCGCAGATAGTTGCAGCGCAAGATGATTTTGGCCATGGAAACTCACCGCCTATATTTCACGCTTCTGGTATTTGTACGCATCTTCGAATTTTACAGCGCCATTGATCCTTTTCACCCCGTCCAGACATTTCAAATGGAGCTTTTGCATCGCTTCTTCATCAATGTTGTGACTGGAAGCAATGACATGAGCGAGCTTAGAAAGCTCCACCGCTATCTTAAAGCCCACACGAGCCATCCTGTTTTCGCTGTCGTGAACGGTGCTGGTAAGCACTGAGGACAATGACTGCAGGAGGTAATCCTCAATGTTTCTTGAAGTAAGGTAGCCAATGTAGTATTTCAAAGCTTTGGTTACGAATTCATTTCTTGACCGGGCGTCTGCGGCGGCAAGGCATCGGTCGCATTCCTGCAGCAGTCCTTTTTCTATGTAAAAACCGGTACGAATCTTGTTGGTCTCTCCTTCGCTCATGTATGAATCCCTCTTTCCTGTCTGTTGGCCGCCTTCTTAAGCACAAAAAATGGCTGAAATGCCTGTTGTTCCGTTCTTTTTTCACAAATCAGTATAAGTATTCTTTCATGCGTGAATTTGTTATGCCGGATCTTTTTTTCCGAACGGCTTTGCCGGTCGGTGTTTTTCGGGGTTAGGCTGCGAAAGCAGCATAACCCCTTTAACCTGCACCATTTTCGACCCCATG
>JAJZPZ010000151.1 GCA_021847795.1 Nitrospirota bacterium
AAAATTCAATCCGGCGATTTGCAACGTATTTGCTGCCGAACTTGCTTTTCGGGCTGCCTTAATTTCATAATTTCCTTAATTGCCGCGGCCCTGGTATCCTTAAATGCCGTGCAATGCATAACTTTATAAGGGGGCTTTACGACTTTGGAAGGCAGGAATCCCCATACATTAAACAACAGGCCGAGCATGAGCGGCCTTTCCATACTCATACTCGAAGATGACCCACGGTCTTTGAGGAGCATAGGGAAGGACCTGGAGGATTTCGGCGCGCAGGTCTTCATTGCTGCGAAGCTCGATGAGGCATCGGGCATACTGTCACGCGGGCATATTCATGTGATCATTTCCTCCCTGGATATGGCAGATGAAGAATGCATCGGGATGATCCGCGACTACAAAGCCCTCCACCCCGATACCCTCTTCTACCTGGTTACCGAGCAGGATTACGATTCTGTCGAGCCTTTGCAGGATGCTACAAAACTCGTTGTGGATGATTATATCCAGAAGCCCGTGGATGCAGTGAGGCTTGCGGGGATGATCGGGACAAACCTCGGCAGGCCTGATACGGGGAATACATCACTGGCTGTTGTCGAACCGCTGATCACAAAGGTGAAGCCCTACTTTCTCTTCCGCTCCCCGGCCATGAAGCGTGCACTCTCCAATATCTCGGAAATCGCAGCATCGGGACAGACCGTTCTTGTTTCCGGCGAGACCGGCACAGGCAAAGAGATCGTCGCCCGCGTTATCCATGTCCTCAGTCGCCGGTCCTCAGGGCCTTTTGTGCCGATCAATTGCGGGGCCATCCCTGAAAGTCTCATTGAAGGAGAACTCTTCGGGCACGAAAAAGGCGCCTTCACCGGAGCGCACCGGGCACGCAAAGGGAAGTTCGAATCCGCGAATAACGGCACACTCTTCCTTGATGAGATCGGGGACATGCCCCTCAACCTGCAGATACGGCTGCTCCGGGTGCTTGAGGAAGGGAGGATTTACCGCATCGGGGCCGAGAGCCCGGTACCCGTAAATGTCCGCGTGATTGCCGCAACACATGTAGACCTCGGCAAAGCAGTAATAGACGGCCTTTTCCGCGAGGACCTGTATTACCGTTTGAATATCCTGCGCATCAGCCTCCCGCCACTCAGGGAGCGCATTGATGACATACCCCTGCTGGCCCTGCATTTTCTTGAAAGGGCCTTTGCTGAGATGGGCAGGGTCCCGCCCTATCCCAGCCTCTCATCGGAAACCATTTACCTGCTCGAGCGCGTCCCCTGGAAGGGGAATGTGCGCGAACTCAGAAATGTCATGACCCGCATTGCCACCCTGCTCCCCCCGGATACCAAGCGGGTGTTTCCCCAGCATATCCTCCATCATCTTGAAGATTCCGGGAGAATATACGGACCTCCCACGCCCGAACAAAGCAATTCAGGTATTTTTATTCCCCTGGGCACGCGCCTCGATGAAGTTGAAAAACTGCTTATCAGGGAGACTTTAAAAAATACCCTGGGGAATCGTACCAAGGCTGCCAAACAGCTCGGGATCAGCTTGCGCACACTCCGCAGAAAACTCAATCAAAAAGCACCCCAATAGGCCAATTTGTCCTGTAGGTCAAAATGCACTAAAGCAAGGTGGGTCATATTGACCTGCAATGCTCAGTGTTCATCTTAATAAGCTCCTGTTTTAAACCGAATTTCATTTTGGCATATCCGTTGCTATACGCCTTGGAGAACTTTGCGAACCAGAGAGGTTCGCCATTAACCCATAAAGAGGAGGCAATATATCATGTTATTGTCAGATCTCGTCAGATTTGGAAGGTATCTGGACCCATGGAGCGAGTTTGAGAAAATGAACCGCACTTTGTCCGGATTATCCTCGCCCTCCGGAAGAGAATTCCCTGCCGTAAATGTCTGGAAGGGAGAGGACCATGCAGTGGTAACCGCTGAAATACCGGGTATCAATCCTCAGGAACTGGACATTTCCGTTGCCGGAAAGGCCCTCACTCTGCGGGGGGCGCGGAGTCCCGAAAAAGCAGCTGAAGGAGACACGTTTCACCGCAGGGAAAGGTGGTACGGAAAATTCACCAGGACTCTCGATATTCCCTTTGATGTTGATGCGGACAAAATAGAAGCACGGTTCATCAAGGGCGTGCTTTACATTGCCCTGCCCCGTGCAGAAGCCGACAAGCCGCGAAAGATCTCAATAAAATCCGAATAAGGAGGGAGCAATCATGGCAACAGCAACTCAAGAGCTACAGAAAAAAGAGGCGACTTCTCCGGAAGGTGTTGAATACACAAGTTCAAGAAAGGTATTTACCCCTGCCGTGGACATTATCGAGCAAAAAGACAGGACCATACTCATCGCCGATATGCCGGGGACAGATGAGAAATCGGTTGATATAACCCTTGAGAAGAACGTCCTTACCATTTACGGCAAAGTAGAGCCCCTGGTCCCGGAAAAGCACGGGCTTGTTTTTTCCGAATACGGCATCGGTGACTACCATCGCGCATTCACCCTTTCCAATGAGGTTGACAGGAACAGGATTGAGGCAACCGTGAAAAACGGTATTCTAAAACTGGTCCTTCCCAAGGCAGAGGCCGCAAAGGCAAGGAAAATCGCGGTCAGGGCTGAAGCGTAAGGGGCATTTACCGCAGAGGCCGGGAAATGAAGGGCCGATGCATTCCCCTGGAGAATGCATCGGCCCCTTGCTTGAAGAGGCAGGGGCAGGTTTTTGAAAAAATGATGGGCTTTAAAATAAAATACATTACTTTATTCAAGATGCAAAGGAGGACAGAGATGCACAGGTTATTCACCAGGAGAAGGCCCGCTATAGCATTGACCTTTACGATCATCGGGTTGATCATCGGGCTCGGCATATCATCGAGCTTTAATTTTAATGCAAAGGCCTACACGGAGGAGCCAAAGATATCCCAGGAGGCGATCGATATCCTCTCCAGGACCGGGCAGGCAATGGCTGAGGTTGCAGCGGCAGTAAAACCCGCTGTGGTCAATGTCTCAACAACAAGGACCATCAGGACCCAGGGGATTCCAGACCCGTTCCTTGATGACCCCTTCTTCAGGGGTTTTCTCGGGGACAGCTTCAACCACGCCAGGAAACCGCGCGAATTCAAACAGGCAAGCCTCGGGTCAGGAGTCATTGTGGACAGGAATGGCTACATACTCACTAATAACCATGTAGTAAAGGATGCCGATGAAATCAAGATAAAGCTGTCGGACGGGAGGGAGTTCAAGGGGAAGGTCGTAGGAACAGATCCCAAAACCGATCTGGCTGTCATTAAGATTGACTCCAACCATCTTCCGATAATCAAATGGGGAGATTCCGACAAGATGAGGGTAGGAGAGACTGTGCTGGCCATAGGAAATCCCTTTGGATTAAACCAGACAATTACATCGGGGATTGTAAGCGCCACCGGCAGGGCAAATGTGGGGATTGCCGATTATGAAGATTTCATTCAGACCGATGCGCCCATCAACCCCGGCAACTCAGGAGGGGCGCTGGTAAATGTAAGGGGAGAACTCATCGGTATCAATACCGCCATATTCAGCACATCAGGCGGCTACCAGGGCATCGGGTTTGCAATACCCAGCAATATGTCAAAGGTAGTAATGGAGAGCCTTGTCAAGAAAGGGAAGGTGGTCAGGGGATGGCTCGGAGTTTCCATACAGCCGTTGACTCCGGAGATCGCGAAGCAGTTCGGCATGAAAGACGACCGTGGCGCTCTTATCGGAGATGTCATGGAAGACAGCCCGGCAGAAAAGGCAGGGGTGCATAGGGGAGATGTGGTAACCGGATTTGAAGGCAAGGAGATAACCGATCCGGCAAGCCTGAGGAATATGGTTGCCAACACCCCGATAGGCAAAGAGGTAACGCTTAAGCTGCTGCGCGACGGCAAGCAGAAAGCCATTAAGATCGCTATCGCCGAATTGCCTTCGGAAATGCAAAAGTCCCACGGCGCCTTCAATAATATCCTCAAGGGTGTCCGAGTTCAGAACATCTCGCCTGAAATACGAAGCACCCTGGGCGTGCCCAGGCGGATAACCGGCGTCGTAGTCTCCGACATAGGAGAGGGCTCCCCTGCTGAGGACTCGCTCACCAAAGGGGACATCATCATAGAAGTCAACAGGGTGAAGATAAGCAACGCCAAGGACTATGAGGCAGCAGTTTCGAAGATCAAATCAGATCAGAATGTTCTGCTGCTGGTTTATCGCAACAATTCGGTGCTCTATATAACACTATCGCCGCGGTAGGAACAGGAACAGCCCCGTTCGGGAGAGGGAAGGGAGTGTCCTTCCCTCTCCTTCCTATGCTGGGAAGCCGTTGTACTGAGCATCCTTCACCAGAACAATAAAAAAGCGGTAGCGCATGCCTGCTGAAATAGTGCGGGGAGATCAGAGTAGAAAAAAAGGACTGAAGTCATACTGCTCATTTCAGGAGAGTAAGAAAAAAAAGAAAGGTGGCGCCAGTTATCTTTGCCCGGTACTCCTGGACTTAACCTCCTGAGACTTTAAATCATGAGATTTACTTCTTACGAATTTGCCTCTTAAGCCTTACATCTTACGACTTAACATCCTGAGACTTTAAGCCTTGCTGCTCCGGGCGGGAAGCAATCCGGCAACCACCTTGCCGTTAGATTATACTCCTCTCCATTCTTTGTCAAGGTAAAATTTATCCGATGTCATAGCAAAATAGAAATGTCCGGTTTTCGGCAAAATGAAGCGGAATTGCTTCAGGGACCACCCCCTTCGCAATGACGGGGTTCACGGGAGCCTATCGCGGGAAGCCAAACTGCATCTTCAGTTTGCCGATTTCCGGATAAAAGTAGTATTATTTCGTATGGAGAAATTTGGAACATTCGGACTGGTCTCATCATTCAAAAAAAGAACAAAACCCCCTAAATACAGATACTCTTTTATCCTGCTCATCGCAGTGATCATCATTGTGCTGCTTGCAGTATTCCTGTATTTCCTCCTGTCCTGAGCAGCGCCGGGGCTTTTGCTGATGCCGGCGGATAGCGTTCACACCCGATCAGTTGCAGTTATAGGCGGCGGACCTGCCGGGCTCATGGCCGCAGAGGTTTTGATTCGCGGGGGCGCGCAGGTCGATCTCTATGATGCCATGCCTTCCGTGGGACGCAAGTTTCTGCGGGCCGGCAAGGGCGGCCTGAACCTCACGCATTCGGAGCCCTACGAACTTTTCCTTTCGCGTTATGGCATGCGCCGCGCCCACATCAAACCATTGCTGGATGCATTCGGTCCCGAAGCCCTGCGCGAATGGGTACATGGGCTCGGCATCACAACCTTTGTAGGCACATCCGGACGCGTATTCCCCACGGGAATGAAAACAACACCGCTGTTGCGCGCATGGCTGCAGCGGCTGCGCACTTCCGGGGTGCATTTCCGCATGCGCCACCAATGGCGCGGCTGGGACGAGAGTGGAAAGCTTTGCTTCACAACACCGCAGGGTACGCTGTCATCCGGCCACGATGCCATTGTGCTTGCCCTGGGAGGCGGCAGCTGGGCCCGGCTCGGCTCCACCGGCGCCTGGGTACCGCTTCTCACGGAACGCGGTGTTCCCGTAGCAGCGCTCCGCCCCTCGAACTGCGGATTCGACGTGGGCTGGAGCGAACACTTTCGTGCGCGTTTCGCCGGGGCGCCCGTGAAATCGGTTGCTGTGGTCTTTACGGACTCAGGCGGTGCTACGTATCGCAAGCAGGGTGAATTCATTGCTACAACTAACGGAGTTGAAGGCAGCCTGATCTATGCACTATCAGCACACTTGCGCGATGAGATTGCAGCAAAAGGCACCGCTGTCATGCACCTCGACCTGGCCCCCGGCAGGGAATTGCAGCGCCTTGTCGCGGAATTGTCGCGTCCGCGGGGTTCCCGGTCAATGGCAAACCACCTCCGAAGGGCAGGCATTGAGGGGGTAAAAGCAGGGTTGCTCCGTGAATTAGCGCCGCCACAGGACTTTACGGACCCCGCGCTACTCGGGGCAGCGATCAAGGCATTGCCGCTGCGGCTCATTGCGCCGCGCCCTCTTGATGAGGCGATCAGCAGTGCAGGAGGAGTTGCCTTCGAGGCGCTTGATGAGCATTTGATGGTCCGCGCCTTGCCGGGGGTTTTCTGTGCCGGTGAGATGCTTGATTGGGAAGCTCCCACAGGGGGCTATCTGCTCACCGCCTGTTTCGCGAGCGGCCGCGCTGCCGGGCTGGGGGCATTGGCATGGCTCAAAGCATTTACGACCTGACGAAATCAACATTACCGCACTTCAGCCTTCCGGTTTTTTCGGGGTGTCAACGGCAGGGGTAAATGCGAACTTTTCCCCTTCCTCCCTCATCTCGAGCAGGCCCGGGCTGCACCTGCGCAGAACAACATACAATACATTTCTCCCGGGAAGTGATACTATCGGATTATAAAGGATTGTAGGCGCTTCAGGATTTGCAACCTTCCCGGGATAACATTCCGGCTGCTTCAAAGGCATGGGACAGCTACCTCGTTGTTTTGTACAACATCTTGTTTATAAAGTATAAATAAGAGATCTTCGTAGAGACATGCCTATAAGATATAAAATTATTATATTGTTGCTTTCCTTTGCAGTAGTACCTGCGCTCATTAGGATTAAAACTCCTGGAAGCGGAGACATTTGATGTGGTGCTTCTGGACAAAGAAACCGGCAATCCTGTTTCTGGACCTCGATCGGTTCAAGGAGGTCAACGATACGCTTGGTCATGAGGCTGGAGATGAGTTGCTCAAGGAGGTGTCAGGAAGGCTCAAGACCTGCATCAGGGAATCGGATACCGTAGCCCGTATCGGTGGTATGGAAGGATACCTGCGCCGGACCATCGAACACGGTGGTTGCCGAGGGGGTCGAGACCGAAGAGCAGCTTAACTTTCCTGCATGAAATCGAATGCGACGAAGTTCAGGGATACTTCTACGGCAAGCCGGTACCCGCGAAAGAATTCAGAGAACTGGTCGCGCCCGGCAAGTGAAACAGCGCCGCCGGGAAATCAGCTGTTTATAAAGGGACTCCCCGAGCCCGCCGCGTAATTGCCGGCAACAAGCGCCTGTTTACCCCTGAGCAACTGGTGCGAATTTTCTTGTTTCCCTTCCTTCGAGCACGCGCCAGGTATGCCGTGCGATCATCAATTCCTCGTTTGTCGGTATAACCCAAGCCGCAATCCTGGATGCGGCCGTGCTGATGCAGGGGCCTCCCCGTGCGTTCGCATCGGCATCAAATTCCACGCCGAGCCATGCGGTTTCGCGGCACACACGCTCCCGGATCGGCACTGAGTTTTCGCCGACCCCGCCGGTAAACACAATCGCATCAATTCCGCCGAGCGCTGCAGCGAGTGAGCCCATTTCGCGGTGTACGCGATACAGGAAAAGATCGATTGCCAATCTGGCCCTCGGTTCCCCGCTTGCAAGCAGGGTGCGCATATCGCTGGAGATCCCCGATATGCCGAGCAGGCCGGACTGGGTGTAAATAAGCTTCTCGATTGCGCGTGCGTCCATGCCGCGCCCGTCCATAAGGTAAAGGAGAACGCCCGGGTCAAGGGCGCCGCTTCGCGTGCCCATGGGAAGCCCTTCAACGACGCTGAAGCCCATGGTGCTCGCCATGCTCCTGCAGTTCTCCAGGGCACACATGCTTGCGCCACTCCCAAGGTGCAGCGCTATGGTCCTGCCGGAAGCGGCCCCGGCAGCGAACCCGGGCAGCGCCGAGGCAATATATTCATAGGAAAGGCCGTGGAAGCCGTAGCGTATTACTCCCGCCTCCGCATATTCCAGAGGGAGTGCGTAGAGCTGCGCGATGTAGGGATTCGTGCGGTGGAAGGAGGTATCGAAACAGGCGACCTGAGGAAGTTCGGGGCGGCGCTCCAGAAGAAGCCTGATCGGGGCCAGGTTGTGCGGCTGGTGCAAGGGGACCAGCGGTACGAGCCCCTCAAGGGTGGCCAGCACCTCCTGGTTCACCTGCACCGGTTGGGTAAAGTCCATCCCGCCGTGCACCACCCGGTGGCCGATGCCGAGGAGCCGGTAGCCGCTGAGTTCCGCGCTTACATAGGCAAACAGGTAGTCGAGCGCCCCGCCATGGCCGAGCTTCGTGTCCGGGGGCCATGCCTTTTCTGCCACAGTCGCGCCTTTATTGTCTTTCACAACAAAATGCGGTGCAGTATAGATGCCTTCGATCTGTCCGCGTATGTCCGGTTCCAGATGATCACCGCGGACGACGAAAAATGAAAACTTTATACTCGAAGAACCTGCGTTTATGACTGCAAGCGCGTCTGTCATACGGCCTCCCTAAACGTTTTGGATGGGTTGCAGTAAGGATAAAGTATTTGGGGATATTTAATATTCATATAGCATTTAAGGTATATACAGTCAACTTGAGAATGCAGCGTTGGGAGCATTCTCCGTTTTCTTTACTCAGAGCCCCTCATTCCTTGCCTATCAGAAGGCAATGCAG
>JAJZPZ010000012.1 GCA_021847795.1 Nitrospirota bacterium
AAATTTACCCTGTTTCCATTTTACCATTCTGGGGATGCGGATTTCTGGGCGTGTCCTTTTTTGCACGCGGACCATGACACATTCTCTCGGAAATCTTGCGTCTATTGAACAGTCGACACGTGCGGACCTGCCACTGCTATCGACACTGCCACGGTGTTAAATATCGAAAATAATCTTGCGTATGGTCAATGTCGTGCAGACTGAACAGTCCTTGGTGTAACAGCTTATAATATGTACTACATATACCTAATAGTTTCAGGCTCATGCAACTCGTCAAGAGTTCCGCCAGCACGTCGCACAAATCAGAATGGGACTGAAGATGTGGGTTTCTTCCGGAATTTTAGTGTCTCCGTGAGGTTCATCGCTGAAGTAATTCATCTTTACTTTTAAGAACCCATTTTCTATATTATTGAAGTAGTTCTATTGCGGATCAATATGTAAGGGCACATCAGTGGAATATTAGTCACGCTCTTATTAATGTCGTATGTTGAATATTAGTCCCTAGAGAAAGTCAATAGGATCAAGTAGTAATATTGAGTCGCCCAGTTTTGTGCATTGCGGAAAGACCGTAGATCACGTTGTTAGCAGATTAACCGCCTTAATTACTGGTTGAACCTGGAAGGAATAAAAATGACGCACGGATTAACTCTATCGGAAAAGTTCATTGCTAGTCTCTGCCAGCGAGCGTTTCTAAAATTGTGGACACATCCAAATCCAAAAGGAAAAAAGGATAAGGAGCTTTGCGACTGTTTGGTAGTGTGCGGTCCCCATATCGTTATCATCTCTGTGAAAGAGAACGAATATAAAGACACAGGCGACAAAACCGGCTGGGAACGATGGCAAAAGGCCGCAATTGAGAAGTCTGTATCACAAATATGGGGTGCTGAACGTTGGCTAGAAACTGTTAATGAAATTGTTCGACATGACGGAAGAAAAGTTACTCTGCCAAATAGGGATGAACGGCAATATCACCGTGTGTCAGTCTCTCTTGGCGGTAAAGGCCACGTCCCGCTAAAATGGGGCGATTTCGGAAATGGATTTGTACATGTCTGTGATGAATATAGCGTTGGAGTTGTTTTTGGCGCTCTTGATACAATTACGGATTTTATTGAGTATTTGACTGCCACAGAGTCTCTAATCAAATCTGGTGTACAACTCTCATTCGCCGGTGGAGGTATCGAGGATCTGTTAGCACTCTACCTCTCACGCGGCCATTCATTTGACATTAGGCCAGACTCGCCCCATTTTGACAGGCTCATTTTGCTTGATGACATGTGGAAAGGCTTTTCTGAATCTGAAGAGTATGCCGCAATCAAAAAAGACCTCGACAATTCATATATTTGGGACAGGTTAATTGAGTTTTATGTGACTGATTTGCTTACAGACGGAATGTTCGATATGCACAGCAAGGAAGTAACTAAAAACGAACTTGCCCTAGTAACAATGGCTCTACAGCCAAGAAGCGCCCGCGCAGTACTAGCAGAATCATTTATAGAATTTCTTGGAAACCCAGAATTAAAAGTTGCTTCTCGGGCTGTTAAAGGTTATGCGGACACAGCTTTTGTTTTCTTTATCGGTAAAAGTTCGGATAGGGAATACAGAATGAAGGAGCTTTCTCTGAGATGTTTAGTCATTCGCGGCAGGATTCCAGGTGTCATAACGGTGGTGGGTATCGCTACTGATCGGCCAGGAACATCAGAGATAGGTTACTCATCTGACATCGTATACCTCCACCTTCCCGATTGGACTACAGAAGACGAAGATAGAGTCATCGGGATTCAGAGCGACTTGGGGTACTTTAAGAATGTTCAGTGGACATAGATACAGAAAGGACAAAAGGTCCAACAAATCGCTGGGCCTGGCCGGATAAAGTCGCGGCAGGTCAGCTCTCAGGCTTTGAGCGGCAGAGGAGGATGAATGAAAATCAAGGAAATTCGACTTACAAACTTTAAAAGATTTACTGACGCAACCATCACTGATATCCCCGAGACAACTCGGCTGGTGATCCTTGTTGGCCCTAATGGGTGTGGCAAATCTTCTCTGATTGATGCAGCGCACATGTGGTATCGGCACCATTGGGCGCATAGCGGTAATTGGGACGATACCTATTACAGAAAACAGATGCCTGGCATCGCGGCAACATGGCAGAACGTCGTTAATGTTATCTTCCATGATCCTCAGCCCACGACAGATGAGCAGCGCAGGAAGGCAATCTATGCCCGCTCAGCATATCGTAATGACCCGGAATTCCAGTTCGACAGCCTCTCTCGCGTTTCTCCGGCTGTTCAAGAGTTTCGAATTAATCGTCTGATTGATAATGATCAAGCTGTAAGCCTCAATTATCGACGTCTTGTTTCATAGGGATTCGAAGAGGTCTACGAGCGAGCTACACCTGATTTGACGATCGGCGAGTTTCGTGAGCGCTCAATTGGACAGATACGCGACGCCACCCAGCGACTGTTTCCTGGCCTTGTCCTCAATAGTCTCGGGAATCCACTTTCTGCGGGCACATTTCGATTTGACAAGGGTGACAGTAAAGCGTTCCTTTATAAGAACCTTTCGGGCGGCGAAAAGGCAGCCTTTGACCTTCTGCTCGATATGTTGATAAAGAAAAATGAGTTCGACGATACAGTGTTTTTCATTGATGAGCCGGAGGCCCATATGTCACCGGGGCTGCAAAGCGTGCTACTGGATGAGCTATTTTTGGCTGTGCCGGCAAACTCTCAGCTATGGTTAGCAACACACTCAATAGGGATGATGAGGCGTGCACGTGACCTAGCACAAGCCCATCTTGGCTCTGTTGTATTTCTAGATTTCGACGGTGTGAACTTTGATCTGCCTACAACACTACGCCCAATTGAACCAGGTCGGCCGTTTTGGAAGCGGGCAATGCAAGTAGCGCTTGATGATCTCGCAGGATATGTCACTCCTGAACGTGTTGTGCTATGTGAAGGAGCTCGCCTCGACGGTGGGTCTGATTTTGATGCCGAGTGCTACAACAGCATATTTGAAACTGACTATCCCCAAGTCGTCTTTCTGGGTGCAGGCAACTCTAACGACATCCAGAACGACCCTCGCGGGGTCACGGGGCTATTAGCCGCACTAGCACCTGGAGTACGTGTAACAAGAGTTATTGATCGTGATGATCGGACGGATGAAGAAATTCAACAGTTGAGGGCTCGAAATGTACGTGTACTTTCTCGCAGGACAATAGAATCTTACCTTCTCGATGATTCTATACTTCAAGGCATATGCGAAGGCTTTGGTCAACCTGAGCTTGCACCTGAATTACTTGCGGCAAAGCAAGAGGCATTAAGAAATAGCATTGCGAATGGCGGCCCAGCAGATGATCTTAAACGACCTGCGGGAGATATCTACAATGCAGCAAAACGTCTTTTCCCGAATCGAAAGCTTGGTAGCGATAGAAGAGCTTTTATGAAGGGTATTTGTGCCCCTTTAGTTCGTCAAGGAGCGGCGATTTATGCGGAACTACAGCGGGACATTTTTGGTGAGTGACTCGTAAGCTTCCCCATTAGGTTGACAGTTGTAAAGTAGAGGTTCCGGCATTTTGCTCCATATCGTAAGCTTCCCTAAAAAGTAGACAGCAGACAAGTAGAGCTTTCTGGCAAAATAAACGACCAGGAGGTTCTAGGGATGAAGAAGGGAAGATTCACCGAAACACAGATCGTGACGATCCTCAAAGAAGCAGACAGCGGGATGTCTGTGAAGGATATCTGCCGCAAGTACGAGATCAGCGATGCGACCTACTACAACTGGAAATCGAAGTATGGCGGCATGGAAGCATCCGATCTGAAGAAGATGAAAGAGCTTGAGCAGGAACTGAGCCAGATGAAACGCATGTATGCGGATATGGCTCTTGAGAACAGGGCATTAAAGGATCTGCTCGGAAAAAAATCGTAAGGCCGTCTGACAAACGCGAGGCAGTGCGGTATTTGGTTGTTGAGCATCGTCTGTCAGTGCAGAGGAGCTGCAAGTGCATCGGGTTATCCCGAGCGGCCTATTACAACAGCATGAAAGCAGAGCTTAACCGGGATGCCGAGGTTATCGCGGCAATCAATGCAGTATTGGAGAGGCATCCCCGGTGGGGCTTCTGGAAGTGCTATAAAGCGCTCAGGAAGAAGAAGTATCACTGGAATCATAAGCGAGTGTATAGGGTGTACTGTCAGATGAGGCTGAATCAGAAGCGTCGGGCAAAGAGGAAGCTGCCCAAGAGACTACGGCAGCCCCTAATGGTGCCACAGAGGCCGAACCACGTATGGTCGGCTGATTTCGTAAGCGATGCATTGTATGCGGGGAACCGCTTCAGGACCTTTAATGTGATCGACGACTTTAACCGGGAGGTCGTGGCTATTGAGATTGATACCTCTCTAACGGCCAAGAGGCTGATTAGGGTGTTTGAGCGACTGCAGCTGACCCGTGGGCTGCCTGATGTGCTTCGGGTCGATAACGGCCCTGAGTTTTTGAGCAGTGAGTTTGTGACATGGGCTGAATCAGTGGGGATGCTGATTCAGTATATTCAGCCCGGGGAACCGAATCAGAATGCGTATATTGAGAGGTTCAATCGGACGTACCGGGAAGAGGTGCTTAACCTGTACCTGTTTGAGAGCCTAGCGGAGGTGCGGGAAACGACGTACTGGTGGATGATCGACTATAACGAGGATAGGCCCCATGATGCTCTGGGCGATTTGACACCGGCAGAATATATGGAGCAAAATGCCGGAACCTCTACTTTACAACTGTCAACCTAATGGGGAAGCTTACGATATATTCTGCCGGTTCCGAATTCCGGAATTCCGGGGACACTTTACTTAATTACGACGATAAAATCCCGTTAAAAAGTATTATCCGTATATGGCGAGAGTTGCACGGGTGGTAGCGCCAGCTATCCCTCATCATATCACTCAACGCGGAAACCGCAGGCAAAAGACCTTTTTCTGCGCCGATGATTACCGTTCGTATATTCACTTAATGGCTGAATGGTGTGGCCGATGCGAGGTGGAAGTCTGGGCATATTGTTTGATGCCGAATCATATTCATATGATCGCGCGTCCTGATTCTGAGGATGGGTTACGTCGTGCAATCGGGGAGGCACACCGCAGATATACTCGACAGATCAATTTTCGTGAAGGCTGGCGAGGGCATCTGTGGCAAGGGCGGTTTAGCTCTTTTCCCCTGGATGAAACCTATTTATTGGCAGCAGCACGGTATGTGGAGCTTAATCCAGTGAGGGCACAACTCGCTGGAAAGGCGGAGGATTATCCCTGGAGCAGTGCCGCTGCACACCTGGCAGGACAGGATGACCAGCTTGCGAAGGTTTCGCCACTCCTAGAAATAGTTGGAGACTGGCGGCTTTTTCTGCTAGGGGAATCTGAAGACAAAATGACAAAAAAGATTCGTTATCATGAGCATACCGGGCGTCCTCTTGGCGGCAAAGAATTCATAGACAAGCTTGAAAAAGCTCTAAACCGCTCTCTCCACCGTCAGAAGCCAGGGCCGAAAAAGAAGGGAGATAAGTAAGGCGTCCCCGGAATTCGGCTTTATAAATTCCTTGCCCTCAGCATGATGTAGCACATTCCGAAGAAAAAGGGCGTATTGCGGCAACTTCCTTACTCTTCTGTCTCGCTACTTCCTCAAGATCATAGAGCGTCTGCAGGTTCATCCAGAATTCAGGGCCGGTGCCGAGAAATTTTCCGATCTTGAGTGCGGTTTCAGCGGTGATGCCCCGCTCTCCCCTGATGATCTGGCCTATCCGGGTCTGGGAAAGCCCTGTTTCCTTTGCAATGCGATAAACAGTGATTCCCATGGGGTCGAGAAACTCTTCTTTTAATACTTCTCCCGGATGGATATTTTTTAAATGTCTCATTATGTCACCTCTTAATGGTAATCGGTTATCTCTACATCATGGGCAGCGCTGCCCTGCCATCGAAAGCAGATCCGCCACTGGTCATTAATCCTGATGCTCCACTGTCCCTCCCTATCTGCATGCAGCCGTTCAAGGCAGTTCTTTGGAGGGATTCTCAGTACATCCAGGGTCATAGCGGCAGCAATCATCCTTAGTTTGCGCCGCGCCAGGTTATGTAGGTTTGTAGGCAGCTTAATCTTTTTTGAAAAGCTCCCCTGCCACACGAGCTGTGTTTCATCATCCTTAAACGATGCTATCACACATTGATACTATCACTAGCAGGTATTATTGTCAAGGCAGAGGCAGCGAAAGACTTTCTTTTTTGATAAATCAGAAATCGAATCAAAAATCGAGTAGGCGAGGGGGCCTCACGGCCCCCCACGGGGCACAGGGGTCGGACCAAGCGAATACATTGATCATCAATGGTTATCGCCTGAAAAAGAAAAGTTTTATCGTCTTAAACTGTCACTTCTATGCCTAGAAACAAGGCTCTTACTGACACCGATAATTCCTTAAAGGACACTATGCCGGGGAAAAGCTGTCTCTCGTAAAGACTCAAGGTGTTTGAGTACCGGAGTCTTTTCTGCAGGGCTTTCGTCTGGAACGGAAATAACGAGCTGCCATGGGCACGACGATCATAGCGCCGAGAACTACCCAGATTGTAGTGTTTGGGTCACGAAAGTACCTGTTCAGGCGCAGGGTCGTGAGCGCGATGACAGCATAGTAAAGCATATCGCCGGCAATAGCAAAGGCCCAGCCCATCAGGAATCCATGACCCGCAGCAAGGGCCGAGGTCCGTCCTGTCATCGGGTCCACGCCAAAGGAGATCATGAGGAGAGTAAGGGGGCCTGCACCGGGGCCGCTGAAATGGGCCGCGCTGCGGGCCATTGCAATTTTCAGCGACGTACTGAGGCGGTTTAGAAAAGGGACTTTTCTTCCCACCGATGCGAGAAGTCGCAGGACCGGCTCAAATGCGAATGCCAGGATCACATCTGAAACAAAGTAAAGCACAGCGGTAATTGGCCAGGCCAGGCCCTTGCTCCGGGCGAGCAACACGCCGGCTGGAATACCGCCCCCGACAGGGAGAAGGAAGAGCATCAACACTGCGATCATGATGGCTATTAACCGGACCAGGCGCCTGTGCCTGAGTCTAAGTTGAGCGCTTGGTGGTTATCCGGCATGGGCGTGAACTTGTGCGGTGAAAGTCCCTTGCATGAAAAATAAAAGATGTTCATGAATATGGATAGTAACAAAAGAGCCGGCCGAAGGCAAGGTGCATGTCGGAAAAAAGGGGCTATCTCCATTTCTGAAGGTAGCCCTTGTTTTCACTTTATGCGCCATCCCACAGCTATCGCCTTATATATCGATGTTCCTCGCCTCAAGCGCGTGTTTGGTGATAAATTCTTTTCTCGGCTCAACCTGGTCGCCCATCAGCACGGTGAAGATCTCGTCGGCCTTGACCAGGTCTTCCACGGAGACCTGCAGGAGGGTCCTCTTCTCCGGGTCCATGGTGGTTTCCCAGAGCTGCTGCGGGTTCATTTCTCCGAGGCCTTTGTACCTCTGGATGGAGAGTCCCTTTTTGGAGCCCTCTGTGGCAATGGCGAGCAGTTCCTTTATGGAAGCGACTTCCCTGACCTCGCCTTTGATATCGAGCTTGTAGGGCGCTTCTCCGAAAGTCTGGACCAGTTCTTTGTAGACATTCACCAGCTCTTTGAATTCAGGAGTGGTAATGAGCGGAATGGAGAGGGTCATCTTGTAGTTCTGGCGCTTGATCTCTGCCTGGTAAGATTCCTGCTCCTCGTCAAAGGTTATCTCGCCGGCCCTTGTGCCCGGCACTTTTTCCATAATCTTACCGAGAAGGCTCGTGATTGCATCCTTGCTCTTGAAGTCGTTTTTCTCTACGCCCCATTTCAGGAGCAGGGCCAGGACCTCGGCATCATTCCTCTTCCTCTCGAACCAGGCGATGATCTTCTCATAGCTGGATATCCTTTTGAGATGAGGCACGAGCCGCTTTCCGCCTATCTGCCCTCCTGGGGTGATGACTTTTATGTCTTCAGCGGCAAGGTCGAAGAGCATTGCCATGAGGTCCGCTTCACTCTGCACATACCGCTCTGTCCTGCCTTTCTTTACCTTGAAAAGCGGGGGCTGTGCAATATAGAGGTATCCCTTTTCAATGAGTTCGGGCATCTGGCGGAAGAAGAAGGTGAGGAGAAGTGTCCTGATGTGCGCGCCGTCCACGTCCGCATCCGTCATGACAACGATCCGGTGATATCTCGCCTTTAATGCGTCAAAATCCTCGGGCCCGATCCCTGTGCCCAGGGCTGTTATCAATATCTTTATTTCCTCGGAGGTCAGCATCTTGTCGAAGCGTGCTTTTTCCACATTGAGGATCTTGCCCCTGAGCGGCAGGATCGCCTGCATGCGCCTGTTCCTGCCCTGTTTTGCAGAGCCGCCTGCAGAGTCTCCTTCCACGATGAACAGCTCCGATTCAGCGGGGTTCTTTTCCGAGCAGTCAGCCAGTTTGCCGGGAAGTCCGGTGTCTTCCAGTGCGCCTTTCCTCCTGGTCAGCTCCCTGGCTTTCCGCGCTGCCTCTCTTGCCCTGGATGCCTGGATGGCCTTTTCTATGATCTTCCGCGCAACCGAGGGGTTTTCTTCAAAATAGGTGGAGAGGGCATCGTTGGTTATGGACTCCACGATTCCCTTGACCTCGCTGTTCCCGAGCTTCATCTTTGTCTGCCCCTCGAACTGGGGGTTAGGGAGTTTTACGCTGATGACTGCCGTGAGTCCCTCCCTGATGTCGTCCCCGGAAACGCTTTCCTTGCCTTCCTTGATGATGCCGGAGGAAGTGGCATAGCTGTTGGCTGTCCTGGTCAGCGCTGATTTGAAGCCCACGAGATGGCTTCCGCCCTCCCGCGTGTTGATGTTGTTTGCAAAAGTGTAGATGTTCTCGGTATAGCCGTCGTTGTACTGGAGCGCTATCTCCGCGGTGATCCCTTCCTTTTCGCCTTCAACATAGATCGGCTTGGGATGAAGGGGGGTCTTGTTCTTGTTCAGATGTTCTACAAAAGACACGATCCCGCCTTTATACAGGAAAAGCTGGTTTTCGTTTGTCCTCTCGTCGGTTATGGTTATCTGGAGCCCCTTGTTCAGGAAGGCGAGCTCCCTGAGGCGCTGGGCAAGGACATCGTAATTGAATTCCGTAACTTCAAAAATCTGCGGGTCGGGCTTGAAGGTTATCTTTGTGCCCCTCCCCTTGGTCTTTCCGGTTACGGTAAGCGTAGTTACCGGCTTGCCCCTTTCAAAGCGCTGGTGGTAGACAAGGCCGTCCTGCTTTATTTCAGCCTCGAGCCATTCGGAAAGGGCGTTCACAACAGATACTCCTACGCCGTGCAGTCCTCCAGAGATCTTGTAGGCCTTTGATTCGAATTTGCCGCCTGCGTGGAGTTCGGTGAGCACGATCTCGGCTGCAGTTCTGCCTTCCGGGTCTCCTGAATGCATGCCTGTGGGTATGCCCCTGCCGTTGTCGATTACCGTGCAGCTCCCGTCATGGTGGAGCAGCACTTCGATGTTGGTGCAGACCCCTGCAAGCGCTTCGTCAACGCTGTTGTCAACCACCTCGTACACGAGATGGTGCAGCCCGTCGATGCTCGTTGAACCGATATACATCGCGGGCCTCTTCCTTACCGCGTCGAGGCCTTTCAGGATTTTTATTTCATCCGCCCCATAGGCGCCGTTTATATCTTCAATGTTTGCTTCTTTCATGCTTTCGTCTCCTTAAAAATTGCAATGAGCAGCGGGCGGGTGGAGAAAAGTTTCTCCTCTCTCCTCACCGGTCCCCCATCACAGTAATTACAGCCTCATCGGCATTACAACGTATTTATAATCTTCCCTGCCGTCTTCCATAATCAGGGTGGGATTCAGCGGTTCGTTCATTTTCAGGACTATCATTGCAGAGTCCATAACATTCAGCGCATCGAGGATGTACTTCGCGTTGAAGGCCAGGGTGATCGGCTCTCCCGTATAATCCACTGCGAATTCATCTTTTGCCTCGCCGAGATCGGGATTTGAAGCCGAGATGCCCATGCTCTTTGCATCGATGTCGACCTTCACGGCGCTGCTTCTTTCCTTGCTCATGATGGAGACCCTGCGCAGGGACTTCATCAGCAGGACCTTGTCAATGTGCATGGTCTTGGTGCTGGCAGAGGGAATCACCTGTTCGTAGTTCGGGTAGGTGCCCTCGATCAGTCTCGTCAGGAACTGTATGGCATCAACCTCAAAGAGGATATGGTTTTTCCCGATGGAAACCTTCACCGGCTTTGCCTCTCCGTCAAGGAAGCGCCGCAGTTCCGACAGGGACTTCCTCGAGAATATCACCCGTTTCTCTTCTTTGGGGTTGAATCCCACGGTCTTCTGGAAAAGGGCCAGCCTGTGCCCGTCCGTCCCTACGACGGTCAGCGTGCCGTCGGGCTTGATATTAAAAAGCAGGCCGTTCAGGACATAGCGCGTGTCCGATTCTCCGGCTGCATAAAGGGTCTTGTCTATCATTTCCAGGAGCACAAGGGAATCGATCTCCAGGTTTTCGGCATCGCCTGTCATGGGAGGCCAGACAGGGTACTCTTCGTGGGAAAGACAGGCCAGCCTGAAATGGCTCTTACCGCATTTGACCTTCAGCCACTTTCCATCTACTGATTCGAGGGTTATCTCCCCATCCATTTCCCTTACGATTTCAAAAAGTTTCTTTGCAGGGATGCATATCCTGCCCTCATCTATGACATTGAGCGTAAGGGGTTCCTTGAAAGCTGTTTCAAGATCAGTAGCGGTGATGTACTGCCCCTCTTTTTCCGCTACGAGAAGAAAATGGCTCAGTATCGGCATGGTATTCTTCTTTTCGACAATGTTCTGGATATCGGAAAGTTTCTTTTGCAATTCATCTTTTTCTACGGTTACCTTCATTATTCCTCCCTTTTCCTGCCCTGAAGATTTATTTCAATCGAATCCTTAGCTGCTTTTAAATGCCCGTTATGCGCCTGATGATGTTCTCTATGCTCTTATTGAGGTTCTCATCTTTGCCGCGTTTTTCCTCTATCTGCCTGCAGGCGTAAATCACGGTTGCGTGGTCCTTTCCGCCGAAGTACTTCCCTATCTCGCTCAGGGAAAGCGACGTGTGCTGCTTCGATATATACATCGCGATCTGCCGGGCGTTCGCTATTTCCTTAGTCCTCTTCTTTGCCTTCATGTCCTGGATCTTTACCCCGAAATATTCGCAGGCAACCTTTTGTATCGTGTCCACGGTCACCGGCTTGTCGTCTTCCGCGATCAGGTCCTTCAGCACCCTCTTTGCCATCAGGGTGTCTATGGGCATTCCTGTCAGTGAGGCATGGGCCCCGATCTTTATCAGGCAGCCTTCGAGTTCCCGGATGTTCGATTTCACTTTTGTTGCGAGGAACAGCACGACATCATCGGGTATGGCCATCTTTTCAAGGGCGGCCTTTTTATAGATGATCGCCATTTTCGTTTCTATTTCAGGGGCCTGTATATCGGCAATGAGTCCCATACTGAACCTCGACCTGAGCCTGTCGGTGATGTCCGAGATCTCCATGGGCGCCCTGTCGCTGGATATCACGATCTGCTTCTGTTTCTCGTAAAGGGAGTTGAAGGTATGGAAAAACTCCTCCTGGGTCGTGGTCTTGCCGGCTATGAACTGGATGTCATCGATGAGCAGGACATCGACATTCCTGTATTTCTCTTTGAAATCGCTCATCTTCTCATGCCTGAGCGCAGAAATGACCTCATTGGTAAACTGTTCTGCGGATACATAATAGACCGTAACCCCGGGGTTCTTGTCTACAATGTTATTGCCTACCGCGTTTATCAGGTGCGTTTTCCCGAGCCCGACCCCTCCATAGATAAAGAGCGGATTATAGGAAAACCCCGGATTTTCGCCGACCCTTTTTGCAGCAGCATGGGCAAACTGGTTGGACGGACCCACAACAAAGGTATCGAAGGTGTATTTGGGGTTCAGATAAATACCCCTGTTCGCGAGTTTGGTCTTTCTGTTCTCCAGCTTCGTGTCCATCTTCCGAAGGGCCGCATCTTCTTTTTCTGCAGTCTTGTATTTCACCGTGACCGGATAGCCGAGCACCCCTTCCATTGCTTCGGTAATGACCGTGGGGTAGTAGTCTTCTATCCACTCCCTGAAAAACCTGTTGGGGATTTCAACAACAGCGCTTTTATCTTTTATTTGAAGGAGCTTCATAGGCTTAAACCACAGCTCGAACAAACTCCCGCCGACTTTTTGCGCTATAGTCGTAAGCCCTTTATTCCATATTTCTTCAGTGTTCATAAGTGGTGTATTGGTTCTCCGGTATAGATTCCTGTGTTTTATTTATCCCTTTATCAACAGGATTTCAACAATTGTTAGTAACTTGGAATTTTTGTGCATGCTCATTATATCCTATCTGTGAAAACAAGGGCAATAAATTGTTAGCTATCCTGTTCATAAAAAAATCCTTTTTCAAAATGTTCTTAAGGCAAAAAGAGCAGCGCCACTTGTACTCTCCGCAAGACGCTGCCAAACAATAAAAGTTCCGCATTTTTAACTTCTGAACAGCGCCTATTACTACTACTTCTTAAGTATCTGCAAAAAACAACAATAGTAGTAAAGTACCCAAATTGTTCAATAGTACTACCTGGAAACACTGGAATTCATAAAACCTTTAATGAATATATCAATATCTCCGTCAAGGACAGCATCTACGTTTCCAACCTCGATGTTCGTCCTATGATCCTTTGCCAATTTGTACGGCTGAAGGGTATAGGACCTTATCTGGTTACCCCAGGATATTCCCTTTTTATCACCTATGATGTCCTCCATCTTTTTTTCCTTTTCTTTGGAAAGGAGATCATAGATCCGCGATTTGAGGATCTTCATGGCCATTTCCCTGTTCCTGTGCTGTGACCGTTCACTCTGACAGGCAACAATGATCCCTGTAGGAATATGGGTGATCCTGACTGCAGAGGAGACCTTGTTCACATGCTGCCCGCCTGCGCCTGAAGCCCTGTAAGTATCCATTTTCAGGTCTTCTTCCCTGATATCGAGTTCAATGTCGTCTTTTACCTCAGGGTACACCAGGACAGCTGAAAAAGAGGTATGCCGTCTCTTGTTTGCATCAAAAGGCGATATCCGCACAAGCCTGTGTATCCCGGCCTCGACTTTAAGGTACCCATAGGCATAAGGGCCCTCTACCGTAAAGGTAACTCCTTTTATTCCCGCCTCGTCCCCTGGCTGCACATCGGCAATCTCTGTCTTGAAGCCGTGGCGTTCTGCCCATCTGAGATACATGCGCATGAGCATTTGCGCCCAATCCTGGCTCTCTGTGCCACCTGCGCCGGGATGGATGGATACAATTGCATTGTTCTTATCCACCTCTCCTGAAAGGAGCATCCTGATCTCAAGATCTTCGAAATCTTTTTTAAGGTCCCCGATCTCTTTTTTGAGGTCCTCGAAGAATATATCCCCTTCATCTTCACTTAATATGCTCAGGGACTCTTCGAGGTAAAGGATTTTTTCGAGAGTGTTTTCTATCGGTTGAAGGGTTTCCAGTATCTCTGATTTGGTTTTCTGCAGCGCTCTCATCTTTTCCGGAGAGGTCCAAATCTCTTCGGAAGCAAGGTTTTTTTCGATCTCAGATAATTCAGACTTCAGTTTATCAACATCAAAGATAACCTCTGAGAAAGAGTACTTTCTCTTTCAGGTTTGCTATGTCGTCTTTAATTTCATTCTGCAGCTGCATATCTTGGTCCTCCAAATTGCAATTTATTTTTTTTTCATAATAAGCAAGAGCAAAGCGCCCACAATGCAGAAGTATGCAAAAATATCGCCGTATTTTGTGTAGGGGGCCAGAGTGCTGTCGGTTCTTATGGTCCTCGTAAGGAACGTCCGCTGGAAAAGAGCTGTTTTATCAAGGATTCTTCCACTGCTATCGATAAAACCCGAGATCCCGGTGTTTGCGGCCCTGACTACGGGCTTCCTGTTCTCTATTGCCCTGAATACCGCCATGCTGAAATGCTGATACGGTCCGTGCGTCCTTCCAAACCATGCATCGTTTGTTATGTTTACGATAAAATCTCCTCCCTTTACAAAGAACTTCCTTACAAGACCGGGGAATATGGCCTCATAGCAAATAATGGTCCCGAAGCTTCCAAAAGGGGTCACTGCCTTGATATAATTATCCCCAGGAAAATAATCACCTATCCCGACAGTCAATTTATTTATGAAGAACAATAACTGTCTCAGGGGAACATATTCTCCAAAAGGCACCAAATGTATTTTATCATAGATATAGGTAATATTTCCACTTTTATCAAGGAGAACTGAACTGTTTGCATACCCGACCTCTGCGGACCGAAGGTGGATTTCAGGCTTCTTTCCCGGATCCTCCGGCAGGGCTTCCTCGTACTTCTGTTCTTTAACCATGACACTCCCGAAAAGAAGATAGGAATTCAACTGCTTTTGAAAGCTGGTAAGAGAATCGGTCAACTCCTTGTTTTTTCTAAAGAAGAAAGGCAACGAAGTCTCGGGCCAGACGATCATGTCGGGTTTTGTCTGCGCAGCGGCAACGGACAGGTCCCGGTACGCGGTCATGACCTCCTGCTGGTAGGCAGGGTCCCACTTTTTGTCCTGCTCGATGTCTCCCTGGACAACAGAAATTCTCACGGCATGACCCGGACGGGTCTGGTAGAGCCTGTAAAAGCCGTAAGCAAAGGTCAGCACAAGGGCAAGACCCAGGACAGCGTAGCTGCTGTATATGGGCAATAATGAGGCAAGGGGCTTATCAACCTGCCTGCGCTTGCTCAAAAGGATATCGGTCAGGGCGCCGTTGACCGCGACTATAAGAAAGGAAATCCCGTAAACACCTGTGAGGTCCGCTACCTGGATGAGCGGCAGGAATTTATACTGGCTGTATCCCAGGCTCGACCAGGGGAAGCCGCTCAGGGCATAGGAGCGCAAAAATTCCAGGGCCGTCCAAAGGACAGGGGCAACAAAAGTGGCGGGGATAACGGCCTTTCTCGTGCAGGAAGAATAAAGATAGGCAAAAAGCGCGGGATACAGGCTGAGGTAGAGGCACAAGAGCATAACGATGAAAAGGCTCGGCACAAGGGGGATCGAACCATACTTGTTTATGGAGTGATAGATCCAATAGATAGTGCCGAAGAAGTAGATGATCCCCAGGAGGAAGCCGGCCCTGAACGCTGTATGCTTGTCACTGTCATAGAGAAATACAAGAAAGGGGACCAGGGCAATCCAGGCAAGCGGATAGAGGTTTATCTCGGGGAAAGCCAGAAAGAGCAGCACCCCCGACAACAAGGCATACCAGTATCCCCGGTGCTCCTTTGATTTCAACAAATCGTACATAAAGATCAAACCCCTTATAACAAGCCCAAAATGGATTTATATGCTGACAGCAGGCAATTAAATTATGTTATCATAGTTATCATAAAAAAGTTATGTCCGCTATTGTTATTATACCGTCGCGATATGCCTCCACCCGTTTTCCGGGAAAACCCCTCTGCCCCCTTTTGGGGAAACCTATGATTCAGCATGTATATGAAAGAGTTCGCAAAGCAAAACTGGTGAAAAGTGTCTTTGTGGCAACGGATAACCGGCAGATTTTGGAGGCGGTGGAAGACTTCGGCGGCACTGCGGTTATGACCTCCGGGGATCACCAGTCAGGCACTGACAGGATTGCAGAGGCTGTTAGCCGTATACAGGACTGCGCGACCGACATCATTGTGAATGTACAGGGGGATGAGCCCATGATCGAGCCTGCAATGGTTGATGACCTTGTCCGGCTTATGGATGATGAGAGGGCGTTCATAGGGACCCTCGCGAAGAGGATGGAAGATCCTGCGGAGATTGCCGACCCGAATGTCGTTAAGGTGGTTTTCAATGATGAGGGGTTTGCCCTTTATTTTTCAAGGGCGCCGATCCCGTACCATAGAGACAGCGACAAGTTACAAGCAACCAGTAACGAGTTAAAGACTAAAGAAGAATCCGGAGACTCGTTACTTGTTACTGATAAGGGTACCCGTTATTTTTACAAGCACATAGGCATTTATGCGTACAGGAAAGATGCGCTGCTGAGCTTTTCAAAGATGCCCCAAACCAGGCTGGAGAGGATAGAAAAACTGGAGCAGCTGCGGGCGCTGGAAAACGGCTTGAGTATAAAAGTGAAAGAAACGGTATTTGATACCATAGGTGTCGACACGCCGGGAGATTTGGAGAGGGTTGAAAAATGCCTAAGTATATCTTTGTAACAGGTGGAGTTGTATCAGCATTAGGAAAAGGAATAGCGGCCTCTGCAATGGGCGCTCTCCTCGAGGCAAAAGGACTCAGGGTTACGCTGCAGAAGCTTGACCCTTACATCAACGTGGATCCCGGGACCCTCAGCCCCTTTGAACATGGGGAGGTCTATGTCACTGATGACGGGTGCGAAACAGATCTTGATCTCGGCCATTACGAGAGGTTTACCCATGTGCGGACTTCCGTTTTCAATAATTTCACTACAGGGAAGATATATAACAACGTTATCACAAAAGAGCGGAGAGGCGATTATCTCGGCGACACGGTCCAGGTCGTCCCCCATATCACTGATGAGATCAAAAAGGCGATAAAGGCCGCGGCAACCGAAGAATACGATGTCGCGATTGTCGAGATCGGCGGCACTGTAGGCGATATCGAAAGCCTGCCCTTCCTCGAGGCGATCAGGCAGTTCAGGTACGATGTAGGCAGGGAGAATGTGTTGTATGCCCACCTTACCCTTGTGCCTTACATATCTGCGGCAGGAGAATTGAAAAGCAAACCTACACAGCACAGCGTCAAAGAACTGCGGGCAATCGGTATCCAGCCGGATGTGCTCTTTTGCAGGGCCGACAGGGCGCTGTCCGCGGATGTAAAAAGAAAGATAGCGCTCCACTGCAACCTCGATCCTGATGCGGTCATCGCTGCGGTGGATGTGGAGACCGTATATGAAGTCCCCCTCTGCTTCAAATCCGAAGGACTTGATAAGCTCCTCGATAAGAAATTGTCCCTGGATCATCTCCCTGAACCCAAACTGTCGACCTGGGAGGAGGTGGCGAGCAGGATAAAGGAACCCAAGTTCGAAGCCACCATAGCGATTGTCGGAAAATACGTCGGCTTGAAGGACGCATACAAAAGCCTTACCGAGGCGCTGATACACGGGGGCATCGCCAACAATGCGCGGGTAAACCTGTTATGGGTCGATTCCGAGGAAATAGAGGCAAAAGGAACGGAAAACTTCCTGTCCGAAGTTGACGGCATCCTGGTGCCCGGGGGGTTCGGTACGCGGGGAATAGAAGGGAAGATCGCGGCCATCAGATATGCCAGGGAAAAGAAGATCCCCTATTTCGGCATTTGCCTGGGTATGCAGACTGCGGTCATAGAGTTCAGCCGCAATATCTGCAAGCTCTCGGCCAACAGCACGGAGTTCAATACCTCTGCAAAGGACCCGGTCATATATCTCATGGAGAAATGGTATAACCACAGGACAGGCAACATCGAAGAGCGCACCCAGGATTCACAGATGGGGGGCACCATGAGGCTGGGGGCTTATCCCTGTGTTCTCAGGCACGGGACCCGCGCGCACAAGGCATACGGCGCGGAGGAGATTTCAGAGCGGCACAGGCACAGGTATGAGTTTAATAATGCCTACAAAGATGTCCTCTGCGAAAACGGCCTGGTGGTCAGCGGGACCTCCCCGGACGGCGAATTGGTCGAGATCGTGGAGTTGATAGACCATCCCTGGTTTGTGGCGTGCCAGTTCCATCCCGAATTCAAATCAAAGCCGATAGAGCCCCATCCCCTGTTCAAAGGGTTTATTGAAGCATCCATAAAAGAGAAGCGGTCATTGTTCCCTTAGCAGGGCAAAGGGAAAGCAGCGCGGCGCCGTTACGGGGACATTCTGGCTTTGAGAAAATCTCCCTTGCCTTATCCGTCATAACCATATGCTTTAAAATGTAATAATTCATAAAGCCCCTTAATTCCTGGTAGAGAATCTCACGCACGGGTTGAGCATGATATTTTTTGATTGAAGCTATGCAATCCTTGATCTCCTCGTGCTCCTGCTTGTGGGATTTGTAATCAGGGTACCTGTACCTGGACATATACGACTCTTCCGAGTGGTCGCGAGCTTGAAGGTGCCCAGGCCGATACAAAAGGGGTCTGCCCGGCCGCTAATCCGCTGGAGAGCGGGAGCCCTTTTGAAACAAAGAAAAAAGCCCCTGCGGATGAAGGGGGAGACCGCAGGGGCTTCTCACGTCCTGGCTGCTTAGCAGCCGGCTTTCGTGCCTTTCAGGTCGTTTGAGCCTTTGATGATATTCTTACCGTCTTTGCTGGAGTATTTGATTTTTACCTCGTCGCCTTTATCAAGCCTGTCTCCCAGTTTCTTGCGAGCTGTTTCGTTTTCAACAGCAAAGGTCATATCTTTGCCGTCAGCAGTGGTTACGATCACGGTTTTATTGTCGACATCATAGTCTTTGATATGTCCTTTGATTTTTACCATATCTCCTGCCAGTACTGCGCCGGCAAATAATGCCACACAGAAGATCGCCAATGCTAAAACCGCCGTAAGTCTCGAAATCTTCATGTTGTCCTCCTTTAAGTTGGCGGGGCAGCCCGCCCTTGATGTTTTCTGTCTACCTCTTAGCTGTCTTTTTTCCCTGCTTGCTGTTTTCATCGCGTTCTTTCTTTTCGAACCTTCCGCCGGTCCTCATGGGATCGCCTGCGTAGCCCAATGCCTTCCAATTAAGCCGCTTGTTTCCGCCGAAATGGCAATCTCCGCATTGCAGGGCCTTGTCTTTCGGCGCAACCTCATGGTTTATGCTGCCGTAAAACGCGGTAGAGACGAATTCATACTTGCCGCTGTATGGAAGCCCTGAAGCCTTTGCCCCATCGGCAAGGGCCTTCTCCCAGTTGTAATGCGTCCATAACCCGCCGAAGTTCTGAAAGATCGAGAGATACTTGTATTTTGAGTCCATGGGCTGTTTGCCGGTATGCACTTTAAAGGGATAGATCCTGGAATTCCTGTCTTTGATATTTCCCACGGGCTTTGATATGTAGACCACCTGCTTCGGGTCCTTTATTTTCTCCCCTTTCAGGTACCGCTCTGTCTTGCCGTTATACCACACATAGACAGGAATCACGTCCTTGCCCCACACAAAGGTCCCCTTATGTTTTGCATACGTTTCTTTGCCATACTGCTCCTGGATATCTTCAATATCTTTGCCGACTGTTGACCAGTCCCAGCTCATCTTTGTCGCCTGCGCCCGCGCAAAGGTCGGGATATGGCAGGTCTGGCAGGCAACGGTTTTCTGGTGTCTTGCAAGAACTCTGTGAGAGGGTGAATCCTTATGGGGGTCCCTGTGGCAATCCTCGCAGGATACCCTGCCGTCATTGGTTGCAAGAAAAGTCGATGCCCCTGCTATCCTGTGGTCCTTTGCGATATGGCAGGCCTGGCAGTTCATGTCCATGGGTTTGCCCATATGCACATCCATGTCCTTTGTGGGCTTGCTGAGGGATGAGTCCAGATCGCCATGCTTGACGGCATCTCCGCCGCCGCCGAAGAAATGGCAGGCGCCGCAGTTGTCCCTGTTCGGGCTGCTTACGCTCTGGGCTGCCTTTTCAAGGTTGACCCTTCCTTTTGCAAGGTCCTTCTTGTCCACATCCCCGCCCAGGCCTTTCCTGTAGTTGCCCTCTTTTGCATGGCATACGAGGCAATCTGTTTTGGACTTCTCTTTCGGGAGTTTGTCGTTCTCCGTCCAACCGTATCCTGCATGGCACTTGACGCAGAAGGGCCTGCTTCCCCCCTCAACATCGGTGCAGAAATTATTCAGCAGGTTCGCTTTTCCATATTCTTCTTTGCTGTCTTCCAATCCTTTGACAGTCCGGGGAACGCCTTTCCATTTATAATGAGGGGTCTGCATTAAATCCTCAGCCTGTTTCTCATGGCATTGCAGACAGGCCTTGGTCACCTCTTCGCCGCTATTAAAAGGCCCCTTTACAAATTGTGCATGATCTACTGCTGCTGCCGGCCCTGTTGCATACATGCATAGCGCCATGGCGGCTAAAATTGTCAAAACGATCCGTGCTTTCACGACAAACCTCCGTTAAAACTTTCATAGGGATTGCTGTAAAGCAGCAATCTGAGAAGATTCTCCCGAGGGGATACTCTATAGTTGAAAATCTGATTTTTTGAAAGGGTCCGGCTGATAAGAGGGCTGATACCGGAGTGGAGATGCAGCAACGGTGTTGTTTGCAGCATTTTAAAGTTACCTTGGGGCATCACAGCAATTCCCGTCTTAATGAATTGAATAAATGCTTGTTGCTGTAATTCTACATAACGGTAGTCTAGTTGTCAATAGGTTTCTAAACAACTAAACGGGCTGTTGATAAATATTGTTTAATTTCAAGGATTTTAACCGAATTGTCGCGTGGATTCACCCAGGGGGATTGCACAATGCCTGATATCTTTGCGCAGGGCGGCTGATTGCAAAAGTAGGCATGCACCCGCCACTGATGCTATGTGGGCCTGCTCCACGGGACCGGTATTCACCGGGCCCTTATCCCCGGGTGTTTTCAGGAGTCTATTCCAAACAGCCGCAACCCGCGCCTGATAATGCGCGTGTGTTTCCAGAGCGGCGGGCGTATTCCCATCTTATACCCGATCCGGTGCAGGAGGGGCAGAAAGGACATGCCGATAGAGTCGGAGTTCATGAAATTCAGGTGGCTGCTCATGGAGTTTTTAATCTGAGAGACCATCCAGGCGAAATCTACTTCAGGCGACATATAAAACACAGGGGTGAGCATGTCCCTGGGCGAGGTGGTGAGAATGCCCTGCGTCCGCGCAACGGATTCAAGTTCTGTCCCGGGGTAGATGCGGATGCCGAGGTTGAAGAACACCACGTCCCGGGGATGGACGCTGCTTTCAGCGAAACGGAGGGTATCTCTTACGGTTGACTCTGTTTCACCCGGACCTCCAAGCATGAAGATCCATACGCAGGGCAGCCGGTGGCGTTTGACGACCTCTGCGGCGTTATAGACATCCCGGGCAGTAAACCCCTTCCCCAGTCTGCAGAGCACAGCATCGGATGCGTTCTCCACCGTTATGCCTATCCCGGTAAAACCGGCGCTTTCCATGGCCCCGAGGAGTGCATCGTCAACAAAAAGAGGGTTCAGCTCCAGGCTCTGCAGGCGGACATTATTCGACCGCTGCGCGAGCGCTTCGCATAGGGTCATCGCGTTCGCATAGGGAGAGTTGAATACATTGTCCACGAATTCGATGTCACGGAACCCCGCGGATGCAAATCGCTCAATTGCCTCCAGGATACTTTCATGATTGAAGAGGCGGTAATGAGGGCCTTCAATTTTCCGGTAGGTGCAGTAGATGCATTTGAAGTGGCACCCCAATTTGGTCTGGAGCGGCACTGTCGCCAAGCCGGACTGATAGGCTTTTGCATTGATCCACCGGGGAAAGTCAGGGGCCGGACAATTGGTGCATGAAGCGCCGGACAGTTCGTTCTTCCCGAAGATATCGTCTTCAATCCATGCAACCCCGGGCGCCTGTTTCAGCGATATGCCTTTTGCAAGGTTTTCGAGAAGATGGGGGAATACCACCTCGCCTTCACCGAGCACTGCATATGATACCCGTGTGTAGCGCATGATCTCTTCGGGCATTACTGCGAGCGCCGCGCCCCCGAGAATAATGGGGACTGTTGTTGCTCTGCGTATGGTATTTACGAGGGGGACGATGTCGCGGATGAAAAAGGCGGGGTTCCGGATATCATTATTATCGAGATTCCGCACCGAAAGCCCGATAACATCCGGGCCGGTATTGCTGATTTCCTGTTCAACCGCATGCAGGGGGTTCCGTTCGAACATCAGATCAAGGACCCTCACGTCATGTCCGGCCAGCTCCGCGGCTTCCGCCACCAGGCAGGCCCCCAGGGGTATGACCGGCATGGGAAAGGCGTTCCGGTTGGTATTTATGATGAGGACATTCATAAGAGATGTATTCAGATGCTCCTCGACCCGCTGCCCGTGAAGAAAAGCAAGGCGCCGATAAGAAGCGCCTGAATGAGCCAGCCTATAATGCAGACCCCGACTGCGCGCAGAGTGCTCGTGTAATCAAGCGCCTGCCTGACCGCGACTACCATTGCCGCGAGCATCCAGAGGGAGGTGATGAAGAAGATCAGCCCCGTGAGCCCGGGAATAACCCCGAATATCCTGAGCAGCCCCGGCGAGCTTGCAAAGCCGATGGTGCGCAGGAGTTCGCCGACATTCGATTCGGTCTGCGGCTCGGGAAGCAACTTGGCGCCGATTAAAAAGGTGATGTATGCCCAGACGAACCACCCGATAAGGGAGATTACAGTCCCGGCCAGGATGCCGAAGCCTCCGCCCTTTTCAATGCTGCCGATCCCTGCTGCGATACTGGCAAGGATTACAATGCCCATTGCCTGATTTGTTGCGCTCTTGTCTGCCTCGACCTCTTCGTAAACACCAGGCTGCAGTTTGGCGGCGCGGATCAGGCGATCTATAAAGGTGGTCATGAGGGCCCCCGGAGAATGGCAAAATTGATAAGCCCGTGCTATTACCGACGTTCTTAAGTTAATTATACCGCTTTATGGAAAGTATGCAATGCAGGTGAAAGGCCTTTGGAGTATTATTGCCGCCGGTCCTGTTTTCCCGGCGCCTTTTCCCTGTCCCTCAGGTATTGGGCCACCTCTTTTTTTACCTTGCGATAGGAGAAAGGGAAAAGAAAACAGTTGAGCTGGGTCAGCAAAAACTCCGGCATCCCGAGCTTCCTGCCCACGCACCTTTTGAGATTTACCAGGGAGTGGCGGCTCATTGAGGTCGCGCCGAGCCAGAGAAAGCCGGACACAAGGCCTGCCGGGAGTAGTGCGGAATGTATCTCCCCGGCAAAGAGATAGAGCGAGAGGAGCAGGAGCAACAGAATAAATGATCCTGCAGCAGCAAGTCCCCATACGAGGTACTCGGTAAGCAATTCTTCCGGGGTTTCCGTTGTGTTCATAGCAGAGGCCTGCTTTTATTGAAACAGAAATACCGGGATAAGTCAAAGAAGGGCCGTAACCTGTAATGGTTAATGGCATTAAGAGAGCGGATAGAGGTAAAATATTCCCCTATGTTGAAGATCGGCAACACCCTATTTTCTACTCCCTGTCTCCTTGCGCCTATGGCTGGAATAAGCGATCTGCCTTTCCGCATGATCAACCGGGCCTTTGGCTGCGAATTCGCCTTTGTGGAGATGGTCAGCGCCCGCGCATTGGTGTACGGTAACAAAAATACCCGTGAAATGCTTTCCACGGTCCCTGCAGACAGGCCCCTTGGAATACAGCTGCTCGGCGATGATCCCCGGGTCCTGCGCGAAGCATTGGACATCCTAAGGGATTACCGGTTCGATATCCTTGACTTGAATGCAGCCTGCCCGGTGGGCAAGGTGACCGGCAGGGGAGAGGGCGCCGGGCTTCTCAAAGATCCCCGCAAGACAGGAGAGTTGCTGAGAGTGCTTGTTGACAATTCCCCGGTCCCTGTTACGGTAAAAATACGTGCAGGCTGGGACGAAAGCTCACGGAATGCAACGGAAATAGCGCGTGCCGCCCGGGACGCCGGGGTGTCGGGCCTCTTCATTCACGGCAGGACCAGGGAGCAGGGATACAGCGGAAGAGTTGATTACCGGATCATCCGGGAAGTAAAGGAAGCGCTTGATATTCCGGTTATAGCGAGCGGGGATGCCTTTTCCCCCCACCTGGTGAAGAGAATGCTCGATGAAACAGGCTGCGACGGCGTTGCCATTGCCCGGGGCGCGCTGGGCAATCCCTGGATATTCCGGGAGACCCGTGAATTCCTCAGGAGCGGCATTACTCCACAAAGGCCGGGCCCGGATGAAATTGCCGATACCATGACCAGGCACCTTGACCTCTGTATAGATTTCTACGGCGAGACAGTAGGCGTTATGATCTTCCGCAAGTTTTTTTCCTGGTACACGAGGGGTCTCCCTGCTATGAAGCCCCTGAGGGGACAGGCGTTCCTGGCAAAAACGCGGGAGCAGCTGCTTGCAGTCGCCGGCGCAATGCGCTTAGCAAGAGACTCTGTCCCATGTCATGGCGCATTTGCCGGGAATCCTGATTTCTATCTTTCTATGTATGAATCTTTTTAAGAAGCCATGCCATGTTCTGTCCGAGGTCTTTCATGGTCCGGACGCCCTCTTCGTCCTTCAGGACGTCACCGGCCTCCCTGCCGATAGCCACATTCCAATAGCTTGACCCGGGAACGATCATCTGCCCGATAAGGAAAAAATAGTTGAGGGAGTTGAATACGCTGATGGCCCCTGCGCGGCGCACTGCGACCACTCCTGCCCCGACCTTGCGTTTGAACAGATCCCCATTTGCACGGGACACCATCCCGCACCTCTCGATAAGGGCCTTCATCCCGGCGGAGACATCTGAAAAATAGGTGGGAGATCCCAGGAGGATCCCGTCTGCCCCGGCCATTTTCGCGATATAGTCATTCACAGCGTCTTTCTCAACAGCGCATCTCCGGTCCTTGGTTCCAAAGCATTTGAAACAGGCGCTGCATCCCTGGATCTGTGTCCCTGCAAGCTGCACCAGTTCGGTCTCGATACCTTCTTGCTTCAACTCTCCCAGGACCATATTAAGCAGTATCGCGGTATTGCCCTCTTTGCGCGCACTGCCGTTAAATGCCACAACTTTCATATCCGTCCTCCTGATTTTAGATTAAATTCCAAATCTCAAGCGCCAAATCACAAAGCTCCGGAAATCGGGAGCGGTCCTCATAAGGCAGCATCTTTTTAATAAGGGCGGAAAAGGGGCTTGTGCTCCTTTTTCTTTTTATCTTTCTTGTCTTTCCTGCATACTGCGGGACGGCACATTGCGCAGCGTGTCTCACTGCAACACTGGCAAAACGTGCAATCAGGACAAGGGTTCTTCTTCTGTTTTTTCTGCTCTTCTTCCACGGTTACAGCACACTTGATGTTGCTGCGCGGCGGCCAAGGTGTTGCCTAGGTGTTGGACGATACGAGCATCCGCTCCTTGTCCCTGAAGATCACCAGGCATTTCCTGAACTCTGTCCTCTGCACAATCCCCTTGCCGAATACGCTGTGCCCGATAATGTCCCCGACTTTGAATGCTATCCCCATATTGTACGGCACTTCCGGACCCCTTGCCTCTGCAATGCCGGCCTGCCAGACAGCCTCGATTGTCGCCACCATGCTTGTCGCCTTTCTTTCAGAAGCTCCCGTCCTCCTGACAGTGCTGCTGATCCTGGACACTCCCGTGCTTCTGAAAGTATGCGTGCTGCCGCAGGTTTTGCATTTTACCTTGACGATCTTGTCCCCGATCATGGCAATGATAATATGCCCGAGATCAAGCCTGCACCGGGTGCAATAGGAATCAACGTCATCCCCTGCTGAAAGTTTTTTATCCATAAATCTCCTTCATTTCCTTTTTTCTCTCCATCAATTCCCTACAATTTCTTTGACTCTTCCGATCTTTCCATCTGCCAGGCGCACCTTGATCCCGTGGGGATGAGATGCGCTGTTCGTCAGAATGTCCTTAACGATACCCTCGGTCAATTGCCCTGATTTCTGGTGCTGCTTTTGTACAATTCTGACCCTGAGCCCGGCCCTGATATCCTTGCGTTCGGCGCCTGTCATAATACATGAACCCCGAATTTCTTAAGACCGTCGGCAAGCGCGCTGAGCGGAAGGCCCATTACATTGAAGTAGTCGCCTTCTATCTTCCGCACAAGAACAGCCCCCAGCTCCTGGATAGCATATGCACCGGCCTTGTCCAGGGGCTCCTTTGACCTGACGTATGTTTCTATCTCCTTCGGAGTAAGCTTTTTGAAAAACACCTTTGTTTCCATAGAGCCGGACAACTTTTTCCCGGCGCCGGTGTCCAGAATCGTAAAGCCTGTAATAACAACATGCGCCTTGCCGCTGAGCATCACCAGCATCTTCCGCGCTTCCCCGGCGGTGCGGGGTTTGCCAAGCAGCTTGTCTTTGAACACGATAAAGGTGTCCGCTGCAATGATGATGGCGTTCCCATACCTGCCCGCCACTGCCCTTGCTTTTTCCCGGGACAGAAAACGTGCCAGTTTATGCGGCTCCAGGCCGAGGTCCATCTTTTCTTCGTAATCGCCCGCATCAACGCGGAATTCCAGGCCTGTTTTGGCGAGTATCTCCCTCCTCCTTGGAGATGCTGATGCGAGTATAAGCTCCTTCATAAATCCTTTCCTTGGCGCTCCTTCCCAGGATTCCGGCCTGCAGGCCGAATATACATAATAACTATTCCGGAGGACTTTGCACAAATTTACGAGTGGCCCCGCTGCCGATAATTCACACGTACCGGCCCGCTGCATGACCCGAGGCCCAGGCCCAGTGGAGATTGTAGCCCCCGAGTTGCCCGGTCACATCAACAACCTCGCCGATGAAATAAAGGCCGGGGACTTTCTTTGCCTCCATTGTCTTGGATGACAGCTCGTCAGTGTCCACTCCGCCGCGCGTGACTTCAGCTGTTTTATAGCCCTCTGTTCCCTGCGGCCCGATGATCCAGGCGTGGATGTTATCGGCTATTTGCTTCAGCTCTTTTTCGGTGCATTGGTTCACGGGTCTCGCAGCCGACTGCGGGATCTGCGCTGCGCTCCATTTCCTGATAAACCGCTTCGGAAGACATCCGGACAGCAGGTTTTGTATTTCTATTTTGCCTTTCCGCTTCTCCATGAGCCATGCAAAAATGTCCATATCCGGCAGAAGATTGATGGAAAGCGCATCGCCCTCTTCCCAGTATGATGAGATCTGAAGAACGGCAGGGCCGCTCAGCCCCCTGTGCGTGAACAGGACAGGTCCGCGGAAATGCCTGCCCTTGCAACTGACTACGGCGTCGAGGGAGATCCCGCTCAGTTCATGGAATACTTTCAGGGCTTCAGGGCCGAAGGTGAACGGGACAAGGGCCGGGCTAACCCCGGTTACCTTTATGCCGAACTGCCTGGCTACCCGGTGCCCGAAATCCGTTGCCCCCAGCTTTGGATACGACAGTCCTCCTGTAGCAATCACAAGGGACTCCGACTCAAATGTCCCCTGGCTTGTGGTAAGGGAAAAGCGCCCGTCTTTTCTTATTTCCTCTATCCTGCAGCGCAGCAGGATTTCCGCCCCTGCCCGGCTGCATTCACGGTGCAGCATCTCTATGATCTCCCCGGAGCCTTTCCTGCAGAAGAGCTGCCCCGGCTCTTTTTCGTAATAGGGGATGCCGTGCCTTTCCACCATGCAGATAAAGTCATGGGGCCCGAAACGCGCAAGGGCGGATTTGCAGAAATGCGGGTTCCCGGACAGGTAATTATCAGGATGCATGCTGGTATTGGTAAAGTTACAGCGCCCGCCTCCGGAAACACGGATCTTGCTCCCTGTTCTCTCCCCGTGATCGAGGATGAGGACCGAACGGTTCCGTTTCCCTGCCGCAGCAGCGCACATCATGCCCGCTGCTCCGGCGCCGATTATAAGGACATCTTTTCTCATCGCTGCGGGGGCGCGCTCCAAAGCGTACACATTGTTCCAACTCTTTTTTTGCTCATAAAGGGAAGCAGGCACATCATATTTTCATTATACCTGTCCGGGGGAAAAGATTGTTTGTAACCGCATCAGCTACAGGCATAACTCAGGCATTGCCCCATACTTCATAGCTGCCGCACCTTTTGTCCGGCCCATGAAAAAGCGCGTTTGCACGGGATTTCCGAATGCCTCGGATGTGTTGTGTTTTGATAAACCTTTCGGATAAACTTCCGATAACAAAATAATTGTCGGAAACAGATGGAAATACTAAAAATAAACGGCGCCGCATACCTGCAGAGCGACTCAGCAAAAAAAGAAGCATACAACCTTTCAGGCAAGCGGATTCTCCTTGAAGACGACACCCCTGTTTTTCAGTTTATCGACAACGCGGGCCTTGACGGCAATTCCATCCACAAGATCAGGGCAGCAAGAGAAATCCTTTTCTATTTCAATACCTGTTTAAAGCACAAGCCCACCGGAAAGGTCCTTCAGAAGCCGACAAGCCTCAGCGAATTAATCCAGCGCCTCGACGAGGCGGAGCTGCCTGATTACCGGTTTGTCCTGGAAACCGAGAATAAAGAGGTCCTGAGCAAGATCATCCAGCATTTGCTCTATCTGGATATAGATATAGAGGTGATGCTGAAAAAAGAAGAAGCGGAAATACGGAAGATGGAACTCTTCATGGAGCTGGCCGGGGAACTGGGGCGCGCACTGGAGAGCGCAAAGAGCGGCATCGAGCAGCTGATGAGGTACATCAATTATATTGCCATGGAAAAAGCGCATATAGAGCTTTTCAACCATAAGATGTCCATCGTGGACAAGAAGCTCGGGGAGTTCCGGCAGGATTTTATCGACAACCTGCTGGGCCGCCTTGAAGAAGACAGCAATGCCCTGGAAAATACGATCAGCGATATTACACAATTTACCGGAGCGATAACGGAAGCCGTGAAACAGGACTTCCATCCCGGAGAGTTCCTGGACAAAATAGAAAAAGACATCGGACTGGCACATAGATCCCTAGGACAAATGCTGCCTTTGAAAATGATTGCAAGGCCGTATTAAACGATTTCATCAATGACCTGAATGCATTGAGAAAGGAAATCGAGGCGAAAATCGGTTTCCTAAGGGAGGCGGAAAAGGGAATAGAGCGCTTTTCCGCTCTCTGGCACGGGATAAAACAGCCGGACCAGGAAAACGATGAGAATAAAGGCAGTGAAAAGTGACGAGTTTAAAACAGTGGCTGAGGACGAGGAACAAGGACAAGTATGCGGATTCTCTTTTATCCTTTAACTCGTTACTTGTTACTCGTTACTGCCTCTGGTATCGCAGGGAAACCCTTTCCGGCAAGACTGCCCAACTCTGCCGGCACATGAGCATTCCTCGACTCCGGATGATGAGTATTGTATACTTTGACTCATGAATACCCTTGTTGTCTGGATAACGGGTCTGCCCGGGAGCGGCAAGAGCACGGTTGCAGACGGGATAAAAAAAGACTTTCCCGATTTCGTTGTCCTCAGAATGGATAAGCTGAGGGAAATCGTGACCCCCGAGCCCTCATATTCCGATTCAGAAAGAGATATGGTGTACCGCGCCATTGTCTACATGGCAAAAACCCTTTCGGACCTCGGACATAAGGTGATCATTGATGCAACCGGGAATATGCGGAAATGGAGAGAGTATGCCCGGCAGCTCATACCCGGGTTTGCCGAGATCTATCTGGAATGCCCTCTCGATATCTGCACCGGCAGGGAGGCCTCCCGTAAGGACACCCGGGGAGCGCCCAGGGACATCTATAAAAAAGGCGGAGAAGGGTGGCCGGTCCCCGGAGTGCAGGCCCCTTATGAAGCACCCCTGAACCCGGAACTGGTCATAGATGCCGGCAGGATGCCGCTGGAAGAGATTCTGCCCCTCATCCATAAATTCATCGAACAGAGAAGCAAAGCGCCGCAATAGCGTTTTCATGTTCCGTATATAATAGAAAGAAACATTGATGACCGGAGGATTTTATGGACAGGTTTTCTCTTGATCACAAAGATAGTTTTCTCCTCATTGTCGATATCCAGGACAGGCTTGCAACAGTGATGAAAGCACGGGACGAAGTCGTCGGGAACTGCCTTCACCTCATAGAGCTTGCAAAGATGCTGAACATTCCGGTAATCCTGACCGAGCAGTACCCGAAAGGCCTCGGTCCGACAGTCAGCGAGATACGGGATGCCCTGCCTTCGTACCAGCCAATCGAAAAACTGACCTTTGATTGCTGCGGAGAGCCGAACTTCCTGAAGGAGATAAAAAAGCTCGGGAAGAAGACCGTCCTCCTTGCCGGCATGGAGACCCACATATGTGTTCTTCAGACCTGCATCGGCCTCCTGAACAAAGGGCTCAAGGTCCACCTGGTACGGGATGCCGTGTGTTCCCGCACGGAAGAGAACCGGAAGACCGGTACAGAGTTCATGCGCGATGCGGGCGCTGTGGTCACCTGCACGGAAACGGTCCTGTTCCAGTTGTTGAGAATCGCAGGAACTGAAGAATTCAAGGCGATATCGAAGAGGATCAAATAAGCGGAGCGATAATTTTTATTGTACCTGCTTCACTGCTTCATTTGAATAGACGCTTTCATTGCCGCCGGTATCATAGGCTGTAGCGGCAAAATAGTACGTACCCGGCCGGAGCCCGTCAACTTTATAGGTGGTTACGTTGCCCACGGTGATTACCACGGCATAGTTTGCGGAGGATGTGCCGTAATACAATTTGTATCCTGCCAGATCAGTGAGCGGCGTTCCATCAGCATTTGTGGTCGGAGCATCCCACGTGAGGGTTACGGAACTGCCGGGGCGGTCCGGCGAGGACGGTGCGGAATTTGCTGAAGAACCCGCAGAAGGGGCTGCAGAACTGCTTACCCCCCCGCTGCTGCTGCTTCCTCCTCCGCTGCCACCCCCGCAGCCGAAGAGCAGCAAAAGAAGCAGTGTTAAAATTATTCCTGCTGAAAATAAGCTCCCGAAATGCCGGCCAACAACGCGTCCTTCGTAAATTCTGTTCATAATGCAGTGAATCACGGATATGGCATTTACGCGCAGAGAGCGGCATCTACTGCCTTACTGCGGTTTTCTTTCCTTCAGGGAGTTTCATAGATTTAGAATAAAGGAACAATGGTGTGAAAAAATGTGATTTGAATCACCATTGTTCCCGAAAAACACAAGATATTCAATGCGGGAATTTATGCAGCAGGCGTTCCCTTTATTGCGGCCTCAACGCCTTTGCTGAATTCAGTGGGAACAGTCGTCATTCTTGAGGCAAGCTCCCTGTCGAGCATCATGAGGCCCTGGGGATTATCTTTGATGATCTGCAGCTGGGCAATGATTTCGTTGTCATTGCCCTCCTCTTCGACCTGCTCGGTCACATACCACTGGAGAAAGATCCGGGTGGCATGGTCCTTTCCGGCAATGGCAAGCTCCATCAATTCGTTAATGGATTTTGTAATGAACTGCTCATGCTCAAGGGTCTTGGTAAACATATCCAGCGGAGATGCGAATTCGGACGGAGGCTGCTGTATTGTATTGAGAACCGCCCGGCCGCCCTGATGGTTTATGTATTCATAAAATTTCATGGCATGAAGCATCTCCTCGTGATATTGGACCATGAACCAGTTTGCAAAGCCTTTCAACCCTTTATTGGTACAGAAAGATGACATGGACATATAAAGATACGCAGAATACATTTCACGATTCATTTGCTCGTTTAAGGCGTCTTCCATTTTCTTGCTCAGCATAATTGATCTCCTATTACCGTTTTTTAACTCAGCAGTTGCTGTTAAGAAAGCTTTTAATCACAAATCAGGCAGTTGTATTCAGTATATCACATGTGCAGGCATTTGGAAGAAGGGTGGTTTTGATAACCTAAAATTGACCAGCAAAAGGGGTTTTAAGAAGGAATGGGGTCAGGTTTGCAAATGTGCATTTAGCTTTTTCAACATCTTCTTCATTCTCTCTTTCGTACTCTCCTCCATTGCTACACGCGATAGTTTTGACAGTACGGAGTAATCCCTTTTGAGCACCCCATGCAGGTCTGCCAGCCGATAGCCGTGTTCCCGCGCCGCAACAGCCAACAAACTCCGTGCAAACACTGCCTCTTTCCCTCTGCTGCGGGAGATCATTTCATATCCTGATACGCCAGTGATCTCCTCTACTGTACGGAATATTTTAACCAGAGGCGGTCTCCTATAGGAACGTCCATGTCCTTCGACCTTCTTTTCAACTTTTTCAACAAAAGTATCATCACCCACGATTTGCTGTCCTACAGCTGTGTACAATTCCTCGTTCCTTCCTGTTCCAATACCCTCATTAACAAACTCTCCATAAAGTTTCCGCGCACGAGAAACACTTTCCGAAAAAAGCCGCAGCACACTGTCGGGCTGCACGAGATCAGATTTTCCTTTCAAATAGTCGTTATGGCTGCTCCAGTCGTACTCTCCAGGTTCCTTCACTATGCCTGCACGCACGGGATTCAGATGTATATACCGTACCAGGCTCAGTAGATATTCATCCCGGTCGCAAAGAAATGACTTGTATCGTCCTTGGAAAAGATGCCCCACCTTGTCGTACTTCCGGTTGAAATACTGAGTATAGGTGAGGCTGATGAGCTGCATGATGCGGGAGATTGGCGAAAGGGGTGTCTCTATCAGCAGATGAACATGATTGGTCATAAGGACATAGGCGTAGAGTATGAAACCGCGCTCTTTTCTGTATCGCTGTATCCGCGCAAGATACTCGCTCCTGTCTTGATCGTCAAGAAAGATGTCCTGTTTCCGATTCCCACGGACGATAATGTGATAAAATGCTCCAGGGAACTCTATGCGAGGCGGCCGAGCCATGTTCCATCATACCATTCTATTTGCACATTTGCAAACCCGACCCCACGACCCCTGAGTGACAGCAGTGAAGGCTCTTTCTTCCCGCAAATCTTCAGCAGGGTAATCAGGTTATGTATTTTCTCAAATTCGAGATCGTAGGCGGCTATAAATGCTTTGAGGTATTTCTCTGCTGACTGTTGGAAGTGGAAACAGATTTGAGAGTAGAACTTGTTGTCTTCTTCGAGATTTATCTTTGCGAAGTTGAAGTCTTCTTCCGCCTTGTTCAGCCATTCCCTGACGATTTTGGGATCAGCCATAGAGGACCCTTCCCTCTTTGTATATTTTCCTGATAAAAGGATCGCCGAGGGAAAGTCTTTCCTCTGCCTCTTCAGGTGTATAGACAATGAAGTCAATGGGCGCGCCGAACTCCGTCATGCGGTATAGTTCGATAATCCGGTCTGCTCCGTAATAGGGAATATCTCTTTTGATTATGAAGATATCTATGTCATTGATGTCATCCCCTCCCCAGGCGGAAGAGCCGAATAAGATTATCTTTTCAGGCTTATATTTCTCGATAAGCTGGTTCCTGATGTCGTCAATTATTTCTAAGGCCGCTGCCCTTTTCATTAATAACATTTTATCAAATAAACGAAATTTTTATATATAGGGAATTTCAATTGGTGGAATTGGGGGTGAGGTTTGCAAATGTGCAGGTCCGATAGTCGATAGCCGTGTTCCCGCGCCGCAACGGCAAACAAGCTCCACAGTTTCATATTGAATATATGGGAGATGAAATACAGAAATCGCTGCCTGATGAAGAAAGAGACAACTGGTATTACGCAGCTTACCGTTTTACCCTGAAGCGGTCATGCTCAAGGATTATCAGGGAATGATGAATGGCTTCAGCAGGGGTGGCAGTGAGAAACAAGGCGATAAGGCGATTTATGCCGGAGGGGGGCAGAGCGTGAACCTTAAGAACTATTATTCCCGGAAATTGTTGGGGCGGGTATAAAAGTATGTTGGCAAAGTCCTGGTCACGAGTCAGAATAACCCTTTTTTCCGCTAATGCCAATGACGCAACATCCGCATCCGGTGCGGCGGGTGGGAGGACATCCCTGCCATCAATTACATTGTGTCCGAGGGATTCGAGGACGGATTTTGTGGAGCGGGGGATATTGGCATCAATCAGAAATTCCAAGGGCTGTTATCTCGGGTCAAGGGCTACTTCTTCTTCCTGGGCAAGGACCGATGCATAATAAATGCATGCCCTGATGTCATCGTCGGTCACAGGAGGGTACTCGGCCTTGATTTCATCATAGGTCATGCCGGCTGCAAGGGAATCGAGGACGACAAACACGGGGATCCGGGTGCCTTTAATGCAGGGTTTCCCATGGCAGACAGCAGGGTTTATGGATATTCTTTCAAGAAGCATTTACCATCACCTCCATGGGTTAACGATAGCACAGAAGGAATGAAGGAGGCAACAGAAAGAAATGGGGTCTTTTTCATCCAATCCTCTGATCACTACAGAAGGGAAGGAGATGAAGACAAACCATCTGTCACTCAACAAACCGGGCCTTCGACTCTTTCTGTGGTGGAAGTTGAGGCGAACACGGGGCTTTAAGCTCGTGTGTTACTTGCTTTTGACTTTTACTTTTTTTGCCCTGCCGGGGGCCTGTCTTTTAGTCTGCTTTTGAGGTGCAGTTGGGGCGGGTTTTGACATTTCCGCGCTGCCGAGGGTGAGCATTTTGTTTCTCAGTTCTTTTATCTTGTCCCGTAGCTGGGCAGCCTTCTCAAAGTCGAGCTTCTTCGCAGCATCCCTCATCTCGGTCTCAAGGTTCTTGATAGCGCCCTCGCTCAATTCGTATTCCACCGGCTCTTCAGCTGCAGCTGAGACCGTGAAGTAATCGGCCTCATAGATGGAGCCGAGGATATCTTTTATCTGGCTCTTCACTGTCTCGGGGGTGATATGCATTTCTTCATTGTATTTCGCCTGGATAGCCCTTCTTCTTTCGGTCTCGTCCATTGCCTTCTGCATCGACCGTGTGATCCTGTCGGCATAGAGCACGACCTGGCCGTTGATATTCCTTGCAGCGCGCCCTGCAGTCTGTATCAGTGAGCGTTCTGAGCGGAGGAAGCCTTCCTTATCAGCATCAAATATCGCAACTAGCGAAACCTCGGGGAGGTCCAGCCCCTCTCGGAGCAGGTTGACCCCGATCAGGACATCAAAGGTCCCGAGCCGCAGATCCCGCAGGATCTCTATGCGCTCAAGGGTGTCGATATCGGAATGCAGGTACCGTGCCCTGACCCCGAGTTCCAGGTAGTAATCCGTAAGGTCTTCCGCCATTTTCTTCGTCAAAGTGGTCACAAGAATCCTTTCCCCTTTTTCAGCCCTCTCTCGTATCTCGCCGAACAGATCATCCACCTGTCCGCTTATGGGCCTGACAACCATGCGGGGGTCCATGAGGCCTGTCGGCCGTATGACCTGCTCAACAACCTTGCCCTGGGCTTTATCGAATTCATAGGCGCTCGGAGTTGCGGATATGTAAATCCGCTGGTTTGCGCGATGCTCAAACTCCTCGAATCTCAACGGCCTGTTATCAAGGGCTGAAGGCAGCCTGAAACCGTAATCGACAAGGGTCTTTTTCCTTGAGCGGTCACCTTCGTACATGCCGCCGATCTGGGGGATGGTTGCGTGGGATTCGTCGATAATCGTAAGGAAATCTCCCTTTGAAGGTCCGCTTTTGATGTAGTCGAGCAGGGTAAAGGGCGGCTCGCCCGGCAGCCTTCCGCTCAAATGCCGGGAATAATTCTCTATGCCGTGGCAGTAGCCGAATTCCTTCAGCATTTCCAGGTCAAAGCGCGTCCGCTGCTCGATCCTCTGGGCATAGGCGATTTCACCCAGGTTCCTTAAATCCCGGGTCCTCTCCTCCAGCTCTTTTTCGATACCCTTAAAGGCCTTTTTCAGTTTTGCTTTCGGGGTGATCCAGTGGCTGTTCGGGTAGAGCGCCACTTTGTCCATCCTCGCCAGTTTTTCTCCTGTGAGGGTGTCGAATTCGTGTATGCGGTCTATATCGTCTCCGAAAAACTCTATTCTTACTGCCCGGTCCTGGCAAAAGGCCGGGAAGATCTCAACAGTATCTCCCCTTACCCTGAAGTTTCCCCTCTTGAATTCCGCATCAGAGCGCACGTACAGGATATCCACGAGCTTTTTCAGAAAGACGTCCCGCTTTGTCCGCATCCCCTCCTCTATAAACAAATGCATGCCCAGGTAATCCTCGGGGGAGCCGATGCCGTAAATGCAGGAGACCGAGGCGACAACGATCACATCCCTTCTTTCGAGAATGGACATGGTGGCCGAATGCCTGAGCCGGTCGATATCGTCATTGACCATGGAATCCTTTTCTATATACGTGTCCGTTGTGGGAATATAGGCCTCGGGCTGGTAGTAATCATAGTAGCTGACGAAGAACTCAACGGCATTCCCGGGGAAAAGCTCCTTAAACTCCCCATAAAGCTGGGCGGCAAGCGCTTTATTATGGGCAATTATGATGGCGGGCTTGTTCAGGTTGGCAATGACATTGGCTATGGTGAATGTCTTGCCGGAGCCCGTAACCCCCAATAAAACCTGGTGTTTCTGGCCCTCTTGCGCCCCCCTGGTCAGCTGCTCTATGGCCTTCGGCTGATCGCCTTTGGGAACAAAGCCTGTTTGTAATTTAAATTCGCTCATGGGTTTATGGTAAAATAATTTAATGTTTCACATGGCGATGGCTGCATACGCATAAAACATCACCGTTCCCTTATTATAAATGAGCTTGAGATATTTTCTCTAATACGTGAAATGAGGCCCCTCAGAAAAGCTCGGATATACTGTCCCAGTGGGTTGCCCGGCATGCCGGCCATGAAACTGCCTTACGATAGAATGAGAGATAGCTGGATTAGGATTATATGAAAGCAAAGACATGTCGGGGCCTGGCATTGCCGTTCCATGATATCCATGAGGAATGCGGTATTTTCGGAGTTTACAATCACCCCGAGGCGGCAAACCTCACCTATTTAGGCCTCTATGCGCTCCAGCACCGCGGTCAGGAAGGCGCAGGCATCTGCTCTTCTGACGGGAAAAGCCTTTTTATCGAAAAGTCCATCGGTCATGTGGCTGACATATTCAGTGAAAAACGTCTTAAGCGCCTGCCGGGCGCCATAGCTATAGGCCATAACCGGTACTCCACCGCGGGCGGCGGCGGACTGAAAAATGTACAGCCCCTGATGGCTAATTATTCCCTGGGCTCTATCGCCATTGCGCATAACGGAAACCTTGTCAATGCCGAACAAGTGAAGACACAGCTGGAATCCGAAGGAGCGATCTTCCAGTCATCCTCGGACAGTGAAGTTATACTGCACCTTATTGCACGGTCGCGAAATGACGATCCCTACGAACGCATTGCAGAGGCGCTGAGGAATGTACGCGGCGCATTCAGCCTGCTTTTTTTAAGGGAGTCCGAAATGATTGCGGTGCGCGACCCTTTCGGGGTGAGGCCGCTCTCCATCGGAAGAGTGGACGGCGCATACGTTATTGCGTCCGAGACCTGCGCCTTTGACCTCATCGGCGGCGAACATATCAGGGATGTGGAGCCCGGTGAAATGGTAATCATAAACCAGAGCGGCCTGCGCTCCATAAAGGCGCTGCAGAGCACAAGAAAGGCCCACTGTATCTTTGAGTTCATCTATTTCGCCCGGCCTGACAGCTACATTTTCGATCATGTTTGCGTGAACACCACAAGGAAAGAACTGGGAAGGCAGCTTGCGCGGGAGTCCATGGTGGATGCCGATATCGTAATTCCCGTACCTGATTCAGGGGTTCCAGCAGCAATCGGTTTTGCCGAAGAGGCCGGCATCCCCTTTGATTTCGGGCTGATCAGGAACCATTACATAGGCAGAACATTCATCGAGCCGAAACAGAATATACGGCACTTCGGAGTAAAAATTAAACTGAACCCTGTCCGGGACCTCCTGCAGGGCAAGAGGGTTGTTGTTGTGGACGACTCTATTGTCCGCGGGACAACGAGCAAGAAGATCGTCAAGATGATCAGGGAAATCGGAGGGGCAAAGGAAGTCCACATGAGAATATGTTCTCCCCCGACTGTAAGCCCCTGCTTTTACGGCATCGATACTCCCACACGGCACGAACTCATTGCCTCAAGCCACAAGACAGAAGAGATCAAAAAGTACATAACTGCCGACAGCCTCGCCTACCTGGGCCTCGGTGGACTGAGAAAAATCATCCCGGGTCCTGAAAACTATTGTACTGCATGCTTTGACAACAACTACCCGATCATGTTTCCCAAGGACAGCCTTGAGCAGTTGGAGCTGATATTCGCATGAACATTTCCCTATCCTGCACGCTTTCCCTTGCCCACAGGCCGTGATAACAAAAGCGATCCGCTCCATCTATAAGACAAACCTCGGCATACAGCAGGACGAGTCTGTCCTTGTCTTCACAGACAGGCCGTCTCCTGCAGAAATCATGACCGGCTCAGAAGGCGGCAGGAGAGACCGGCTCAGGGACATCGCATTGCTGACTGCCGAGGCCGGGAAAACCTTTACGAAAAAAATCGCCTCCCTCGAATACACCGCTACAGGCAGCCACGGGGCAGAGCCCCCTGAAGAGGCATGGGCAGCTGCCTTCGGGCAGGGAGCAGTAAAGGCATTGAAGGAAGCGCGACTCCTGTCCCCCCTGATCAAAAAGACCATTACCCCTTCGGCAATGGAGAAGGCAGAGGCCATTATCCGCAGGCACAGGAAATCCGCAGTAAACGCGGTTATCGCCCTTGCCAACTACTCCACAAGCCATACCGGTTTCAGGGATCTTCTGACGCGGCTCTGTGAATGCCGGTATGCCAGTATGCCCCTCTTCGATATTTCCATGCTCGAAGGCCCTATGGCAGTGGACTGGAAGGCGCTGGCAAAGAGGACAACAGCAATAGCGCGGGTTGTAAACAAAGCAGAAAGCATAGAGATCAAATGCCCCAACGGCACCCATGTAACTCTGTCCAAAGCAGGCAGACAGGCATTGTCCGACACCGGGATGCTCACCCAAAAAGGGGCCTTCGGCAATCTTCCTGCAGGTGAGGTCTTTCTTGCGCCCCTTGAAGGCACTGCACAGGGAAAGCTCGTTATCGAATGGGCTCCCACACGGCAACTCACAACGCCCCTGACCCTCACGGTCGGAGATGGAGCAGTAACGGAGATCTCAGGCGATGAGCCCTATGCCGCTCTCCTGCAGGCGAAGCTCGATGAGAAAAAGGAAAACAGGAATATCGCTGAACTCGGCATCGGAACAAACGACAGGGCAAAGAGACCTGATAATATCCTCGAGTCCGAAAAGATCTTCGGGACAATACATATTGCCCTTGGAGACAACAGTTCCTTCGGCGGCACTGTAAAGACCCCCTTTCACCAGGACTTTGTTTTTTTCAGGCCGACTGTTATCCTTAAAGCAAAGGACGGCACACACACATACCTGCTCAGGGACGGCATATTATGCAAATCCTGAATTTGAAATTCTAAGTCTAAACAAATTCAAATGATCAAAGTTCCAGACGGTTTAGGGTTTAGTGCTTCGAATTTAGTGCTTGCCTTGGAGCTTGGTGCTTAGGATTTAAAATTTATCTGGGGAGGACCGTATGGAAGCAATCATTGTTTATGTCACTGCGCCTAATGAGGAAGAAGCGGCAAAGATAGCAAAGGCCCTGGTTGGGGAACGGCTTGCCGGCTGCGCCAATATCATCAGGGGAATCCGCTCGATATACAGCTGGCAGGGCAAGGTTGAGGATGATCCCGAGGTCCTGATGATCATCAAGACACAGCGCCGCCTTTTTGAACCCCTGCAAAAGCGCGTGAAAGAACTGCACAGCTACACCGTTCCCGAGATTATCGCCATGCCTGTCACCGGGGTATCGGAAGATTATCTCAAGTGGCTGCAGGAAGTAACGGGCTGAGGAGATTGAAATGGTATGAAGGACCGTGCTTACACAAATATCATCTGCAAAGGCTTCTGCCGGTTCTATAAAGAGGGAAGAGAAGAGCTCCATTGCGGGACCTATAATTTCCTCAGAAGGAATCTCACTCCCAACGAGCTTACGGCGTTCCTGAAACGGCCGGAGAATGCAAAGAAAAGTCCAGTGCCTGATTTTTCAAGAGACAAAGAAATCAAAGAGATTGTTTGTGATGGATGTGAATTTCTGATGGACGGGTGTGATTTCAGGGAGGATGGGTCACATCCCCCCTGCGGTGGATATATCCTTCTGGAGCGGCTGCTCGGTTAGCGCATCCCCTGTGCGGCTTTTGCCGATACGCTTTGAACGGCTCCCTGGGATGCCGCAGCTATTACATTCGCATTCCTGTATGCCTGGATTGCCTTCTGCACCTCAGAGTTCGGAGCATTTCCGTCCTCTTGTGCTGCAGGCTCTGCTTTCTTTACCCCGGCATTTTGCTTTCCGCTGATCGTGACTTTTACGCCTTCTGAACCCGACCTTTTGGCAGCAGGCTTTTTGCCCGGCTGTGCGTTTTTATCTTCTACAAGCTTTTTCTGGTTCCGCTGTGCTTCTGCGACATCCGCTTGCGGGTTGCTGCTGACTCCTTGAATGACCGGCATAATTTCCTCCTTCCCAACATTTGTCGTCCATACGAAAACGTCCGACAACTAACTGAATCAACTTCACTTTTTTCTTACCCTCACGGTATTGGCATGGGCCTCGAGCCCCTCGATGTCCGCAATGGCTTCTACCGTATCCGCCAGTAGCATATACCCCTCTTTGCTAAAATGCAAGAGGCTCGTCCTCTTAATAAAGTCATACACTCCAAGGGGAGAGGAGAACCGCGCAGTGCCGCCCGTAGGAAGAGTATGATTGGGACCTGCCGAATAATCTCCAAGGGGCTCCGGCGTCCATTGCCCGAGAAAGACGGCCCCGGCATTTTTTATTGATGCAACATCCTTTTCGGGGTTACGCGTCATGATCTCAAGGTGCTCGGGTGCAACCTCGTTCGCTATCCTGATTGCCGCGCTCATGCCGGTTGTCTTTATCACTGCGCCGTATCTCTTCAGGGATTTTTGCGCGATTGCTTTTCTCTTTAAGGCCTTGAGCTGCGTATTCAGTTCCCGGACCACACGGGTGATAAGGGCATTTGAATCAGTGATCAGGATGCTGGACGCCAGTTCATCGTGCTCTGCCTGGCTCAGCATGTCTGCTGCCACAAAGGCCGGGTTCGCAGTTCCATCGGCAATGATCAGTATTTCACTGGGGCCGGCTATCATATCAATGTCCACTTCTCCGAAAACCATCTTCTTTGCCATTGCAACAAAGATGTTCCCGGGCCCCACTATTTTATCCACCTTTTTTATGGTTCCGGTTCCGTACGCCATGGCGCCTACGGCCTGGGCCCCTCCTATCCTGTAGACCTCCTTTACTCCCAGGAGATCAATCGCCGCCATGACATAGGGATTGACTTCACCGGCAGGGGTGGGCACGCACAGGGCGATCTCGCTGACTCCCGCCACCTGCGCCGGGATAACATTCATCAAAACAGTTGAGGGATAGGAGGCCTTGCCGCCCGGCACATAGATGCCTGCCCTTTCTATGGGCCTGATGATCTGGCCGAGAAGTGCGCCTTCCTTTTTAAAAGACCAGGAGCTTTCCTGCTGCTTCTCATGAAAATCCCTTATCCGCGCGGCCGACAATTTAAGGGCCTGCACGATTTTTTTGTCCGCTTTTTTTGCATGCGCCTTTATCTCTGAAGGCATGATCCTTATCGGAAGGCTATGCTTGTCGAACCGGCGGGTATATTGTTCGACCGCCCGGTCGCCCTTTTTTTGAACGTCTGCAAGGATGCTCTTCACCGCACGCTCGATGTCGGGGTACCCTCCGGCAGCCCTTTTTCTGAGCAGCTTCAGAAAGGCAGCGATCTCTTTTGTGCTCTTTAAAATCCTCATCGTTTGTAATTATAGCATAACAACTGAGCAGCAATGGCCCCGGGCAGCCTGGCTCTACATCCCCAGGATTCTGAGGATGTGCGACATATGCTGAATTACATCGAGCGCTTTTTTTGAGTCCTTGCACTCGCCCTGCAAAAGGGTCATGTCGTTCCTCAGGAAATGGCTGATGTAGTTCCTGACCTGGCGGGGAGTATACTGCTTTGAGGCCAGGGCATCGTCTATGATGTCCTGCTCTTCTTTAAATCTCCCTTTTACCATCACGGCAGACCTCCTGCCCTTTTATACGTATGGTATCAGGATAAGATGAAAATGAATGTGATGCACACCACAAAATCCTGCTTTTGCCGCCTTCCTACCGGGACACGGCATGTGGTGATGGCCGGGCGTGTTGGAGCCTTCCCTTCAGCGACTTGCGGAGGTCCTTCATTTGCCAGAGATCATAAGCAGTTTGCATGTTCATCCATGTCTCCGCGGTTGAACCAAATACTATTTCTATCCTCAGCGCCATTTCCGGAGTGATTGCCCCACGACCGTTGATAATCTTGGAAACCGTTTTTCGGGCAACTCCAAGGTGTTCGGCGGCCTCTGTGGGCTCAAGCCACAGTTTCTTTAAAACTTCGCCCGGATGGGTTGGGTTCTGCATAGCCATAAATACGTCCTCCTTAATGGTAATCCTCGTAATTGACAATTTCGGCATTTCCGGCAATAAACCTGAATGTTACCCGCCAGTTGGCCTGGACTGTTACCGCCCGGATATCTTTTTTATCTCTTTTCAACCGGTGTAGTCCTAAGCCGGGAGCGTTCGTCCCTTTGGCTTCTGTTGCTGCATCAAGGAGCGTGAGGATCAATCGTAATTTCCCGGCATGAATGACCTGGATTCCTGAGGTATTGCCGGTGCGGTAAAACTTCTCAAGTCCCTAAGCTTTCTTGTTCTGGGGGTTCCAAAAGCAGATGGAAATGATTGTCCATGAGGCAATAAGCCCATATGTCAGTCTTTGTCTTTGCAGCAAAAAAAACGCCGGTCTTCGTCATCAAGGAAAATAGCTGTTCTGTTTGTCCCGCGCTGGGTGATGTGGTGTGGATATTTCGGGACGACTACACTTGCTATTCCCGGCATATGAATAATTTACGCATACGGATTAAGGTTGTCAATAAAATATGGTGGTTGTCCCTATGTTTCCCTATGTTTCCTTAAGGCGGTTTATAATTTCAGGTTCAAGTCCCCTTACAAGTAATTGGGCCATTGCTCACCTCCATGCTTAACGGTTGATAGCAAAATGATATAACCGATGCAAACCTTCAGGCACCCGGTTTTACGGGTAAAAGAGCTCGAATCTCCGTGTCCGTATGTTGATCAGGACGCCGGCTGCAATGAAGTTGCTCAGGAGCGCGGTGCCCCCGTAGCTCACAAAAGGAAGGGGCACCCCGACAACGGGCATCATTCCGAGGGTCATGCCGATGTTTACGCAGAAGTAGACAAAAAACATCCCGGTTATCCCCAGGGCCATGAGCCTGCCGAATTCATCCTTTGCCCTGACAGCAGTGTCCAGCGCGAG